>NZ_AOHQ01000138.1:0-352651 GCF_000416385.1 Mycobacterium sp. VKM Ac-1816D
CCACCAAGATGGCAAAAAACAACAAACAAAAACCACCAAACACACTATTGAGTTCTCAAACAACAGACCAGATTGTATCGAAGCCATCCGTTTCGGGGCAACCCTGCCAGCTTAAACTATCTTGTCTGGCGAGTCAAGCTTCTCTGTCTCGCGTCTCCGCGGCGACTTCAAAAGATTAGAACTTTGTGCCTTCGGAAGTCAAATCCGCTGGTCAGAGCCATAATGTCGCGCTTGACCGGTCTCTTACGAGTGTACGCGCTCGATCCCGGCGCCCAAGCTGACCAGGTTTTCGACGAACATCGGATACCCGCGATCGATGTGATAGACGTCGTGCACCTCGGTCTCGCCGTCGGCAACGAGGCCGGCGAGAACCAATCCGGCTCCCGCCCGGATATCCGATGCCCAGACCGGGGCGCTGGACAACTGCGGGATCCCCCGCACCACCGCATGGTGGCCGTCGGTCCGCGCGTCGGCCCCGAGCCGGATCATCTCCTCCACGAAACGGAACCGCGCCTCGAACACGTTCTCGGTGATCATCGAGGTGCCGTCGGCGATACACGCCAGCCCGATCGCCATCGGCTGCAGATCGGTCGGAAAGCCTGGGAACGGCAATGTCGCCACATTGACCGCCTTCGGCCGTTCGTACTGCACGACCCGGAAGCCGTTGTCGTTCTGCGTGACCGTCGCCCCCGCATCGTGCAGCTTGTGCAACACCAGCTGCAGGTGCGCGGGATCGACCCCCGTCACCGAGATGTCCCCCCGGGTCATCGCCGCGGCAATCCCCCACGTGGCGGCGACGATGCGATCGCCGATCACGCGATGTTCGGTCGGATAGAGCCGGTCCACCCCGGTGATCGTCAAGGTCGACGACCCCGCACCGGAGACCTGCGCCCCCATCTGGTTGAGCATCATGCAGATATCGGCGATATCGGGTTCGCGCGCCGCGTTGTGGATGGTGGTCACGCCCTCGGCGAGCACCGCGGCCATCAAGATGTTCTCGGTCGCCCCCACCGAGGGGAACTCGAGCTGTATCTCGGCTCCCCGGAGATGGTCGGCTTCGGCGACGACGCAGCCGTGCTCGATATTGCACCTGGCACCCAGTTGACGCAGGCCGGCCTGGTGCATGTCCAGGGGCCGTGATCCGATGGCGTCGCCACCGGGGAGGGCGACCTTGGCCCGCCGGGCCCGCCCCACCAGCGGTCCGAGCACACAGACCGACGCACGGAACTGCCGCACCGCCGCGAAGTCGGCATCGTACTTGACCTCATCGGGTGAGGTGATCCGCACGGTCGAACCGTCCAACTCCACGGTGGCGCCCAGTCCCCTGAGCACCTCCGCCATCAACGGCACATCCAGGATGTCCGGACAGTTGGTGATCGTGCTGGTGCCCTCGGCCAACAACGCGGCCGCCATCAGTTTCAGGACACTGTTCTTTGCTCCCCCGACGGCGACCTCGCCAGATAACCGGCTTCCGCCCGTCACCACGAAACGATCGCTCACGCGGTCAGTGTAAGCAGATGGTGACCCAGTTTCAGAACGCTGCGGCCATGACCGGCCGGTACCGTTTAGCCATGGCTGTGCACCTCACCCGCATCTACACCCGGACCGGAGACGACGGCACCACCGGGTTGAGTGATTTCAGCCGCGTGTCGAAGAACGACGCCCGGCTGGAGGCCTACGCCGACTGTGACGAGGCCAACGCGGCGATCGGTGTCGCCGTGTCGATGGGCGATCCGGACGACCGCATCCGGGACGTCCTGCTGCAGATTCAGAATGACCTGTTCGACGCCGGCGCGGACCTCTCCACGCCTGTCGTCGAGGATCCGGAATATCCCCCGCTGCGGGTGCGCCAGGACTACATCGACCGCCTCGAGGGCTGGTGCGACGAATTCAACGAGGGCCTGCCGAACCTGGACTCGTTCATCCTGCCCGGCGGAACACCGCTGTCCGCACTGCTGCACGTGGCGCGGACGGTGACTCGTCGGGCCGAGCGGGCTGCCTGGCGTGCGGTCGACGAGCATGGCGATTCGGTCAACGTCTTGCCGGCGAAGTACCTCAACCGGCTATCCGACCTGCTGTTCATCCTGTCGCGGGTGGCCAATCCGGCCGGCGACGTCAAGTGGCAGCCGGGCGGTCAACGCACCCGGCCGTGACGGCGCGCTCAGCTCAGTTCCGGCGCCGCGCGCGTGGCGACGGTCGTGACTCCAGCCACGAGGTGAACGCGGTCAGCGCTCCGCGATCCAGCGCGATCTCGAAACTGCGGTCGCTGTCACGCAGCTGCAGCACCGCGATCTCGTCGCTCATGATGTCGAACTCGTCGCCACGAGGGGCTCGGCGGGAGACCACTTCCAGGCCCAGCCGGCTCAGCCGCCGGTCCGGCCACCAGCGGGCACTCGAGAGTCGATAGAACTCGGCCTCGGCCTCCCGGTAGCGCAGCACCCCGTGGCGCCAACCGTGGCCGCCATCGGCAGGGAAGTCCCGAAGGATTGCGGCGGTGCCGCCCACCTGGCGCAGCTTCCACAGCCGATATCCCAGCGCGGCGACGGCAAGCAGCAAAACGCCGACGAGCGCGACCATGAACAACATGGACGCGCTCATCGGCGTTGCCTACTAGTCGATCTGGCCGACGGCGCGTAGCCGGGCACGGCCCCACGCCGCGGTGGCTTCGTCGTCGGATTCGGAATCCCGCTTGGCGGCGTCGGCGTCGACCTCCGACTCGAACTGGGCGTTCTCCACCAGCAGGCTGACCCCGCCCTCGGTCACCGACAGGAATCCGCCGTCGACCGCGATCCGCAGGTCATCCTCGCCCTCACGCTCAACGCGCACCATCGCGTCGTCGACGAGCTGAGCCACCAGCGGAATATGCCGCGGCAGGATGCCGATCTCGCCCGCGGTGGTGCGGGTGAAGACGAACGTCGCCTTGCCGGACCACAGCTTGCGCTCGACGGCGACGATCTCGACGTCAAGTTCAGCCATTGGACACCACCTTTCGGATCAGCCGTACCTGCATCACAGCTTGGCGCCGAGCGACTCTGCCTTCTTCGCCAGGTCGTCGAGACCACCGATGAGGAAGAACGCCTGCTCGGGCAGGTGATCGAACTCGCCCTTGGCCAGCTTGTCGAAGGCCTCGATGGTCTCCTTGAGCGGAACGGTCGAACCCGGCTGACCGGTGAACTGCTCGGCCGCCATCATGTTCTGGCTCAGGAAGCGCTCGATCTTACGGGCGCGGTACACCAGCACCTTGTCCTCTTCGGACAGCTCATCGATACCGAGGATGGCGATGATGTCCTGGAGATCCTTGTAGCGCTGCAGGATCCGGATGACTTCCTGGGCGACGCGGTAGTGCTCGTCGCCGACCACGCTGGGGTGCAGGATCGTCGAAGACGATGCCAGCGGATCCACCGCGGGGAAGATGCCCTTGGAGAACACCGCACGCGAGAGCTCGGTGGTGGCATCGAGGTGGGCGAACGTGGTGGCCGGCGCCGGGTCGGTGTAGTCGTCGGCGGGCACGTACACGGCCTGCATCGAGGTGATTGAGCGACCACGGGTCGAGGTGATGCGCTCCTGCAGCTCGCCCATCTCGTCGGCCAGCGTCGGCTGGTAACCCACGGCCGAAGGCATACGACCCAGCAGGGTCGAGACCTCGGAACCGGCCTGGGTGAACCGGAAGATGTTGTCGATGAACAGCAGCACGTCCTGGCCCTGCTCATCGCGGAAGAACTCCGCCATGGTCAGCGCGGACAGGGCGACGCGCATACGGGTGCCCGGCGGCTCGTCCATCTGGCCGAACACCAAGGCGGTGTCCTTGAGCACGTTGGCGTCCGCGAGCTCGACCCACAGGTCGTTACCCTCACGGGTGCGCTCCCCCACGCCGGCGAACACCGAGGTGCCACCGAAGTTACGGGCGATGCGGTTGATCATCTCCTGGATCAGAACGGTCTTGCCGACGCCGGCGCCACCGAACAGGGCGATCTTTCCACCACGCACGTACGGCGTGAGCAGGTCGACGACCTTCAGACCGGTTTCCAGCATCTCGGTGCGGGGCTCCAGGTCGGCGAAGGCCGGCGGCTTGCGGTGGATGGACCAGTGCTCGAAGTCCTTGCCGTAGCCCGGCTCATCGAGGCAGTCGCCGAGGGCGTTGAACACATGGCCCTTGACGCCGTCGCCGACGGGCACCGAGATCGACGCACCGGTGTCGGTGACTTCCTGGCCACGGACCAGGCCGTCGGTGGGCTGCATGGAGATGCAGCGGACCAGGCTCTCGCCGAGATGCTGGGCGACCTCGAGGGTCAGGGTCTTGGCCAGCGCGCCGAAGGTGATCTCGGCGTGCAGGGCGTTGAGCAGTCCGGGCACGGCGCCACGCGGGAACTCGACGTCGACCACGGGGCCCGTGATGCGGACAACGCGACCCGTCGTGGTCTTGGTCTCTACGGCAGTCATATCTCTTCTTCGCTTTCGCTCTTACGTCGGCCTATTTGGCGTCGGCCAGCGCGTTGGCGCCACCGACGATCTCGCTGATTTCCTGGGTGATCTGCGCCTGACGCTCGCGGTTGGCCGCCAGCGTGAGTGCCTTGATCAGATCGTCGGCGTTGTCGGTGGCCGACTTCATGGCGCGCCGGCGCGAGGCCGACTCCGAGGCAGCCGCCTCCAGCAATGCGGCGTACACGCGGGTGGCGATGTAGCGCGGCAGCAGGGCGTCGAACAGCGTCTCGGCGTTCGGTTCGAAGGAGAACAGCGTGCGCGGGCCGTCCTCGGGCTCCTCGTCCCCCACGTACTCGACGACCATCGGGGCGACCCGCAGTGCCACCGCGGTCTGCGACAGCATCGAGCGGAACTCGGTCGACACGATGTGAATCTCGTCGACGCCGAGAACACCGTCAGCGCCGGCGCCGTCCTCGTCATCGTCGGCGCCCGACATGAACGCCGTCACCAGGGTGTCGGCGATCTCCTTGGCGTGCTCAT
The DNA here is from genome assembly GCF_000416385.1 of Mycobacterium sp. VKM Ac-1816D. Lineage (NCBI taxonomy): Bacteria > Bacillati > Actinomycetota > Actinomycetes > Mycobacteriales > Mycobacteriaceae > Mycobacterium > Mycobacterium sp. VKM Ac-1816D. The sequence continues at coordinate 4,963 of NZ_AOHQ01000138.1, forward strand.
AGGTCGGACGCTCGGAGAAGCCGGTCCAGGACTCGGCGACATTGCGCTGGCGGAAGTTGTAGTAACCCAGCGCCTTCCGCCCGATGACGTAGAGCACCGGATCCTTGCCCTCGTCGCGCAGCAGCGAGAACAGTTCTTCGGCGCGACGCAGCACGTTGGCGTTGTACCCACCGCACAGACCGCGATCCGAGGACACCACCAACACGGCGGCCCGCTTCGGGTTGTCCCGCGGCACGAGCAACGGGTGGTCCAGCGCGCTGGCACTGGCCAGCTCGGTGAGCATGTTGGTGATCTCGGTGCTGTAGGGCCGGGCCGCGTCGACCCGGGCCTGCGCCTTGGCGATCCGCGACGTGGCGATCAGTTCCTGGGCCTTCGTGATCTTCTTGATCGACGAAGCGGATTTGATACGTCCGCGTAGCTCGCGCAGTGTGGCTGCCATTGGTTACCTAGGCCTTCTTGGGAGCAGGCTTACGGACCTTGACCGATTCCTTCTCCAGGTCCTCGGGATCCAGAGCTTCGGAGTCGGCCTCGTTGACGACGACGGAGCTACCGTCGCTCGCCGAGAAGCCCTTCTTGAAGTCGTTGATGACGTTGACCAGCTTCTGCTCGGCCTCCTCGGAGAGCTTCTTGGTCTCCCGAATGCCGTCGAGGATGTCGGAGTGGCTGGCCTTCACGTGCTCGAGCAGCTCGTCGACGAAGCGCGAAACGTCCTCAGCGGGAACCGAATCGAGGTGGCCCTGAGTACCGAGGAAGATGGCGACAACCTGGTCCTCGACGGCCAGCGGGCTGTACTGGGGCTGCTTGAGCAGCTCGACCAGGCGCACACCGCGGTCCAGCTGCGCCTTGGAGGCCGCATCCAGATCGGAGGCGAAGGCCGCGAAGGCCTCCAGCTCGCGGTACTGCGACAGGTCCAGACGCAGCGAACCCGCAACCTCTTTCATCGCCTTGATCTGCGCGGCGCCACCGACGCGGGAGACCGACACACCGACGTTGACGGCCGGTCGCACGCCCTGGTTGAACAGGTCGGACTCCAGGAAGCACTGACCGTCGGTGATCGAGATGACGTTGGTCGGGATGAACGCCGAGATGTCGTTGGCCTTGGTCTCGATGATCGGCAGCCCGGTCATCGAACCACCACCGAGCTCATCGGACAGCTTGGCGCAACGCTCCAGCAGGCGAGAGTGCAGGTAGAACACGTCACCGGGGAATGCCTCGCGGCCCGGCGGGCGACGCAGCAGCAGCGAGATGGCGCGGTAGGCGTCGGCCTGCTTGGACAGATCGTCGAAAACGATCAGGACGTGCTTGCCGTCGTACATCCAGTGCTGGCCGATGGCCGAACCGGTGTAGGGGGCAAGCCATTTGAAGCCGGCGGGGTCGGACGCCGGGGCCGCGACGATGGTGGTGTACTCCATCGCGCCGCCGTCTTCCAGCGCACGCTTGACCGAGGCGATCGTGGTGCCCTTCTGGCCGATCGCGACGTACACGCAACGCACCTGCTGGTTCGGGTCACCGGTCTCCCACGCCTGACGCTGGTTCAGGATGGTGTCGACGCAGACCGCGGTCTTACCGGTCTTGCGGTCGCCGATGATCAGCTGACGCTGGCCGCGACCGATCGGGGTCATGGCGTCGATGGCCTTGATACCGGTCTGCAGCGGCTCGCCGACACCCTGGCGCTGAACCACCGAGGGGGCCTGAAGTTCCAGTTCGCGACGGGTGTCCGAGGCGATATCGCCCTGGCCGTCGATCGGCTGGCCGAGCGGGTTGACCACGCGGCCGAGGAAGGCGTCGCCGACGGGCACCGAGAGGACCTCGCCGGTCCGCTTGACCTGCTGACCCTCTTCGATCTTGTTGAACTCGCCCAGGATCACGGCGCCGACGCTGTGCTCGTCGAGGTTGAGCGCCACGCCCAGCACGCCGCCCTCGAACTCGAGCAATTCCTGGGTCATGACCGAGGGCAGGCCCTCGACGTGGGCGATGCCGTCACCGGCATCGACGACGGTGCCGACCTCTTCCCGCTCGGTGTCGGCGGAAAACGAGGATACGTAGCCCTCGATGGCACCTTCGATATCAGAAGCGGAGATTGTCAACTCTGCCATGGTTTTTCGTCTTCCTACCTTTGATCTGGGTGATAAGTCTTCTGGATCAGTCCGGCAGCTGGGTCTGCGCTGCAGCCAAGCGGGACGCGATGGAACCGTCGATCACCTCGTCACCGACGGTGATCGAGAGACCACCGAGCAGTTCCGGATCGACATGCAGTTGCACGGACACCGGATGTCCGTAGATGCGGGTCAGCACGGACGTGAGCCGTTCCTGCTGGGCATCGGTCAGGTCCGCCGCGGCACTGACATGAGCGACGATCTCACCGCGACGGGCGACTGCCAGCTCGGCGAGGTCGATGACGGCCTCGTCGGCACGCTCACCACGCAGCAGGGTGACCGTCTGCGCCAGCAGCGCAGCCGCGGTGGAGTTGGTCGCGTCTCCGACGACCTTGTCCAACAGCGCGACTCGACCGTCGGCAGGAGCCGTGTAATCGCTGAGCAGCGCGCTCAGGCGCGGCTCGGTGTCCAGGACGCGACCGAAGCGGAACAGGTGATCCTCGACCTCGTCGACCTCACCGGCGACGCCGGCGCGCTGGAGCAGGGCCAGCCGAGCGGTGTGCTCGATACCGTCGATCAGGTTGGCCTCGGTGGACCAGCGCTGTGCGACTGCGGTGCGGACGAGCTTGAGAGCCGGGTCGCCGATCTTGCCGGCCAGCAGCCTGTCGGCGAGTGCCAGCTTGGCCGTCGGGTTGTCGGTCGGTTCGGCCAGATGCTTCTTCAACGTCGACTCGCCGAGCAGCAACTTGGCGACCGCGGTCAGATCATCGGCCAGTGTTGTCAGACCGTTGGCATCCAGACCGCTTGCCACCGAATCGAATTCGGAGACCAGCTCGGCCAGGGCCGCACGGCTGGCGGCCCGCAGACCCACCGTCACGCCGGTCTCGAAGTTGGCTTCCGAGGGAGCCATCTGGTCGAGATCGTCGAGGAAGCGGTCGACCGTGGCTGCCTGCGCGGCCGGGTCGGCGACATGGGCGCGAACCAGTTCGGCTGCCTTGGTCACGGCTTCCTCACCGAGACCCATCCGCAGCTCGCGGACGACCTGCTGGCGCAACAAGTGCACCTGCTGGCCGCCCTGGGCCTTGATGCGCTCGGCATCCTGGACGGCCTGTTCGGCCAGCTGCGCCTTGATCCGCTCGGAGTCGTGGCGTGCCTCGTCGGTGACGTGGCTGGACTCAGCGGCGGCGTCGGCGAGCGCCTTGGCGTGCATCGCATCGGCATCAGCGAGCTTCTTTGCCGCCTCGGCACTTTCGGCAAGGGCGACGCGGATGGCCTCCTGCTGCTTGACCATCAGCCCCTTGATCAGGGGAACCACCCATTTGCTGATGATGAACACGATGACGGCAAAGCCGATCAGCTGTCCGATGAATATCGACATCTACCTATTTCCGTCCCGAATTCACGTCGACGCCGAGGATGCGGCTGGCCAGGGTGGCCGAAAGGCCATCCACTGACGAGGACAACTCGGCTTGAGCAGCGGTGCCCTGTTGGGACAGTTGCTCATTGGCCTGGCGTACCGTCTCGGCGACCTCTCCGCTGGCCTCGGCGCGCTTGGCGTCGACGACCTGGCGGCCCTCGTTGCGCGCCTCGTCACGCAGAGCCGATGCCTCGGCGCGTGCGCCGGCCATCGCCTCCTGGTAGTCGGCCTGCGCAGCAGCCACCTGTTCGGCGGATTTGCGACTGTCGGCCGCGGTCTTGGCCAGCATGGCCTCGCGCTCGGCCAACACCTTGCTGATCGGCGGCACCACCCACTTCCAGATCACGCCGAGCGTGATCAGGAAGATGAGCAGCACTGCGAAGAAGGTGCCGTTGGGGAGCAGGAAGTTACTGGTCCCCCCGCCCTCTTCGGCCGCGAGAATGGTCGTGGTGACTTCACCCATGTGGCAGGTTCTTAACCCTGGAGGCCGGGCGTGGCGAAGACGAACAGCGCCATGAAGGCCAGGTTGATGAAGTACGCGGCCTCGACCAGACCGACGGTGATGAAGAACGGCGTGAACAGCCGGCCCTGGGCCTCGGGCTGGCGGGCGATGCCCGAGATCAGCGCGTTACCGGCGATACCGTCACCGATACCGGCGCCGATGGCACCGCCACCCATGATCAGACCGCCACCGATCAGAGCGCCAGCAGTGATGATGGCGTTGGGATCGAGTTCCATTACTTTCTTCCTCCTTGTAACTGGCGGCGGTGCCACCAGGACTGCTTCATTCGGGTCGTGCGGGTCGTGTTAGTGCGCGTGCTCTTTGGAGTCGTGATCGTCGTGAACTTCCATCGCCTGGCTGAAGTACAGAATGGTCAGCAGGCTGAAGATGAACGCCTGGATGAGGCCGACGAACAGGTCGAAGGTCTTCCAGATGGCGTTGGGCGCCCACTGGATGTACCAGGGGAACATCGCGATCAGGCCGACCAGGATGCCGCCGGCGAAGATGTTGCCGAAAAGACGGAGGGCCAGCGAGATCGGCTTGGCGATCTCTTCGACGATGTTGATCGGCGCCAGGAAGGCCACGTGGCCCTTCACGACGGCCACCGGGTGACCGACGATGCCGCGACGCCAGATACCGGCCGCGTGGTAGGCCAGGAACACGAACAGAGCCAGTGCCAGCACGAAGTTGATATCCGAGGCAGGCGGCTTGTAGATCTCGCCCGCGGCACCGTCGGACCCGCCGTACTGCCACGGGAAGACCGCCAGCCAGTTCGAGATGAGGATGAACGCGAACAACGTCACGGCCAGCGGCAGGACGAACGGCGCGATCTTCATTCCGATCGAGCTCTCGATCTGCTGGCGCATCTGGATGGTCAGTGCCTCCCAGAACAGCTGCACGCCACCGGGGACACCGGTCGAGGTGACCTTGGAGCGCAGATAGAACGCCAGCCCGATGATGATCAGCGCCGTGATGGCGGTCGCCATGATGGTGTCGCCGTTGAAGGTCATGCCGAAGAGTTCGAACACCATGACGTGGTGTCCGACGTGGATGGCGGCGCCACCCTCTTCGGCGGCGAGAATGGTTTCAGTCATGCCCGTGCGCTCAGCCCTTCGAATCCGATGCAGGGACGTCTTCGACGTCCAAACCGTTGGCGCGGATCTTCCGCAGTACCGGGATGCTGGTGCTCATCACCAGCAACGCCTGGAAGATCGCCAGCCCGAACAGCACGGCGATACCGCCGTGACCCTTGAAAAAGATTGCGATTGCCAACCCGACCGCGGTGATGACCAACAGTCGCGTGGCGGAGTTTACGGCCATCTTCTTCTTCAGCGGATGGTCTTCCATCGTGATCGACTCGACGGCCCGGCGCACCATGAGTGCGTTGAGCAAACCGAGACCGAGACCGATACCGAAGAAGACGCCGAAGAAGATGTGGCCGACGAAGCCTGCCGCGGCGACGGCCAATGCGGTGAGGGCGACGCATACCACCAGCAGACGCACCGGACGGAAAGCGACTGAGGGGAACACCAAGGGCGCATCATGCGCTGGTGTCGTCACCTGGTTCACCTCAATCCCGCGGCGTCGAGGGGCGTGGTCGTCTGGTCCGTCAAAAACACTGAAAACTGCAAAATCCCTGTGCGTGCCCGCCGAGAATATCGGAGGGCAGCAGGCTCGCTGAACTCACCCAAGGGGAAGCTCCCTTTGTCGGTCGTGTATCGGCACCGATCGGTCTGTTCGACCGATGGGCCGGGCCGGCAACCCGCGAGGTTTTTCGGGTTATGAGGCGAACGGTACCACAAGGTAGGAGGCACAAATACAGGCCTACTACTTTTCGTCGTACACCTGCGTTCACGGCTCCTCGATGGGACCGTTGCGGCCCCGGAGCAGCGGAATGACGGTGACGACCCCGGCGACGACGATCGCGGCCAGCATCACCGCCCCGGTGTATCGCGGGTCGAAGAAGATCGTGCTGGCGGCGCCGAGGGCGACGATGCCCACCCACATGTAGATCAGCAACACCACGCGTCTATGCGAGTGGCCGATCTGTAGCAGTCGGTGGTGCAGATGCATCTTGTCGGGGCTGAACGGGCTCTTGCCCGCCCGGGTGCGGCGCACGATGGCCAGCAACATGTCCAGCGCGGGCACGAACATCACCGCGACCACGAGCAGGAACGGCGAGAGCAACGCGAAGACGTCGCGGGCGCCGTAGGCATTCTGCGATATCGGGCCTGCTGCCGTCGTCGACGCGGCGGCCAGCATGAGCCCGATGAGCATCGAGCCCGAGTCGCCCATGAAGATCTTGGCGCGATGGAAGTTGTGCGGCAGAAAACCCAGACAGGCACCGGCGAGCACCACCGAGATCATCGCCGGCGGGTAGAACAACACATCACCGCCGTGGTCGCGCAGCAGCCCCACCGAGAAGATGCAGATCGCCAGCGCGGTGATCAGCCCGAGACCGGCGGCCAACCCGTCCAGGCCGTCGACGAAGTTCATCGCGTTGACGATCGAGACCGTCAACGCCAGCGTCAGCAGGATCGAGGTGACCTGGTCGAGCACGATCGTGCCGACACCGCCGAACGGGATGTAGAGAACGCTCCAGGCCACGCCCATCGTGACCAGCACACTGGCCGCGGTGATCTGACCGGCGAACTTGGTCAGCGCATCGAGGCCCCACCGGTCGTCGATCAGGCCGACGACCATGATGAGCCCGCCCGCGACGACGACGGCAGGCATGCCGGTGGAGTACACGAAACCCCGGTTCAACGCCGGCAGTTGGGAGGCCAGCAACACCGCGGCCACCACCCCGATGTACATGGCGAGCCCGCCCATCCGCGGGGTCGGCTGGACGTGGACATCGCGCGTGCGCGGGTAGGCGACCGCACCGATCCGGGTGGCCAGCACCCGCGCCCATCCGGTCGCGAAATAGGTGATGATCGCCGCGGTCAGCCCCACCAGCGCGAGCTCGCGCAGGGGTACGCCGGCGCCGCGGTCCGATAGCGCCAGCAGTCCGTCGGCCGGCAGTCGGTCAGCCAGCAGAACCATCGGCGTCCTCGGGTGCGAGGGCGGCGGCGTCGATACCGAGCACGCGGGCGATGTCGGCGACCGGGACCGGGCCCTCGCGCAACACCCGTGGCTCCGGCCCGGACACGTCGACGATGGTCGACGCGGCACCCTGCGGGGACGGCCCGGCATCCAGGTAGACCTCGACCCGGTCGGCCAGTTGTGCCTTGGCATCGGTGGCGGTGAGCGCGGCCGGGAATCCCGAGACGTTGGCGCTCGACACCGCCATCGGTCCGACCTCGCGCAGCAGATCGATGGCCACCGGATGCAGCGGCATGCGCAGCATCACGGTGCCGTTGGCGTCGCCGAGATCCCATTGCAGTGACGGAGCGTGCCGGACGACGAGGCTCAGGGCTCCCGGCCAGAAGGCCTGGATCAGCTCGCGCGCCGCGGGGGGCACGGCGTAGACCAGACCGTCGATGGTGTGCCAGGACCCGACCAGCACGCCGACCGGCATATCGCGACCCCGGTTCTTGGCCGCCAGCAGGGCGCCCACCGCGGCGTTGTCGAAGGCATCCGCACCGATCCCGTAGACCGTGTCGGTGGGCATCACGACCAGTCGACCGCCTTTGGCCGCGCTGATCGCCGAGGCCAGACCGCTGGCCCGCTGGTCGGGATCGGAGCAGTCGAAGGTTGCGCTCATGATGTTCAGCTTCTCACCGCGGTCACGAAACGCGGACGGCCGGTCAGGTCGCGGCGCGCCGCGATGCCGTCGAAGGCCCCGTGTCCGGCGAAGACGTCGGCGGTGGCCGCCGATGTGGTGTCGTCGTGCTCGACGCCGACCCGGCCGCCGGGACGCAGCAGCCGCGCGGCCAGTCCGACTATCGGCACGATGACATCCATCCCGTCGGGTCCACCGAACAGCGCTTGGTGCGGATCATGTTCGGCGACTTCGGGTTCCAGCACGGCGCCGTCGGGAATATAGGGCGGGTTGGCGACGATCAGTTCGACGGTTCCGTCGAGTTCGGCGAGCAGACCGGGCTGCCGCACGTCGGCATGTACCAGCTCCACCCCGGATCCTTCGGTGTTCATCCGGGCATAGCGCAGCGCCTCCGCCGAGCGCTCCACGGCGATGACGCGGGCATCGGGACGGTGCGCGGCCAACGCCAATGCCAATGCCGCCGACCCGGTGCAGAGATCGACGATCACGCCACCGGCGGACACCGGCACGGTGTGCGCCCATTCCAGCAGGGCCTCGGTCTCGGGCCGTGGGATGAACACCCCCGGACCCACCGTCAGCGTTACCGGGCCGAACGCCGCGGTGCCGATCAGGTGTTGCAGCGGGACGCGCCGCGCCCGCTGGTCGACAAGGGCCCGGTACCGCTGTCCGAAGTCGGGTTCGGGCTCGACGAACGCGAGCAGCCCGCGGTCCACACCGGCGATGTGGGCGGCCAGCTGTTCGGCGTCGGCGCGCGCCGAGTCGATCCCGGCGGCGGCCAGGATGGCGGCACCGTCGGAGATCTCCCGCCGCAGTCCGCTCATCGGTTCACGCCTGCTGGAGTCGGGCCTGCTTGTCGGCGGCGGCCAGGGCGTCGAGCAGCGCATCCATGTCACCGTCGAGCACCTGGTCGAGGTTGTGGGACTTGAAGTTGATGCGGTGGTCGGCGATGCGGTTCTCGGGGAAGTTGTAGGTGCGGATCCGCTCGCTGCGGTCGACGGTGCGGATCTGGCTGGCCCGGTCGGCCGAGGCGTCGGCCGAGGCCTGCTCTTCGGCCAGCGCCTGCAGTCGCGCGGCCAGCACGACCATGGCGCGGGCCTTGTTCTGCAGCTGGCTGCGCTCGTTCTGGCAGGTGACCACAATGCCGGTGGGCAGGTGGGTGATGCGCACCGCCGAGTCGGTGGTGTTGACGCCCTGACCGCCCTTACCGGAGCTGCGGTAGACGTCGATACGCAGATCGGATTCGTCGATCTGGACGGCCTCGACGTCTTCGGGCTCGGGGTAGACGAGCACGCCGGCGGCCGAGGTGTGGACCCGGCCCTGCGATTCGGTGACGGGCACCCGCTGCACGCGGTGCACGCCGCCCTCGAACTTCATCCGCGACCAGACACCGTCGGCCGAGTCGCCCTTGCTGGCGATGGTGATGGTGGCGTCCTTGTAGCCGCCGAGGTCTGACCAGGTCTCGTCGAGCAAGGTGACCGTCCAGCCGTGGCGTTCGGCGTAGCGGATGTACATCCGGGCCAGGTCGGCGGCGAACAGCGCGGATTCCTCGCCGCCCTCACCGGATTTCACCTCGAGCACGACATCGTCGGCGTCGTGCGGGTCGCGCGGGGCCAGCAGGTCGGTCAGCTTGGCGTCCAGGTCGGCGACGGTCTTTTCCAGTTCGGGCACCTCGGCCGCGAACGTCTCGTCCTCGCCGGCCAGCTCGCGGGCGGCCTCCAGGTCGCCGCGGGCAGCCTCCAGCTTGCGATGGGTCGACACGATCGGCGAGATCTGGGCGAAACGGCGCCCGACCTTGCGGGCGGCACCGGCGTCTGCGTGCAGCGCAGGGTCGGCGAGTTGGCGCTCGAGGTCGGCGTGCTCGGCGAGCAACGCCTCGATCATGGGCGCGGTGTCAGTCACCGGCAAACCTCCCTGCAAACGCAGATCGGCGCCCGGCCTGACACGTGGACAGGAACGGGCGCCGATCGGACAACTAGTTTTCGGCTGCGGCCTTCGTGTTGCGCTTGCCGTAGCGCTTCTCGAAGCGGGCGACGCGGCCGCCGCTGTCGAGGATCTTCTGCTTGCCGGTGTAGAACGGGTGGCACTGCGAGCAGACCTCGACCACGATGTGGCCGCTGTCCTTGGTGCTGCGGGTGGTGAAGCTGTTACCGCAACCGCAGACCACGGTGGTCTCGGCATAGTTGGGATGGATACCCGATTTCATGGTTTTCCTCTTCAATCGTTGGCCGCCGGGTCGCCCGAGCCCAGACCTGGGAGTCTTCGAGCGTGAACCGGAACCGAGGGTCGACGGTCCATTATGCCAGGTCAACCGCCAGTTGCGAAAACGCGTGACCAGCGGCAACTATTCCCGGCCGATCGGCACATAGGTGGCGCCCTCGCGACGCCAGATCAATCGGCCCGCCGGCTCGACTCCGAGGGCCACCAGCTCGCGTTTGAGGATCTTGTTGGTCGCGGTGCTCGGCAGGTCCTCGGCGATCCAGACATAGCGCGGGCGGGCCTTGGTCGCCAGGTCGGACTGCGCGGCGAGGAACTCGGCGAAGTCGTCCGGGGTGAGCTCGGCGCCATCCTGCAGGACGATGGCGGCCATCACCTGATCGCCGACATACTCGTCGGGCACCGGGTACACCGCGACGCGGTTGGCCTGCGGCAGCCGCAGCAGGATCCGCTCGATCGGGGCGGTGGTCAGGTTCTCCCCGTCCACCCGCATCCAGTCGGCGGTTCGCCCGGCCAGGTAGATCCAGCCCTCGGCGTCCCGGTAGGCCAGATCCCCCGACCAGTAGATGCCGCCCCGCAGGCGCTCGTCGGTCGCGGCCCGGTCGTTGTAGTAGCCGCGGAACAGTCCGCTGCCGGTCGTGTTGACCAATTCGCCGGTGGCGGCGTCGGCGTTGAGGAGTTTGCCGGCGGTGTCGAACTGCGCGACGGCGCATTCCTGCATGGTCTCCGGGTCGTAGATCGCCACGCCGGGAAAGCCCTGCCCGATCGATCCCGGCGGGGTGTCCTCGGGGCGGGTGATGATGATGGCGGTCTCGGTCGACCCGAAACCGTCCCACACCGTGCATCCGAAACGTCGTCCGAACGCCTCGATATCACGGTCGGCGGCCTCGTTGCCGAAGGCGATGCGCAGCGGGTTGTCCGCATCGTCGGGTTGCTCGGCGGTCGCCAGGATGTAGGCCAGCGGCTTTCCGACGTAGTTCATGTAGGTGGCGCCGTAGCGCCGGATGTCGCGCAGGAACGCCGATGCCGAGAACGTGGCGGGTGCCATCGCGGCCCCGGCACCGACGGCCACACTCCAGCCCGCGTAGACGGCGTTGGAGTGGAACAGCGGCATCGCCAGGTAGCAGGTGTCGGCGGGGCCGAGTCCGTAGCGTTGGACCAGCGCGCCGCCGGCGAACAACACGGTCGAGTGCGGCACCTCGACGGCCTTGGGCTCACCGCTGGTGCCCGAGGTGAAGATCATCATGAAGGTGTCGTCGGGGGCGACCTCGCGATGTGGACGCAGGGCGGGGGCGGCGGCCAGTCGTTTCGCCCACTGTTCGTCGGTGACGTCGTAGACGGTGACCCCGGGCAGGTCGACACCCTCGAGCAACACACGGTGGTCGGCGTCGGTCAGCAGGATCTGGGTGTCGACCTTGGCGATATCGCGGGCCAACGCCGCACCGCGGCGGGTGGTGTTGAGTCCGCACAGCACGTATCCGCCCAGGCCGGCGGCGGCCAGCGCGGTGAGCATGGGCGGGGCGTTGCCCAGCAGCGCGGCGACGTGCAGCGGGCGCTTCGGGTCGGCGACGGCGATGACGGCGGCAGCCTGGCGGGCGGCATCCTCGATGTGCGTGCGCCAGCTGATGGTGGCGTCCGCGTGCTTGACGGCGGTGCCGTCATCGTCGGCCCTGCTGCGCAACAGCTGCTGCAACGTCTCCGCCATGCGCAGACACCTCTCGTCGGTGAACAGATTTCCTCAACTGTCTACCATCGTCGACTCCCCCGCGGCACCGACGCGCTTGTTGGCAGAATGCAGCACAACACGTGCTCGAAGAACCGAATCCGAGGAGACCACCCTTGCCGACCGCCACGGCCACCGTTCGCGACCGCCTGATCGACGCGGCGGAGGTCTGTCTGCGCGCCAAGGGCATCCGGGCCACCACGGTCTCGGAGGTCGCCGAGACCGCCGGGGTGTCCCGCGGCTGGCTGTACCGGCATTTCCCGGACAAGGTGACGTTGCTCGGCGCGGCGATCGTGCGCCTCAACGAGGTGTACTGGTCGCAGGCGCACGCCGTGCTCGCGTCGGTGACGGGCCTGGACCGACAGATCGTGGCGGGGATCCGGCACGGCCGCACCGCCTATGACGATCCGGGCGCACTGCTGATGAAGCTACGGATCGCCGAACCGGAGGAGTTCGCGGCGTGTGCGGGGGCCGGTGTGCAGGGACTGGTGCCGGATCTAGCGGGCTTCTGGTCGCGCTATCTGGTGGCCGCCCGCGAAGCCGGTGAGATCCATCCGGACGTGGTGATCGACGAAGCCTCGGAATGGGTTGCGCGCGTAGTGATTTCGATGGCGACCGTTCCCGGTGACACCTTGGACCCGAAAGACGCCGCGCAGCTGCTCGTGCACGTCCGCCGGTACGTCATTCCGGCGCTGAAGGCCGATCCGAACGTCTGAGAAACGACTTCGGCGCGGTCACGCTCGCTGAGCGAGCGTTTCCGCGCCGAAATCGTTGGGGCTGATCAGTCGTTGTCCATGCCACCCGGGGTGGTCTTGGACACCTGGACCAGGAACTCGTAATTGGTCTTGGTCTTGCGCAGCTGGCTCATCAGCAGGTCGATGGCCTGGTGGCTGTCCAGCCCGGACAGCACGCGGCGCAGCTTGTGCACGACGGCGAATTCGTCGGCGCCGAGCAGCAGCTCGTCCTTGCGGGTGCCCGACGGGTTGACGTCGACGGCCGGGAACACCCGACGCTCGGCGATCTTGCGATCGAGCTTGAGCTCGGCGTTACCGGTGCCCTTGAACTCCTCGAAGATCACGGTGTCACCGGTGGAGCCGGTCTCGACCATCGCGGTGGCGATGATCGTCAACGAACCACCGTGCTCGATGTTGCGGGCCGCACCCAGGAACCGCTTGGGCGGGTAGAGCGCGGTCGAATCGACACCACCGGAGAGGATGCGTCCCGAAGCGGGCGAGGCGTTGTTGTACGCACGTCCCAGACGGGTGATCGAGTCCAGCAGGACGACGACATCCTTGCCCTGCTCGACCAGGCGCTTGGCCCGCTCGATGGCCAGCTCGGCGGCCTGGGTGTGATCTGACGGCGGCCGATCGAAGGTGGAGGCGATGACCTCACCCTTGACCGAGCGCGTCATGTCGGTGACCTCTTCGGGGCGCTCGTCGACGAGCACGACCATGAGGTGACATTCCGGGTTGTTGGTGGTGATCGCGTTGGCGATGTCCTGCATGATCGTGGTCTTACCGGCCTTGGGCGGCGACACGATCAGGGCGCGCTGCCCCTTGCCGATCGGCATGATCAGGTCGATCACGCGGGTGGTGAGGCGATCCGGAGTGGTCTCCAGGCGCAGCCGCTGATTGGGGTAGAGCGGCGTCAGCTTGGTGAAATCGGGCCGGTTTTTCGCATTCTCGACCGGTCCACCGTTGACGGTGTCCAGCCGGACCAGCGGGTTGAACTTCTGCCGCGGGTTGTTGCCACCGCCGCTGCTCTCACCCTCGCGGGCGACGCGCACCGCACCGGTGACGGCGTCACCGCGGCGCAGGCCGTTCTTGCGGACCATGTTCATGGAGACGTACACGTCGTTGGGGCCGGCCAGGTAACCCGACGTTCGGACGAACGCATAGTTGTCGAGCACGTCGAGGATGCCTGCCACGGGCTGCACGACATCGTCCTCGCGCAGTTCGGTATCGCGCTCGCCGCCGCCACCGCCCTGACCGCCGCCCTCGCCGCCACCGGAGCGCTCGCCGCGCCGCCTGCGGTCCCGGAACCGCCGACCGCGACGGCCACCGCGGCCGTCGTCATCGTCGGCATTGTTCTGATTGTTGGCGTTCTGATTGTTGGCGTTCTGGTTGTTCCCGCCGCTGTCATTACGGTCGTTGCGGTTCGAGTTCTCGTTGCGACCCGAGTTGTCGTTCCGATTCGCGTTGTCGCGGTTCGCGTTCTCGCTGCGGTTGGCGTTCTCGTTGCGGTTGCCCTGCTGGTTACCACCGGACTTGGCGTTGTCGGTCTCGCCACCCTTGTCCGTGGTGTCCTTGGCTTCGCCGGCGTCACCGTCTTGGCGGTTGTCCGGCGCACCGGACTGGCGGCCGGCGCTGCGGCGCTCACGGCGCTGCGGGCTCTGCTGCGGGGCGTCGCCGCCCTGGCCGGCGTCCGCCGCGGCGGGCTGGTCAGGGGCCGAATCGAGCGTCGGCTGCTCCACCGGAGCGGCCTTGGGTGCCTTCTCCGCCTTCTCGGCGGGTGCGGCCTTGGCGCCGGCGGACTCGCCGCGCTGCTCCCTGATGGCGGCGATCAGATCGCTCTTGCGCATGCCCGAGGTGCCCTTGACACCTACTTCGCTGGCCAGTGCCCGCAGGTCTGGGAGCAGCATCGACGTCAGCGACCCGGAACGGCTGCGGCTGGCGCTTGCGCTCGGCGCGGCATTGGTCGAGTTCACGGCTTCCGAGGGCGCACTGCCACTGTCGGCTGCCGTGATGAGGTCCGTATCAGTCACGGATTTCCTTTCTTTCCCCCGCATATGACGTTGCGCGAGGGGATCCCCGGAGGTCAGCTGCGCTCAGCCAAGCGGCCGGGCGCGTGGTTTCTCGCAACGCCACCGCCACGTGCGCGACGGCGATCGTCAGGGTCGGCCGAGGTTCGGCAGACCATGAGTCCACGAGTGAAACACGAGAAGATTGGGTGTCGTCCTAGTGTCGGCGCAGGTAGAAATGCTGCGATTGCTGGACAAAAGCGAGAATAACCCGCATCAGGCGCGGTTGCAAGAAACGCGACACTTTGCGTGTTGTCTCGCTCGTTACGTCCCTGAACTCCACCGAACGCCGTCGCCGGCGGACATCTCGGTCACGGTGAACCCGTTGGCGGCGCCGTAGTCCAGTGCTTCCGCCGGCAGATCGCGACCATCGGTCAGGGCGATCACTGCAGGTCCGGCACCGGATAGCACCGCTGCCACCCCACAACGCCGCAGCACGGCCAGGTATTCCGCGGAGGCGGGCATCGCCGGACCGCGCTGGGTCTGGTGCAGACGGTCACCGGTTGCCTCCAGCAGCAGGTCCGGTCGCTGGGTGAGTGCCACCACCAGCATCGCCGCCCGCGCCACGTTGAACCGGGCGTCGGTATGGCTCACCTCATCGGGCAGCAGACCGCGGGTGGTCGCGGTCGAGGACCGGGTTTCGGGCACCGCCGGAAACAGTCGGATATCCGGGTGCAGCTGCAATTGGGCGGCGTCGTAGCGGGCGGGATCACTTCCGTCGACGGTCCACGACACCACTGCCCCACCGAGGACGGCGGCCGCGGCGTTGTCCGGATGACCTTCGAACTCCGAGGACAGTTGCACCAGTTGGTCGCGGGTCAACTCCGGTGAACCCGATTGGGCGGCAAAGCCGTTGGCGACAGCGAGACCACCGACCACTGCCGCTGCGGATGAGCCGAGCCCTCGCGAATGCGGAATGACATTGCGGCACAGCACTTTCATCCCGTCGGCGTGCAGACCGGCAGCATCCAGACCGCGCCGGATCGCCCGCACCACCAGGTGGTCGGCATCCAGCGGCACCTGTCCGGCACCCTGTCCTTCGACATCGACGACCAACCCGGAATCGGTTGTCTCGACTTCGATTTCGTCATACAGACTCAGCGCGAGACCCAGGCTGTCGAAGCCCGGGCCCAGGTTGGCACTGGACGCCGCGACGACTGCTCCGGCCCGCAGTCCAGAGGGCAGGGTGTGGGACACGTCAGATCGCCGCCTGTCAGCCCAGGCCCAGCGCCGCGACGACGGCGGCGGGGTCGACCGGGATCGGGGTGACGTCGGGCATGGTCTTGAGCGCGGTGTCGGGATCTTTGAGTCCGTTGCCGGTCACCGTGCACACCACGGTCGAGCCGGGCTTGACCCAGCCGTCCTCGATCGATTTGAGCAGACCGGCGATGCTGGCCGCCGACGCCGGCTCGACGAACACACCCTCGGCCGCCGCCACCAGGCGATAGGCGGCCAGGATCTCCTCGTCGGTGGCGGCCAGGAAGCGACCGTCGGACTCCTGCTGCGCGGCGACCGCGGAGTTCCAGGACGCCGGCGACCCGATGCGGATGGCCGTCGCGATGGTCTCCGGGTTGGCGACCGGCTCACCGGACACCAGCGGCGCGGCACCGGCCGCCTGCGTTCCGAGCATGCGCGGCAACCGATCAGACACTCCGTCGTGATGGTATTCGCGGTAGCCGCGCCAGTAGGCGGTGATGTTGCCTGCGTTGCCGACCGGCAGCGAGTGCACATCAGGTGCGGTGCCCAGCGCGTCGACGATCTCGAAGGCGGCCGTCTTCTGCCCCTCGATACGGACCGGGTTGACCGAGTTGACCAGCCCGATCGTCGGGTAATCGGCGGTGAGCTTGCGGGCCAGCTCCAGGCAATCGTCGAAGTTGCCCTCGACCTGAATGATCTTGGCGCCGTGCATGACTGCCTGGGCCAGCTTGCCCATCGCGATCTTGCCCTGCGGGATGAGCACCGCACAGGTCATCCCGGCGACAGCGGCGTAGGCCGCGGCCGAGGCCGAGGTGTTACCGGTCGATGCACACAGCACCGCCTGCTGTCCGCGGGCCAGCGCGTCGGTGACCGCCATCGTCATACCGCGGTCCTTGAAGGAGCCGGTGGGGTTGAGCCCCTCGACCTTCAGATGCACCGTGCAGCCGGTCTGCTCGGACAGGCGCTTGGCGTGGATGAGCGGAGTTCCGCCCTCCAGCAGGGTGATCGGGGTCCAGTGGTCCTCGATCGGGAGCCGATCCCGGTAGGCGGCGATCAGGCCGGGCCAGGGGCGGTGAACGGGGTTGCTCACGAATCGGAACCTTCCATGCGAAGCACGCTGTTGATGTCCTGCACCACGTCGAGCTCGGCGAGTGCCTTGACGGTGTCCGACAGGGCGGCGTCGGTGGCCCGGTGGGTCACGACGACGATGCGCGCGCCACAGGGTTCGCCCTCGGGATCGGTCATGCCCTCCTGGCGCACCTCGGCGATGCTGACCTCGTGCCTGCTGAACTCGGCAGCCACCGCCGACAGCACACCGGGCTGATCCTTGACGTTCATGTTCACGTAGTAGCGCGTCGGGATGGCGCCGATGGAGGCGATCGGCAGCTTGGCGTATTTGGATTCCCGCGGCCCTCGGCCGCCCTGCACGCGGTTGCGCGCGGCCATCACCAGATCGCCCATCACCGCCGACGCGGTCGGGGCGCCGCCGGCACCCTGGCCGTAGAACATCAGCCGGCCGGCGGCCTCCGCCTCGACGACCACGGCATTGAAGGCGCCGTTGACCGAGGCCAGCGGATGATCCAGCGGGACGAGCGCCGGGTAGACCCGCGCCGAGACGCGGTGCTTGCCTTTACCGCTGACCAGCCGTTCACAGATCGCCAGCAGCTTGATATTGCAGCCGAGAGCCTTGGCCGAGGCGAAATCCTCGGCGCTGACCTTGGTGATGCCCTCGCGGTAGACGTCGTCGGCGGTCACCCGGGTATGGAAGGCGATCGACGCCAGGATCGCGGCCTTGGCCGCGGCATCGTAACCCTCCACATCGGCGGTCGGGTCGGCTTCGGCGTAGCCCAGCGCGCTGGCATCGGCCAGCGCACTCTCATACGACGCGCCGGTGTCGTTCATCGCCGAGAGTATGTAGTTGGTGGTGCCGTTGACGATTCCGGCCACCCGCACCACCGAGTCACCGGCCAGGGACTGGGTCAGCGGTCGGATGACCGGGATGGCACCGGCCACGGCCGCCTCGAAATAGAGGTCGACGCGGGCCTTTTCGGCGGCCTGGGCCAACTCACCGGTGGACTGCGCCATCAGCGCCTTGTTGGCGGTGACCACCGACTTGCCCCGCTCCAGGGCGGCCATGATGGCCTTGCGGGCGGGCTCGACCGGGCCCATCAGTTCGACGACGATGTCGACATCGTCGCGGGAGACCAGCTTTTCGATGTCATCGGTGAGAAGTTCCTCGGGAACCCCGCGGTCATTCGCGACCCGCCGGACGCCGATCCCGCGCAGCTGCAGCGGCGCGCCGATGCGCGCCTCCAGATCTGCCGCGCTCTCCTCGATGATGCGCACCACCTCGGTGCCGACATTGCCGAGTCCGAGAACGGCTACTCCGATTGGCTTCTCACTCATTGACCCACCTCCAGGCTCAGAAGATCCTCGACGGTTTCCCGGCGCAGGATCAGCCGTGCGCTTCCGTCTTTGACTGCGACCACGGCCGGGCGCCGCAGCAAGTTGTAGCGACTCGACATCGAGTAGCAGTACGCGCCGGTGGCGGCCACTGCCAGCAGGTCACCGGGCACCAGGTCCTCGGATACCCAGGTATCGCGCACGATGATATCGCCGCTCTCGCAGTGCTTTCCGACGATCCGTGCCAGCACCGCCGGTGCGTCGCTGGTGCGCGACACCAGCCGGGCGTCGTATTCGGCGTCGTAGAGGGCAGGCCGGATGTTGTCGCTCATCCCGCCGTCGACGCTGACGTAACGGCGGTGCTCATCAGCCGAGACGGCGACATCCTTGACCGTGCCCACCTCGTAGAGCGTGACGGTGCCGGGACCGGCGATCGCGCGCCCCGGCTCGACCACCAGCGTCGGGGTCGGCAGGCCGACGGCGGCCGATTCGTTGGCGACGATGGCCTTGAGCTTGTCGGCGAGTTCCTGCATCGGTGGCGGATTGTCGCTCGGCAGGTACGAGATACCCAGTCCCCCACCGAGGTCCAGGATGTCCATCTGCGCGGTCTTCTCGACACCGAACTCCGCGACGATATCGCGCAGCAGCCCGAGCAACCGGCGCGCGGCGATCTCGAAACCCGATACATCGAAGATCTGCGATCCGACGTGACAGTGCAGACCGACCAGACGCAGGTTCTCGGTGGCGAAGACGCGGCGGACCGCTTCCAGCGCGGCGCCACTGGCAAGTGACAGCCCGAACTTCTGGTCCTCGTGGGCGGTGGAGATGAATTCGTGGGTGTGGGCCTCGACGCCGGGCGTGACACGCACGAGGACATCCTGGACCACGCCGGCCGCACCGGCGACGGCTTCCAGGCGTTCGATCTCGATCTCGGAGTCCACCACGATGTGCCCGACACCGGCGGCGACCGCGGCGGTCAGTTCATCGACCGATTTGTTGTTGCCGTGCACGGTGATCCGCTCGGCCGGGAAGCCCGCGTGCAGGGCCACCGCGAGCTCGCCGCCGGTGGCCACGTCCAGCGACAGACCTTCCTGGTGCACCCAGCGCGCGATCTCGGCGCACAGGAACGCCTTGGATGCGTAGTGCACGTGCTCGCCGCCTCCGAAGGCCGCGGCGATCTCGCGGCAGCGGGACCGGAAGTCGTCCTCGTCGATCACGAACAGCGGAGTGCCGAACTCGGCGGCCAACTCGGCGACGCTGACCCCTGCGACGGAGACGACGCCATGGTCGTCGCGAATCAGGTTCTTCGGCCAGACGTTCGGGGCGAGCAGCATCACCTCGTCGGCGGTCTGCGGTCGGGGTGGCGCACCGGCGCCGGGGTGGCCGCTCACATGCGCTCCGGCGCGCTGACCCCGAGAATGGCCAGGCCGTTGGCGATCGTCTGCCGGGTGGCCTCGCACAGCGCCAACCGCGCAGCGTTGAGGTCGCTGGGATCTTCGTCGCCCTGGGGCAGCACCCGGCAAGAGTCGTAGAACCGGTGGTAGTCGCCGGCCAGGTCTTCCAGGTAGCGGCACACGCGGTGCGGTTCCCGCAGGGTGGCAGCGGTTTTCAGGATCCGGCCGAACTCGCCGAGGTTACGCATCAGGGTGGCTTCGCGGTCGTGGGTCAGCAGATCCAGATGCGAGGTATCGGCGGACAGACCCAGTTCGGCCGCGCTGCGGGCCAATGCCGACAGCCGCGCGTGCGCGTATTGCACGTAATAGACCGGGTTCTCGTTGGACGCGCTGGCCCACAGCCCGAGGTCGATATCGATCGGGCTGTTCACCGAGGACCGGATCAGCACATAGCGCGCGGCGTCGACACCGATCGCGTCGACCAGGTCGTCGAGGGTGATGACGGTGCCGGCCCTCTTGCTCATCCGCACCGGCTGGCCGTCGCGGACCAGGTTGACCATCTGCCCGATGAGCACCTCGACGGTGGCCGGGTCGTCACCGAGTGCGGCGGCGGCAGCCTTCAGCCGTGCGATGTAGCCGTGGTGATCGGCACCGAGCATGTAGATGCACAGGGTGAAGCCGCGCTCGCGCTTGTCCAGGTAGTAGGCGAGGTCACCGGCGACGTAAGCCGGGTTACCGTCGCTCTTGATGACCACCCGGTCCTTGTCATCACCGAATTCGGTGGTGCGCAACCAGGTTGCGCCGTCCTTCTCGTAGATGGCGCCGTTGTCACGCAGCCGCTGGATGGCTTGGTCCACCCGGCCCGAGGTGTGCATCGAGTCTTCGTGGGTGTAGACGTCGAAGTCGGTGCCGAATTCGTGCAGGGATTTCTTGATGTGCGCGAACATCAGGTCCACGCCGATGGAGCGGAAGGTCTCCTGCTGCTGCTCAGCGGGCTGGCTCAGCACATCGGGGGCCTGCGCCACGATCGCGGCGGCGATATCGCTGATGTAGCTCCCCGCATAGCCATCCTCGGGCGCGGGCTCGCCCTTCGCGGCGGCGACCAGCGAACGCGCGAACCGGTCGATCTGCGCGCCGTGATCGTTGAAGTAATACTCCCGGGTGACCGCGGCACCCTGCGTGCTCAGCAGCCGGCCCAGCGCGTCACCGACGGCGGCCCAGCGGGTGCCGCCGATATGGATCGGCCCGGTCGGGTTGGCCGAGACGAACTCCAGGTTGATCACCTGATCGACCAGCTCGGTCGAGTGGCCGTAATCGGCGCCGGCGGCCAGCACGTTGGTGACGACGACGCCCTGGGCCGACGCCTCGATGCGCAGGTTGACGAATCCCGGTCCGGCGATCTCGGCCGCGGCGATACCGTCGGCGTCGGCCAGCGCGGCGGCCAGCCAGCCGGCGAGCTCACGCGGGTTGACCCCGACCTTCTTGCCCAGCTGAAGTGCGATGTTGGTGGCGTAATCGCCGTGTTCGGGGTTGCGCGGGCGCTCGACGGTGATGGTGTCGGGCAGCGCGCTGGTGTCGAGGCTGTGCTCGGCCAGGACCGCGGCGGCGGTGGCCTTGAGCAGGGCGGCCAGATCGGCAGGTGTCACGAGGGACCATCCTATGGTGCGGGGTCCTCAGGTCCCGAATCCATTACCGGTTGGAGATGGGTTACGCTATGCACGCCCAACGGCGCAGCACCAGTTGCTCGCGCCCCCGTAGCTCAGGGGATAGAGCGTCTGCCTCCGGAGCAGAAGGCCGCAGGTTCGAATCCTGCCGGGGGCACCACACTTCCACGACACCCAAGACCGCGCCCCCCTCGGGACCGCGGTCTTCTTTTTTGCACCCGCGAACTCGGCGATGACCCTGCGGTGCGTCGAGCGGCCTGCCAGACATCCTGCTACTTTGTCTGTAAGGATCATTCCAGACATAGGAGCGGCCGGTGCCCCCCAGTCAGAAACAACGTCAGGGCGAGAACTCCCGCGAGCGGATCCTCGACGCCACCGAACGGTTGATGTCCACACAGGGTTACGCCGCCACCTCGATCACCCACATTCGCCGCGAGACCGGTCTGCCTGCCAGCTCGATCTACTGGCATTTCGGCTCGAAGGAAGGCGTGCTGGCGGCCGTCATGGAACGCGGCGCGCAGCGGTACTTCGCCCAGATACCGCGCGAGAGCCCGGATGTCGAGACGCAGCGCGCGGCGGTCGCCAAGCTCATGGTGGCCAACACCGACTTCTTCCGGCTGATGTACATGCTGTCGCTGGAACGCAGCGACGACCCCGCGGTGGCCGGCGCGATCCGGCGGGTACGCGACACCGCGATCGACGGATTCGCCGCGGTGATCCGGCCGATGCTGCCCGCCGACGTCCCCGCCGCACGAGTCGACCGGGTGGTCGGCGAACTCGCCGCGGTCGCCACCGCCATGTCCGACGGCATCTTCTTCGCCGATCACCTCGAGCCCGACGTCACCGACGTCGACCGCATGTACGTACGGCTGATCCAGGCCGTCCGGGCCCTGATACCGATCCTGTTGGAGGAACAATGACCACCCGAACCGTCATCATCACCGGCGCCAGCGCCGGCCTCGGGCTGGAGTGCGCGCGCGCCATTCTCGCCGCCGATGATTCCTGGCATATCGTGCTGGCCGTCCGCGATGTCGGCCGCGGGCAGGCGGCCGTCGCCGATCTCGGCGCCCCCGACCGCTGCACCATACTGACCTGCGACCTCGCGTCGCTGCGCTCGGTGCGCGCGTTCACCGCGGCGTTCCCGGCCGCCGGCCTCCCGCCGTTGCACGCGATCGTCGCCAATGCCGGACTCCAGATGGTCTCCGGTCTGCACACCACCGAGGACGGAGTGGAGGCGACCTTCGGGGTGAACCATCTCGGTCACTTCGCCCTGATCGAAGGTCTCCGCGAGCACCTCGTCGTTCCGGGGCGAATCATCTTGGTAGCCAGCGGCACCCACGATCCCGAAAAGTTCACCGGAATGCCGCACCCCAACTACACCAGCGCCGAGGAGCTGGCCCACCCGCAGCCCGGCGCCCCGGTCGACGGGCGCCGCCGCTACACCACCTCGAAACTGTGCAATGTGCTGCACGCCTACGAACTCGACCGCCGGCTCGATCACGGCGCGCACGGCATCACCGTGACCGCGTTCGACCCCGGTCTGATGCCGTCGTCGGGATTGTCCCGTGACTACACCAGGGGGCAGAAGATCTTGTGGCGCATCGTCTCTCCCCTGCTGCGGGTCTTGCCAAACGTGAACTCGCTGGCGACCTCTGGAGCACGGCTGGCCGCGCTGGCCATCGATGCGCGCTATGACGGGGTGACCGGGGCCTACTTCGAGGGCACCAAGGCGATCAGGTCCTCGGCCGACTCCTACGACGTCGACAAAGCCAGGGACCTGTGGGACACCAGCATGCGGCTGGTCGCGGCGAGCGCAGATCGCCCGTGAACGCGCCCTACCCCAGTAGCACCCGGTAACTCTGCGGCCAGTCCTTGCCGCTGATCAGATACTCGTCGCCGGCGATATGTGCGATACCGCTGACCACCTGCCTGTTGCGGTCGCGCTGATCGGAGTTCCACAGGTTGGATACGTCGGCCACCAGGTTCACCGCGCCGCTGCCCGGATCGATGCGCAGAAAGGTGTCCTGCGGCCAGCCGGCCGCCCACACCTGACCGTCGACACATTCGAGTTCGTTGAGGCCCCGCACGGGCTGACCGTCGCGGGTGACCTGCACGCTGCCGATCTCGGTGAACGACGGATCGAAGAAGCGGAGCCGGTCGCTGCCGTCGCTGACGACGAATCGATTGCCGTCGCGACACAGCCCCCATGCCTCGCCTGCCAGCGGGATCTCGCGGCGCACGGTCAGGGTGGCCTTGTCCCATTCGAGGACGACGCCGTCGCGGTAGGTCAGCTGCCAGATGGTGTCGCCGACGATGGCGATGCCCTCGCTCCAATAGTCGTCGGGCAGCGCCGTCGAACGCAGCACCGCCCCGGTGTCGGGATCGATCTGGCGCAGCTGGGACTTGCCCACCTCACCGGTGGCCTCGTAGAGCGCCGGGCCGTCGAACTCCAGACCCTCGCTGTAGGCGCCGGGATCATGCGGCATGGTCGAGACGACGGTCGGGACGATCACCGGCACCGCATCGGCCTGCGCCTGCGGCGACGCGAGCAGGCCGCCGCCCACCATCACCATGGCCAGCACCAGCGCTCGCATCATGGGTCTGTTCTACCCGAGATGACCCACATCCAGGTAGAGCATGGCGGCCACCGAATGGCCTCAGGTTCATCCCAGTGTCCTGACATGAAACGGTCTGGCCCACTGTGGTGTGCCCTGGGACACGCCACCCGGGGTGCCGGACACGCAATTCCGCTCAGCAGCTCGGGAGCAACGTCAAAAGCGTTGCTGTGGAAGTTTGTTCGTCACCGCAGACGGTGCCTTATGGCCATCGTGGGCAGCCCTTTCCTGTACCAGGAGCGACGTGGAACACACAGGGAGAACACTGTTTTCTGATCCTTAACCGACGGTTTCTTGCCAGATCGTTGAAAAGCGCCGTCTCGGGTCGCTGTGAGCCCATCGGTGTCCGTACTTTCCGTTATCAGTCCCACGACACACGATGATCGGAGCATCAATGACCAAACACCTCGTCCTCTCGGCACTGGGCGTACTGGGTGCGGGCGCGCTGCTCAGCCTCGGTGGCGGCGTGGCCGGCGCCAGCATCAACCAGGTATCGCCCAGCCCGAACGTCACCGTCGACACGCCGGCGTTCAAAGGCCAGAACGCGGTGCGCAATGCCCCGATCGGTGAAGTGACGGCCCAAGGTTCGGTGATCGACTGCAAGATCGACGTGGTGTGCGCAGACGGCAAGGTCGGCGACACCGTCCAGGCCGCGGAGGGCTCGACGAAGGCCACCCCGTTCGGGGTCGGCAAGAACGCCAAGTTCATGCAGAACCCGCCGATGGGCAACTGGGACGAGACGCAACACTGACCGATTCACGGTGCGGCCGCGGTGTGCACGAGCACGGCGCGGCCGCACCGTGTCACAACGCGGCGACGACCTCGGCGACCCGGTGCACCTGTTCGATGTCATCCGAGGTCGGGATGAGGTGCACCTCGTCGGTGCCGATCGCCGCGAAACGACGCAAGACTTCCGACAACTCCTCAGGACTACCCGACCAACCAGTCGTCGGCGCCATCGCATCGACGAACTCCGCCGGGATCCAATTCATATACCGCAGTAGATGGCGGCGCACCTGCGCACGGGCCGCCTCGCGCTCGCCGATGGCAAACCAGAACGACGTCGCCAGATGGGGTTTGGGCTTGCCGGCCTCGGCCCACGCGGTCCGGGCGACATCGAACAACTCGTTCTGCTTGTCGACGTCGAGGTCCAGCGTCGTTCCGGCCAGACCGGCCGCCCAACCGGCGGCGCTGCGCACGGTTTTCGGCCCAATGGTGCCGACCATCAACTCCGGGCCACCGATCTGCACCGGGGCCGGGCCGACCGGCAGCACCGAATCGGTGACCTTCTCCCCCGCCCAGACCCGCTGCATCACCGCGATCCGCTCGTTCATCCCCCGGATCGTCTGGGTCGCCGGATCGGCGCCGGCGGCGAGATAGTCCTCATGCCGACCCCCGACACCCAGACCGACCGTCAACCGCCCGCCGCTGAGTACATCACCGGTGGCCAGGGCCTTGGCAAGTGCCACCGGATTGTGCAGTTGCGGCACGATCACCGTCGTCACCAGTCGCACCCGTTCGGTCCAGGCCGCCACCGCGCCGAGCAGCGTCAGCGAATCCGGGTTGTCGAAGGCGACGCGTTCACCCCAGCACAGTGACGAGAACGGACCCTCGTCGATCACCTCGGCCCACGTCCGCAGGGTTGCCGCATTCAGGTCCGGTTCCATCACCGGCATCGTCATTCCGACTCGCACGTCGGCGATTCTGGCACGCGGTGCCATCCCGGAAGGCGAAAACCGGGGGTTATCCCCCACCGGACCGGCGGGGAAACGCGGTGTCCTCCCGGCTCGGCAGTCCATAGGTTGTTCCCATGGTCGCAATAAGCCCCGAGCAACCGGTCACCGATGTCGTGGAACCACCGGCCCGCCGTCGCATCGAGCACATCGGGATCGTCCCGACGGCCTCGATGCTCACCAACGCCTTCCTGGCCATCGTGTGGTTCTGGGTCCCGGTGACGATCGTCATCATCGGGGTGTCGTCGATCTTCTCGATCATCGGCTTCCTGATATCGGCGGTCGTCTTCGTCTACCTGATGCGTGCGGTCGAGTGGGTCGAGCGCATACGCAGCGAAGCGGTGTTCGGCATGCAGATCCCGGTGCCGCCGCGGCCGATCACCGGCTACACCGGAATACAGGGATGGGCCCATCAGCTGTGGCTCGATTTCAGCGGTATCCGCTTCTGGAAGGCCACCGCACAGCACTTCCTGCGCATGACCTACGACCTGATCGCGGTGGGTATGGCAACCGCACTGCTGGGCTTTGCCTTCCTCGGGCCTGCGGCGGCAACGGCCGTCCAGCGCAGCGATGCCGACGCCGGACTCGGATTCATCTCGCCCCCGCTGTCCTGGGTGCTCGCCATCCTCGCCGCCGTCGCCGCGGTCGCCATCCTGGTGCTGGCGCCTACCCTCGACGCGCGAATCGACCGCTGGCTGCTGGCCGCTTCACCCACCGCGGCGCTCAAGCACGAGGTGCGGGCGCTGTCTCGAGCCCGGCAGGGAGCACTCACCTCGGCGCAGACCGAACGGCATCGCATCGAACGCGATCTGCATGACAGCGTGCAGCCCCGGCTGGTGTCGCTGGCGATGACGATCGGGCTGGCACAGACGAAGCTCGACAGCGATCCCCCGGCGGCGCGCACGCTGATCGCCGAAGCCCACACCGAGGCGATGAGCGCGCTGGCAGAGCTGCGCAATGTGGTCCGGGGCATCGCGCCGACCATCCTGTCCGACCGCGGCCTGGACGCCGCACTATCCGCGGTGGTCCAGCGCACCGAGATCGCCGGTGTGCCGACCACACTCGACATCAGCCTGCCGCACCGTCTGCCCGCCGAGGTCGAGGCGTGCGCCTACTTCGTGGTGGCCGAGGCACTGACCAACGTGGCCAAACACGCCGACGCCGGCCAGGCTGTCGTCACGGTCCGCCTCGACCCGATATCGAATGCGCTGTATGTCACGGTGTTCGACGACGGGCGCGGCGGCGCCCAGGTCGGTGTCGACGAGGATGCCACCGGGCTGCGCGGCCTGGCCGAGCGGGTGCGAGCCGCCCGCGGCACGTTCGAGGTCTCCAGCCCCGCAACGGGTCCCACGATCGTGACGGCGGTGCTGCCATGCGCATCGTGATCGCCGAGGATTCGGCGCTGTTGCGGGCCGGGATCGAACGCATCCTGGCCGACGCCGGCCACGAGATCGTCGCCGGGGTGCCCGATGCCACCGAACTGCTGCGCATCGTCAACGAGCATCGCCCCCAACTGGCCATCCTGGATGTCCGGATGCCACCGACCTTCACCGACGAGGGAATACGCGCCGCCGCGTTGCTGCGTTCGCAGAACCCGGACTCACCGGTGCTCGTCCTCTCACACTATGTCGAGGAACGCTACGCCGCCGATCTGATCGCCTCGGACACAAAGGGTTTCGGCTATCTTCTCAAGGACAGGGTCGCCGACGTCCCCGCCTTCCTCGACGCGGTGGAGGTGGTCGGGGCAGGCGGCACGGTGCTCGACCCGGAGGTGGTGTCCCAGATCCTGGTCCGCTCCCGCAGGCGCGCGACCCTGGACGCCTTGACCCCTCGCGAACGTGAGGTGCTCCAGCTGATGGCCGAGGGCAAGACGAACTCGGCGATCGCTGCGGCCCTGTACATCTCGGTGGGTTCTGCCGAGAAGCACATCGCGTCGATCTTCACCAAGCTGGCACTGGCGCCCGATGACAGCGAGAACCGGCGCGTTCTGGCCGTGCTGCGCTACCTGGAATCCTGATCCGCTCCGCCCGACCCGAGAGGGACATCGTGACCACCACCCTGACCGATCCGCCCGCACCCGCACCCGCACCACCGCAGTTGTCACCCGGCGGCCGCACCGCGGTACGCGCCATGCTGGTGATCACGGGTGTCACCATCCTGGCCGGCACCCTGGCGCTGCTGGCCACCGGAGCGGCCGGCCTGAGTGCCTTCCGCCTGGTGACCGACCACCGGAGCCTGCCCGCCGCCATGCGGGTGCTGACCGTCGACACGGCGGATTCGCCGGTGGCCGTGCGCATCATCGCCGACAGCAATGCCACCGAACCGCGGGCCGACGTGCGGATGCTCACCACCGACCGCGCCGACCGGCAGGAACTGACCGTGACCGACGAGCCGGGCGGCACGGTGTTGCGCGTCGAGGGCCAGACGAGCTTTCTGGCCTGGGGTGACCCCGGCGAGGTCACCGTGACGTTACCCCCCGAGCTGGGGCGGCGGTTGGCCGTCACCGTGCGCCAGGAAACTGGAATGCTCATGGTCGACGCTGATCTCGACGAACTGACGGCCACCGCGACGGACGCGTCGGTGCTCCTGCGCGGGACGCTGCGACGCAGCGAGATTCGCACCCAGAACGGTGACGTCCTTGCTCGCCAACCGATCTCGGTGTCCGAATCGTTCGATGCCAGCACCGTCGACGGCAGTGTCGAGGTCCGCTTCGCCGATGCTCCGCCACGTATCGGCGCCACCACCCGCAACGGTGAAGTCTCCGTCGCGTTGCCCGCGCCGGGGCCCTATCTGGTGCATGCGCAGTCGGCCAACGGGCCCTCCCGGGTGCGCGTGCCCGAGACCACCGATGCCGCAGCCGCGGTGGCCGAGGTCAACGCCGGCACCGAGAACGGCGCGGTGACCATCGAGACCACCAGTGCGCTCCCGTCGGTCGACGATCAGCCGTGGCCGCGCTGGGCCTCCTGGTTGAGGTAGCTTCCGGCCAGCGCAGCGACATGATCGGGAAGCGCACCCGATGCCACATCGGCGAGGCTGGTCTCCTCGAGAACTGCACGCATACTGGCGCGCAGCGCCCGCCACACGTCGGTGAGCTTGGCAGTGGGCCCGGCGTACGGCAGGTCCCCGAGACCGATATCGCGCACGCTGGCCAGCGGTCCGTCGATGCAGCGCAGCACATCAGCGATGCTGATCTCGGCGGCCGGGCGGGCCAGCTCGTAGCCGCCATCGCGGCCGCGGTGGCTGCGCACCAGCCGGTCGGTGCGCAGGTCGGAGAGGATGTCGACGAGGAACTGCGCGGGGATGCCCTGCGCCTTGGCCAGGTCGTCGGTCTTGACCAGCTCACCGGCGTCCACAGTGGCCAGCTGGATCATGGCACGGACGGCGTACTCCGCCTTCGCCGACATCCGCATACCGCGAATTGTGCCATCTGCGTGATCGGTTACTGCGGTTCCCCGACCGCGCCGGCCCAGATCTGCTCGGCGTCGATGGGATAACGCTGATCGCGCACCGCCTGCGTGACGAGCAGCACTCCGGTCGAGGTCAGGTGAGAGCGCATGGCGCGCAGTGCATCCGAGGGTCGATTCGCGATGATCGCGTCGACGACGGGCCGATGCTCGGCGTCGATATCGGACATCGTGCGTTCGGTCGTCGCGCCGAGCAGCCGTGTCGTCTCGCGCAGCGACCGGACGATGGCGCGGGCACGCCCGTTGTGCGCGGCGACCAGGATGTCGTCATGGAGCAGCTGATCCTGGTGGGCGAAGATCCGCGCGTCGCCGCTGTCGGCGGCGGCCTGCATCGCCGCCATCCGGTCGCGTAACCGGCCGGCCAGGGCGTCGTCGCAGCCACTCGCGGCGCGGGCCGCGGCCGGGGGTTCCAGTGCCAACCTGATGGCGAAGATCTCGGCGATCTCGCGAGGGTCGGGCAGCCGGACACGGAAGCCCTGGCGCGCTTCGAAGCCGATCAAGCCGACCTCCTCCAGGCGCAGCAGCGCATCGCGCACGGGAGTGCGGGACACGCCCAGGGCGGCGGCCAGCTGGTACACCGAGTACTTCACCCCCGGTTGCATGACCCCGGCGTCGAGCGCCTCCCGAACGGCCTCCATGACCTGCTCGGCCCGACGGCCGTCGGAAGCGGGCAGCGGCGCCAGATCCAGCGGCGGCGGGCCGGTCATCGGCACCCGGCCACGGCCATGTCTTCCCCCGATCCGCCAGTTCGTAGCATGCTAGTGTTTGTAGCATGCTACGGGACGCTCTGCGGGCGGCGGGCATCGCAGACGTCCGTGTCGACGGCACCTCACGAGCCCTGTACTCCTCCGACGCTTCGCTGTACCGCGTCACCCCGCAGGCCGTGGTCTTCCCCGCCCACCCCGACGAGGTCGCCGCGGCCCTGTCGGTATGTCGCGATCGAGGTGTTCCGCTGACCGCCCGCGGCGCCGGCACATCCATCGCCGGTAATGCCGTCGGGCCCGGCGTGGTGCTGGACTTCAGCCGCCACCTCAACAAGGTCGTCTCGGTCGACCCGGAAAGCCGTATCGCCGTCGTGCAACCCGGTGTCGTGCAGGCCGCGCTGCAACGGGCGGCCGCACCACACCGGTTGCGCTTCGGCCCCGATCCGTCGAGCCACACCCGCTGCACCATCGGCGGCATGATCGGCAACAACGCCTGCGGGTCACGGGCGCTGGGCTACGGCCGCACCTCCGACAACATCGCCGGGCTACGGGTGCTCACCGCCGCCGGTGACGAACTCGTCCTGGGCCCCGGACAGTCGACATCGCCGGCGCTCGACGAGCTGGCCGCGATCACCCGCGCCGGCCTGTCGACCATCCGCACCCAATTCGGCCGGTTCGGTCGGCAGGTTTCGGGCTATGCCCTGGAAAACCTCCTGCCGGAGAACACCTTCGACGTCGCGCGGCTGATGGCCGGCAGCGAGGGCACCCTGGCGGTGCTCACCGAGG
This sequence comes from Mycobacterium sp. VKM Ac-1816D, assembly GCF_000416385.1. Taxonomy (NCBI): domain Bacteria; kingdom Bacillati; phylum Actinomycetota; class Actinomycetes; order Mycobacteriales; family Mycobacteriaceae; genus Mycobacterium; species Mycobacterium sp. VKM Ac-1816D. The sequence continues at coordinate 35,399 of NZ_AOHQ01000138.1, forward strand.
CCACGGTGCGACTGGTCGGCGAACCCGCCCACCGCATGCTTGTCGTGCTGGGCTACCCCGATATCGCGACCGCCGGGGACGCGACACCGGCCATCCTCGAGCACCGCCCCACCGCCTGTGAGGGAATCGACTCGCGCATCGTCGACATCGTCAGGGAACGCAAGGGCCCCCGCGCCGTGCCGCCGTTACCCGGCGGGGCGGCCTGGGTTTTCGTCGAGGTCGTGGGTGACACCCACGCCGAGGTCGAACAGCGAGCCGCACGTGTGGGAACCAGCTGTGCAGCAACCGATTTCCTTGTGGTCGACCATCCGGTGCAGGCGGCGGCGCTGTGGCGCATCCGCGAGGACGGCGCCGGCCTGTCGGCGCGCAGCGTGCGGGACCGGCCCGCGCATGCGGGCTGGGAGGATGCCGCCGTCCCGCCCGAGCGACTCGGCGCCTACCTGCGCGATTTCGACGCCCTGTTGACCGAGTTCGACGTGACGGGAATGCCCTACGGTCATTTCGGCGACGGCTGCATGCACGTGCGCATCGACCTGCCGCTGGACCGCCCCGGCGGCACCGCGGTGTTCCGTGAATTCCTGCTCGCAGCAGCCGATTTGGTGGTCGGTTACGGCGGATCGCTGTCCGGAGAGCACGGCGACGGCCGCGCCCGCTCGGAACTGTTGGACAAGATGTACTCCCCGGAGGCGCTGGCCTTGCAGGCCGCGGTGAAGCGGGCCTTCGATCCGGGCAACCTGCTCAATCCCGGGGTGATCGTCGATCCGGCACCGCTGGATGCCGACCTGCGCATCCCGGCGGCCCCGCTGGTGCGCCAGAAGCTGGCATTGGCTTACCGCCATGACGGAGGAAACTTCACCCAGGCCGTGCACCGCTGCACCGGAGTCGGCAAGTGCCGCGCCGACAACACCGGCACCGGCGGCGTGATGTGCCCGTCGTATCTGGCCACCCGTGAGGAGAAGGACTCGACCCGCGGGCGGGCCAGGGTGCTGCAGGAGATGATCAACGGCACCGACGTGCGCGGCGGATGGCGCGCACCCGAGGTGCACGCGGCACTGGACCTGTGCCTGTCCTGCAAGGGATGTGCCTCCGATTGTCCGACCGGTGTGGATATGGGCTCCTACAAGTCCGAGGTCCTCTACCAGAGCTACCGGGGTCGGCTGCGCCCGGCGTCGCACTACTCACTGGGCTGGCTGCCCCGCTGGGCGGCGCTGGCCCGCATCGCTCCCGGTGTGGTCAACACCGCCGCCCGCTGGGGCGGCCGGGCGGGGCTGGCCGCCGCCGGTGTCGACCATCGCAGGCATATCCCGGCGTTCGCGCCCAGGAGTTTTCGGTCCTGGTTCGCCGCCAACGTGCCCGCCGACGCTCCCGGTGACGAGGTGGTGCTCTTCGTCGACACGTTCACCGACCACTTCACCCCGGAGGTCGGGGTCGCCACCGTGCGGGTGCTGCAGGACGCCGGTTACTCGCCCCGCCTGACCCGCCGACGGCAATGCTGCGGGCTGACCTGGATATCGACCGGCCAACTCGATACCGCGCGCCGCGTGCTGGGACGCACCGTGGCGGCGTTGCGGCCCTTCGCCGATCGCGGTGTGCCGGTGGTCGGCATGGAGCCCTCGTGCACCGCGGTACTGCGCGCCGATGCCGCCGAACTGCTGGACTCCCCCGCCGCCGCCACCGTTGCGGGGGCGACGCGCACGCTGGCCGAGTTGCTGACCGCGCGCGGCTGGGCGCCGCCGTCGATGCAGGGCAGCCGGGTCGTGGCGCAGCCGCATTGTCACCACCACTCCGTGATGGGGTGGGCCGACGATGCCGCGCTGTTGACCACCGCCGGTGCCGAGGTGGTCCGACTCGGCGGATGTTGCGGCCTGGCCGGCAATTTCGGTGTGGAGAAGGGACACTACGAGGTGTCGGTCGCGGTCGCCGAGCAGCAACTGCTCCCCGCCGTGCGGGCCGCGGACCCCAATACCGCGGTACTGGCCGACGGTTACTCGTGCCGCACCCAGCTCTCGGATCTGTCCGACCGGCGCGGACTGCACCTTGCGCAACTGTTGGCGGCGCGGCTACCCGATCGACCGTAATGTCATACCGGGTTGGCCCAGCTCCGCAGCTCGCCGGTCATCGACCGGACCGACGCGGGTTCGGGGATCCCCGGATCGCAGTCGGGCGCACGCTGCGGGGTGCCGTAGGTGACCGACAGCGGCACCACACCGGCCCACGCCCCGGCGGCGATGTCCTCGTCCGGATCTTCCGGCCAATCATCGCTGACCTTGAGCGACCAGTTGTCGGCCGTGATCGGCAACCGCAGCGCCAGACTCGCGGCGAGTTCGCGGCGCGTGCTGACGCGCAGCTCGGACACCCGGCCGGGGATGAACGCGTCGGTCAGCGCCTCCAACACCGGCAGCTTGTCGGCGTCGGCGATCGGTTCGAAGCTGCCGTACAGGGCGGCGCTGCGGTAGTGGAACGAGGATTCGAAGCCGCTGCGGGCGATCACGACGCCGTCGAGCGTCGTCACCGAGACGGCGGCGGGTACGCCGGCGGACAGCGCGCGCAGCCACGGTGACCCGGTGGACCCGTGGATCACCAGATCGTCACCGAGGCGGGCGAATCCGATGGGGAACGCCACGGGGTGTCCGTCGCGGATCAATGCCACCGTGGCCAGCGGTGTGCTGTCGAGCAATTGATCCAGACCGGCGCGGTCGGTGCGCTGCTTCTCCCGCAACCGGGTGACCGTGGTGGAGGGCGTTTCGGTGCTCACGCTGCACAGCTTGGCCGGTCCGGGCGGGTTTCGCACCGGGTTTTCTCAGTCAGGTATGGCTGCGGCGTCGGGAACGACGATCGCGAACAGGTCGCTCAGCGCGGCCAGGCTTGCCGATTGCAGTGCCGCGGCGGGCACGTCTGCGCCGTCGGGACCCGGCAGCGACCGGGTCGCCGTCGCGGCGGCCACCACGGTCGGCGCGTATCCGAGGTTGAATGCGCCGCGCGCGGTGGAGTTGATGCACATGTGCGTCATGAACCCGGCCACGACCAGATCGGTGGCGCCCACGGCCTTGAGCCGGTCGTCGAGATCGGTCTGGACGAACGAGTTCGGGTACTGCTTGACCACCACCGGCTCACCGTCGCGAGGCGCGACCGCGTCGACGATCGCGCCGACCTCGGCGGTGATGTCGTAGGGCGAACCCACCCCGCCGTTGTGCTGGATGTGGATCACCGGGATGCCCGCGCTGCGGGCGCGATCCAGCAGTACCGCGGTCTGCTCGAGCGCGGCCTGTACACCGTCGAGCTCCATCACGCCATAGGTATAGGTGTTCTGGCAGTCGACCAGCACCAGCGCCGAGTCCTTCAGCGGCCGCGGTGCGGCGGGCAGATCTTCCAGGTTGCGCAGGGTGGGGCGACTCATGGCCTCAGCCTAGTGAGGTGCGTTCCGCGGTAGTACTCCCTCAACGGCTAGTTTCGCGGCATGGTCCGTCCCGCCTCTGCAAGACTCGGACGATGACCGATACCCCACCACCGCGCACCGGCGGCAGTGAGATCGAGGTGTTACGGGGGTTCCTCGACTATCTGCGCACCTCCATCGCGGCCAAGGTCGACGGCGCTCCCGAACCGCAGGTGCGCACCGCGTTGGTGCCCTCGGGCACCAACCTGCTGGGTCTGCTGAACCACCTGATCTTCGTGGAGCGGTGGATCTTCCTCGGCGCCAACGTCTCCGATTGGTCGGCGACCTTCACCGCCGCCTCCGATGACACCGTCGCCGACGTGGTGCAGCGTTACCGGGCGACGGTGGCGCAGGCCAACGACGTGCTCGACCGATGCGCCGACCTCACCGAATCGGTGGTGACCGGTAAGAAGTCGCCCAGCGCGCGATGGGCGCTGACCCACATGATCGAGGAGACCGGCAGGCACGCCGGGCATGCCGACATCCTGCGTGAGCTGATCGACGGTTCGACCGGCCGGTAACCCCCGGAGCAGAATGCGTTGCGAGGCGTGGTACTACCGGCAGTATCACTGGCGGGCCAGTACTACCGGCAGTACCACGGTTCAACTCGCTTTGTTGCCCGGAGAGCGTCGCCGCAGGCCAAATCTCACTCGAGCTTGGTGACCGTCAGCACCGCCTCGGCCAACTCGGGCCGGCACACGATGAGGTCGGGCAGCGAGACATCGGACTGGTTGTAGACCAACGGTGAACCGTCGATGCGGGAGGTGAACAGCCCGGCGGCCCGCGCGACCGCAACCGGGGCCGCCGAATCCCACTCGTACTGTCCGCCTGCGTGCACGTACACATCGGAGATGCCCTGCACCACCGAGGCGACTTTGGCTCCTGCCGAACCCATTTCGACGAGCACTCCGCCCAGTGCGTCGCGTACCGCCAGCGCCACCGCAGGCGGACGGGTGCGTGAGACCACCACCCGGGGCGGACCCGGCTCGGCGGCCGGGGTGTCCACCGTCGGGGTGGCCAGCGTGACACCCTGTGCGGGCAGCGCGACCGCGCCGGCGACCAGCTCACCGCCCTCCCAGAGCGCCACGTGCACGGCCCAGTCGGTGCGCCCGAGCTCGGAGAACTCGCGGGTCCCGTCGAGCGGATCGACGATCCACACCCGTTCGGAGTTCAGCCGGACCAGGTCATCGGCGCCCTCCTCGGAAAGAACGGCGTCACCGGGCCGGTGCTCGGCCAGCGCGGACATCAGGAAGTCGTGGGACCGCTTGTCCCCTGCGGCCTTCCGATCCTTGGCCTCGGCCTCGGCGAACTCCTCCCGAACCCTGAGCAGCAGTTCGCCGGCTTCGGTGGCGAGCCGAGCCGCCAACTCGTGATCGGTCACGACCGACTGCTTAGCAGGTCGACCACCTGTTGGGCCAACTCCTCCGGCGACTGATCGGGCGTGAGCCGCAGATCGGGGTTCTTCGGCCGCTGGTAGGGGCTGTCGATGCCGGTGAAGTGGGTGATTTCACCACGGCGAGCTTTAGCGTAGAGACCCTTCGGGTCCCGGCGCTCGCAGTCCTCGAGCGGGGTGTCGCAGAACACCTCGAAGAAGTCGAAACCCTGCTCGGCGTGCACGGTGCGGGCGAGCTCACGGTGCGCTTCCAGCGGGCTGATCGCCGGCACCAGCACGATCTGACCGGAATCGGCGAGCAACGTCGCGATGTGGGCCAACCGGCGCAGGTTCTCGGCCCGGTCGTCCATCGAGAAACCGAGATCGGCGTTCAGCCCGTGGCGCAGGTTGTCTCCGTCGAGCACATAGGCCGGACGGCCTGCCGCCAACAGCTTCTGCTCCACGAGCATTGCCACCGAGGACTTCCCGGAGCCGGACAATCCGGTGAACCAGACCGTCGACCCCTTCGACAGTCGGTCATCGGCGGTGACCAGGTTCTGGTGGCGCACCGCGTTCGGGCTGGCGGCCCGGTTGGCGGCCGGGGTGGTATCGCGCACCATGCCTGCCCCGACGGTGCCGTTGGTGTCCGGGTCGATCAGGATGAACGAACCGGTCGCCGGATTGCGGGAGTACTCGTCGAGCAGCAGCGGCACCTGGGTACGCAGCGTCACGCGGCCGAGTTCGTTGAGCTTCAACGCCGTTGCACTCTTATCCCGGTGCAGCGTGTTGACATCGAGTCGGTAGTCCAGCGCCGACACCCGGGCCCGCGTGGTGCGGGTGGTGTGTTTGATGATGTAGTCGCGGCCGGGCTCCAGCGCCGATCCGTCGGCCATCCAGCACACCGTCGCATCGAACTCACTGGTGACATCGGGCTGATTGTTGGGCCTGGCGAGCATGTCGCCGCGGGAGATGTCGATATCGTCGGCGAGGCTGATCGACACCGCCATCGACGCGAACGCCTCCTCCACCGGTCCGGAGGGGCCGGCGATATCGGTGATGCGACTGGACTTCCCGGCGGGCAGGACCACGACCTCGTCGCCGACGCGCATGACTCCACCGGCCACCGTGCCCGCGTAACTGCGGTGATCGGCATGTTCACGGGTCTGCGGCCGGATCACGTACTGCACCGGGAATCGCACGTCGACCAGATTGCGGTCGCCGGCGACGTACACCTCTTCGAGATGGTTCAGCAGGGCCGGGCCCTCATACCAAGGCGCCACGTCCGATTTGGTGACGACGTTGTCGCCGTTGAGTGCCGACATCGGGATGGTCGTGACATCGTGGATGTCCAGACGCGCGGCGAACTCGTGGAAGTCATCGCGAATCTGGTTGAAACGCTCCTCATCCCAGTCGACCAGGTCCATCTTGTTGACCGCCAGCACGATGTGCTGGATGCCGAGCAGCGAGGCGAGGAAGGCGTGCCTGCGGGACTGCTCGAGCAGGCCGTGGCGGGCGTCGACGAGCACGATCACCAACTGCGCCGTCGAGGCACCGGTGACCATGTTGCGGGTGTACTGCACGTGGCCTGGGGTGTCGGCGATGATGAATTTGCGCTTGGCCGTGGCGAAATAGCGGTAGGCGACATCGATGGTGATGCCCTGCTCCCGCTCGGCGCGCAGGCCGTCTGTCACCAGAGCCAGGTCGGTGTAGTCGTTTCCGCGTTCCTTGGAGGTCCGCTCGACGGCGGCCAGCTGGTCCTCCATGACGGCCTTGGAGTCGAACAGCAGCCGCCCGATCAGGGTGGACTTGCCGTCGTCGACCGAACCGGCGGTGGCGATGCGAAGCAGTGTTGCCATGTCAGAAATACCCCTCGCGCTTGCGGTCTTCCATCCCGGCCTCGGAGATCCGGTCATCGGCGCGGGTCGCGCCGCGTTCGGTCAGCCTGGACACCGCGGTCTCGGCGATCACCTCGGCCACGGTGCCGGCCAGCGACTCCACGCAGCCGGTGCAGGTGACGTCGCCGACCGTGCGGAACCGCACCGTCTTCTCGATCACCGGTTCGTCCTTACGCGGCTGCATGAACTTGTGCACCGCCAGCAGCATCCCGTCGCGCTCGAACACCTGGCGCTGGTGGGCGTAGTAGATGGACGGCAGCGTGATCTTCTCGGCCCCGATATAGGACCAGATGTCGAACTCGGTCCAGTTCGAGATGGGGAACGCACGGATGTGCTCACCCTTCTTGTGCCTGCCGTTGTAGAGATTCCAGAGTTCGGGCCGCTGCGCCTTGGGGTCCCACTGGCCGAACTCGTCACGGAAGCTGAACACCCGCTCCTTGGCCCGGGCCTTCTCCTCGTCGCGCCGCGCCCCGCCGAACGCGGCGTCGAACTTGTTCTCCCGGATGGCCCGCAGCAGCGTGAAGGTCTGCATCGGGTTGCGCGACGGGATGGTCTCCACGACGCGGCCTGCGTCGATATCGTCCTGCACCTTGGCCACCACCAGGCGCACCCCGTGCTCGGCCACCAGTTCGTCGCGAACCTGCAGGACCTCGTCGAAGTTGTGGCCGGTGTCGACGTGCATCACCGGGAAGGGCAACCGGCCCGGCGCGAACGCCTTGATGGCCAGGTGCAGCATGACGATCGAGTCCTTACCGCCGGAGAACAGCAGCACCGGCTTCTCGAACTCGGCGGCGACCTCTCGGATGATGTGGATGGCCTCGGCCTCCAGCGCGCGTAGATGGCTCAGCTCGTACCGGGCGGCGGCCGGGTCGAGATCGGCGGAGGTCGTCATCACATCTCCATAAAGTTGGTAGATTTGACCAGAATTGCAAGCATGGTTGAGTATTAAACCGCTGCGATCCAGTGCTGTCAACGCCCCACAACGGCGCCCTGCCTCCCGCCCCCGCGCGAGCAGACGCAAACCTGCCGGTATCGGCGCGATACCGGCAGGTTCACGTCTGCTCGCGGGTCAGGGCTGCAGGTCGTACACCTGCACCCCGTCGACGTCGACCGCGGTGAAGTTCTGCTCTACCCATGCGGTGATCTGGGTCGCCGCGCCGTCGCGCTGCTCCCGGTGCATCCCGAAGGGCTCGGTGAGGAAGTAACGCACCTGCCCGTCGGCCACGTACTGCTGGAACTGCTGCAGGTTGGGTGAGTTGTCCCCACCGGAGAATCCGCCGACCGCCATGATCGACGCACCGGATTTGAGTTCCAGGTCACCGGCCAGCATCGAGCCGACCGTCGCGGCGGCCCAACGGTTGTCGAGCCCGGTCATCATCTGGGCGAGCGCGGTGTCGTCGATGCGCGCACCCGGCCTGCCCGGTCCACCCGGCCCATCCGGTGCACCCGGGAAGGCCATGTCGCGCTGCAGCGCGGGCCCGGCGGTGGCCATCGGTCCCCCGCTGCCGCCGTCGGCGACCGTCGCCACCGACCACGCGACGCTGCCACCCGCTCCGGCCAGCAGTGCCGCCGCCACGACCGCGACGCCGGCGCGGCCGAACCTCTGCACGCCGACGGCGATGGCGACCGCGAGCACCACCGAGGCGACGAGCACCGTCCACCGCACCGCCGGCCACCAGTCCGCGTGCCGGGCCAGCAACGCGAACGTCCACCCGCCGGTACCTGCCAGGCCCAGCGCCAGCGTGGTGCGCGCCGCAAGATGCGCCCGGCGCTGCCACAACTGGACCACCGAAATCCCGACCAGCGCAGCCACGGCCGGGGCCAGCGCCACGGTGTAATACGGATGGATGGTGCCGTCCATGAAGCTGAACACCACACCGGTGACCAGCAGCCAGCCACCCCACAGCACCGCCGCGGCGCGCACCGGATCGGTCCGCACGGCCCGGCGCGTCACCCACAGCACGGCGACAAGCCCGAGCAGGGCGGCCGGCAGCAGCCAGGACGCCTCGGTGCCCATCGCCGAACCGAACAATCTGCCGATTCCCGGCTGACCGCCGAAGAACTGATGCGTCTCGGCACCGGGACCGCCCGGACCTGCATCGTGTCCGCCGCCCGGCTGACCCCGACCGACGATGCGGTCGATGCCGTTGTAACCGAAAGCCAACTGCAGCAGGTTGTTATCGGTCGAGCCACCGATATAGGGCCGGGAATCCGCGGGCCACACGCTGACCAACGCGATGTACCAGCCTGCCGAGACGACCATGGCTGCCGCACCCGCGAGCAACGATGTGACGCGTTTCCAGAACGGGATGGGCGCGGCGATCAGGAACACCAGCGCCAGTCCTGGGACCACCAGGAAGGCCTGCAGCATCTTGGTCAGGAAGGCGAATCCCAAAGCGGTGCCGGACAGCGCCACCCAGCGGGTGCTGCCGCCCTCGGTGGCCCGCACCATGCAGTATGCGGCGACCACCAGCAGCAGGACCAACAATGCATCGGGGTTGTTGTAGCGGAACATCGCCACTGCGACCGGAGTGATGGCCAACGCGGCGCCCGCGATCAGGCCGGCGGCCGCACCGGCGCTGCGGCGAACCGTGAAGTAGAGCACCGCGACGGCCGCCACCCCCATCAACGCCTGCGGTAGCAGCATGGTGAACTCGTTGAACCCGAAGAGCCTGCCGGACAGTGCCATCACCCACATCGCGGCGGGCGGCTTGTCGACTGTGATGGCATTACCGGCATCGAGCGAACCGAACAGCCAGGCCTTCCAGTTCTGAGTTCCCGCCTGCGCCGCTGCGGCGTAGAAGCTGTTGCCCCACCCGTTGGATCCCAGCCCCCACAGGTAGAGCACCGCGGTGCCGGTCAGCAGGGCCAGCAGGCCCGGGCGCTCCCAGCGGGCGCGCGGGCTTTCCGGCTCGGTGGTGGCACTCGGCTCTTCGACTGTCAATGTCATTGTGGCGTTCCTCAGGTCGTGGAATGGATCAGCGACGGGGGTGGAACACCCAGCCGCGCAACAGGACGAAGCGAGCAGCGGTGGCAATGAGGTTGGCGGCCACCAGCACGGTGGTCTCCAGCACCTTGCCGGGATGCTCGGCGATGGCGTGTAACCCGGCCAGCGAACCGCTGGTGATCGCCAACGCGACGGCGAAGACGATCAGCCCTTCGACATGATGACGGGCAACGGCTTTCGATCCGCGCACGCCGAAGGTGAACCGCCGGTTGGCGGCGGTGTTACCGATCGCGGTGATCAGCAACGCCGCGAAGTTCGCCAGTTGCGCACCGAGCAATGGATGCAGCACCAGGAACAGCACCAGGTAGGCGACGGTGGACAGCACCCCGATTCCCGCGAATCGGACCGTCTGCCGCAACAATGATCCCGGTGCGGCGGCACGGCGGGAACCGAGCTGTGCGGCAAGGGAGTTGATCGGAATGCTGCCTCCGGCGAAACCACGCAGCAGTCGACCGATACCGAGCAGATCGGCCTTCGCGGTCGCCACGATGTCGACGCGGCTGTCCGGATCGTCGACCCAATCCACCGGCACCTCGTGAATCCGCAGCCCGCTGCGTTCGGCGAGCACCAGCAGCTCGGTGTCGAAGAACCACCCGGTGTCACGGACATGGGGCAACAGCTGACGGGCGACATCGGCGCGGATCGCCTTGAATCCGCACTGGGCGTCCGAGAAATGAGCGCGCAGAGTCGATTTGAGTATCAGGTTGTAGCAGCGCGAGATGATCTCGCGTTTGGCTCCGCGCACCACCCGCGAACTGCGGTTGAGCCGGGTGCCGATGGCCAGGTCGGAGTGCCCGGATATCAGCGAAGCGATCAACGGTGCGAAGGCGGCCAGATCGGTGGACAGGTCCACATCCATGTAGGCCAGCACCGGGGCGTCGGAGAGTGACCAGACGTGGTGCAGCGCCCGGCCGCGACCCTTCTCGTCGAGCCGGACGACCCGCACACCGGGGAGTTCGGCGGCCAGGTCCGCCGCGATGCGCGGGGTGTCGTCGGTGCTGGCATTGTCGGCGATGGTGATCCGGACGGGGAAGGTGAAGCTGTCCTGTAGGTGCTGATGCAGCCTGCGCACCGAGCTCTGCAGTGCTGCCTGCTCGTTGTACACCGGGACCACGACGTCGACGACGGGGACGCCGGTATCGCGACCGACCTGGACGGCGCTGGGGAGCGCGATGGAGACGGTGTCTGTCATGTCCCCATCGTCGGATCTCAGGGTGTGCCGCCGGTGGGACCGACCTGTGTGCACGCTATGAGTCCGTCAGGTCGTAGATGACGGCGCCGCCAACGGTAACCGGGGTGTAACTGCGGTGTACCCAGGCGGTGATATCGGCCGCGTCGTGGCTGCCCGCATGGTCACCGCGGCCGCCCATCAGGTGCGCGTCGATGAAGTAGTGAATCCGGCCGTCGGCCACCAGCTGTTTGAAACGGTCGAGCGTCGGCGCGGGATCGGTGCCGTTGAAACCCCCCACGGCCAGCACCGGCACGTCGGCGGCCAGTTGGTAACCAGCGGCGTTGGTCGAGCCGACCACCGCAGCCGGCCAGGTATAACGGTCGGCATCGTCCTTCAGCCGGGCGACGAGATCGGGTCCGGGTGTCGGGGCCGCGAACAACCCGCCCCCGAACGGCCCGCCCTCGAACAAGGATGGACCCCCGTGGCCGGGACCACCGTCACCGGGCCCGTCCGGCGGCGGACCCGGGAAGGGTCCGCCGAACGGCGGGCCGGAGTGGGCGGGACCCACCGTCGGGATCGCACCGGTGTGCGGGGTGACCGCGGTGGCGACCGAGTACGCGACGGGCCCGGCGAGCGCACACGCGACGCCCAGGACGGCCGCGACCGGCGCGAGCGTGCGCGTCATCACCAGCACCACCGTGATCGCGCCGGCCACCACGATCAGCCACCGCAACCATGGCAGCCAATCCGGCAGCCGGGCCAGCAGCACGAAGGCCAGACCCGCCGTGGCCGCCACCATGGCGGTCATCACCAACCGGCACCACCGTTGGCTTCGTTTGCGCCACAACAGATCTGCACCGATGGCGGCGCAGGCGGCCACCGCGGGCGCCAGCGCGACGGTGTAATACGGGTGCACGATACCGTTGGCAAAGCTGAACACCCCGGCCGTCACCACCAGCCAACCGCCCCAGACGATCAGCGCCGTCCGCGCCGGGTCGGTGCGGGGCGCGCGTCGGCACACCACGAATCCCGCGACCATGCCGATCAGCGCCGCGGGCAGCAGCCAGCCGATCTCGGCGCCCATGCCCGGACCGACCAGTCGCGCCCAGCCCACATCGAAGTTCGGGTTGCCCAGTCCGCCGGCCTGTGCGCCGGTCAATCGGCTCACACCGTTGTAGCCGAGGGCGAGTTCGACGATGCTGTTGTGTTGTGAGCCACCGATATACGGCCGCTCGGCGGCGGGCCACAATTCCACCAACACCAGATACCAACCGCCGGCCAACACCAGCGTCGCCGTTGCCGCGGCCAGCCGCCGCAGTCGGGTTCGCAGCGGAACCGCCGCGCAGACCAGGTAGGTGACCGCGAAGGCCGGCAATACCAAAAATGCCTGCATCATCTTGGCCAGGAAGGCGAATCCGCACAGCGCACCGACGCCCATCAACCACCAGCGTCCGGCCTCGGGCTCGCACGCGCGCTGCACACAGTAGGCGGCGGCCACCAACAGCAGCACCAGCAGGGCGTCGGGATTGTCGAAGCGGAACATCAGCGTGGCCACCGGCGTCACCGCCAGGGCCGCGCCTGCCAACCAGGCGACCGCCGGGCCGCTGACCCGACGCACCGACGCGTACAGCAGTGCCACCGACGCGACGCCCATCAACGCCTGCGGCACCAGCAGCGACCACGAGTTGAATCCGAAGATCCGCGCCGACAGACCCATCACCCACAGCGCCGCGGGCGTCTTGTCGACGGTGATGGCGTTGGCGGGATCACTGGACCCGAACAGCAACGCCGTCCAGTTCTGACTGCCCGCCTGCACCGCGGCGGCGTAGAACGTGTTGGCCCAGCCGTTGACCGACAGATTCCACAGGTAGAGCGCGCCGGTGAGGACCAGCAGGGCACCGAGGGCAATTCGTTGCCGGGCAATGCGTTGCGGGGCAAGGCGTTGCGGGGCACTCCGGACGGCAGTCATCACCCTCATCGTGGCAACCATGGCTACGCGACCGATTTGAGCCTGCTGTGACTCAGCTATGAGCCGGCAGAGTGACCACGAAGCGGGTATCGCCCGGCACGCTGTGCAATTCCAGCCGACCGCGGTGGGCCTTGACGACGGCGGCCACGATGGCCAGCCCCAGGCCGGTGCTGCCGCCCCGGCGCGACCGCGAGGAGTCACCGCGGGCGAACCGTTCGAACACCTCCGGCTGCAATGCATCCGGGATACCCGGCCCATCATCGGCCACGGTCAGCACGACCTCGCCCGTACCGTCCGTCGCGACCGACGTGGTCACCGTGGTTCCCGCCGGCGTATGCACCCGCGCATTGGTGAGCAGATTGGTCAAGACCTGATGCAACCTGGCTCGGTCGCCGGTGACGTACACGGGTTCATCGGGCAGGTCCAGCGTCCAGTCGTGATCGGGGCCCGCGGCGTGCGCGTCACCGGCGGCATCGAGCACCACCTGGGCCAGGTCCACCGGTTCACTTTCCAGCGGTCGACCCTCGTCGAGGCGGGCGAGTAACAGCATGTCCTCGACGAGCGTGGTCAGCCGCCGCGTCTCGGATTCCACCCGGTTCATCGCGTGCGCGACATCATTCGGCAACCCGGCGCTCTTGCGTTGGGCCAGTTCGGTATACCCGCGGATGGCGGCCAACGGGGTGCGCAGCTCATGGCTGGCATCGGAGACGAACTGTCGCACCCTGGTCTCGCTGTCGTGGCGCGCCCGCAGCGCCGCGGCGATGCGGTTGAGCATCCGGTTGAGGGCCGCGCTGAGCTGACCGACCTCGGTATGCGCGCTGACCGGGTCCACCGCGACGATCGTCGTCGGCAGGCGCACCTCTCCGGTGTCGAGTTCGAGATCGGCGACATCGCGGGCCGCCGCCGCCACCCGCTCCAGGGGTGCCATCTGGCGTCGGATGATCACACTTCCGACGATGGTCGCCGCGGCAAGGGCGATCGCCGAGACCGCGCAGAACATCACCAGCACCCACAGCAGGGTGTCGTCGACGACGGCGGTGGGCAGTCCGACGATGAGAGTCTGTGGGCCGTGCCGGGCAGGTATGGCGATCACCCGATAGGAACCGAGACCGTCGATCTTCAGGCTCACGGGCACCTGGCTCGGAGGAACCGCCGTCAGTTGTTCTGTTGCGGCCGAGCTGATATCGGCGGTCGATCCGGCAGCGGTGATGACGCCCGCATCCGTCCGCCCCCCGCCGGTCACCACGCCCACCGTGTAAATGGCCTGACCGGGTGCGTTGAGAAAACCGGGTCCGGGCCCTCGTTCGGGATCGAACCGGAACGGATTGGGATCGCCGGAAACCTCCGGGTCGGGTGGGACGCTTCCCGGGTGCGGCGGATAGCGGAAGAATGGCGGTGGCAGCTCCAGGATGGCCGCCGAGCGATTGGCCGCCTCGACCACCTGACCATCCAGCTGACGCATCAGGAAGCGTTGCAAGGCAAATTCACTGACCACGCCGATGGTGACGCAGACCACCGCCAACAGGGTCACCAGACTGACGACCAGGCGCGTACCCAGCGACCAAGCCCGGGGGGTGAAAATCCGCCTCATCGCGGCGGGCGCAGGACGTAACCGGCGCCGCGGAGGGTGTGGATCATGGGCTCGCGACCGCTGTCGATCTTCTTGCGCAGGTAGGACACGTAGAGCTCGACGATGTTGGACCGGCCGCCGAAATCGTAGCTCCACACCCGATCGAGGATCTGAGCCTTACTGAGCACCCGTTTGGCGTTGCGCATCATGAACCGCAACAACTCGAACTCCGTGGCGGTCAGCGTGATCGGCTCGCCACCCCGGCTGACCTCGTGGCTGTCCTCGTCGAGGATGAGATCGCCGACGACCAGCTGGGCGTCGCTGGCATCATCGGCCACTCCGGTGCGGCGCAGTAACGCGCGCAGCCGCAGCACCACCTCTTCGATGCTGAAGGGTTTGGTGACGTAATCGTCGCCGCCTGCGGTGAGCCCCGCGATGCGGTCCTCCACCGAATCCTTGGCGGTCAGCAGCAGTAGCGGCAGTCCGGGCTGGCGTTCGCGCAGCGATCGCAACACATCGAGCCCACTCATATCGGGCAGCATCACATCGAGCACCACGACGTCCGGCGGGTTGTCACGCGCGAGGGCGAGCGCCGCGGCACCGTCACCGGCGGTGGCGATGTCCCACCCCTCGTATCTCAGGGCCATCGACACCAGCTCGGCCAGCACCGGCTCGTCATCGACAACCAGCACCTGGATCGGCTTGCCGTCGGCTCTGCGCATCGTCGCGCGCACCGGAGCGTCGTGGGCCGACCCGCGGGCTGAGGGGGACATGCCTTCCATTATCGACGCCCAGGTGGGCGCGACATGTGCCGTTCCTGTGAGCCCGCTATGAAACCTCGGGTCAGGGCGCGGGCGGCAGCGTGGTGGTCGTGGTCGGGATGACCGTCTCCTCGGGCACCGGCCCCACCTCGGGCGCCGCACCATCGGTGGGCGGCCACGCGGCCGGCTCCTGTGAGCTCGGGGTGGTGACGGCCGTGGGTTCGGTGGGCTCGGCGCTCAGGGTGGGCATCTGGGTGGCAACCGTCAGGCCCGCCATCCCCAGCACGGCACCCACCCCCGCACCGGCAAAGATCAGCTTCAGCTTGTTGGATGTCATGCGCCAAGGACTACCCGCGGCCCGGCCCGCGAAAACCCGTTCGACGCGCCGGACATGGGTCAACGCACCTGAACCGGACAGATCTCCTAACCTGTCGGGATGCAGCACCGCGGCGGAGCCACCACATGACCCGCTTCCTGATGCGCCGGCTGCTGAACTACGCCATCCTGCTGGCCCTGGCGTCGGTGCTGACGTTCACGCTGACCTCGCTGACCTTCTCCCCGCTGGACAGCCTGCTGGAACGCAACCCGCGCCCCCCGCAGGCCGTCATCGACGCCAAGGCCGCCGAGCTGAACCTGGACAAGCCGATCCCGGTCCGCTACCTGGACTGGGTCTCCGGTGCGGTGCGCGGCGACTTCGGAACGACCGTCACCGGCCAGCCCGTCAGCGAGGAACTGTGGCGGCGCATCGGGGTGAGCCTGCGGCTGGTGCTGATCGGATCGGTGCTGGGCACCGTGATCGGCGTCGTGGTCGGAGCGTGGGGCGCCATCCGGCAGTACCGATTCTCCGACCGCGCCATCACGGTCGTATCGCTACTGATCCTCAGCGCGCCCACCTTCGTCGTCGCCAACCTGCTGATCCTGGGCGCTCTCAAGGTCAATTCGGTGCTGGGTGTGCAGTTGTTCGAATACACCGGAGAAACGTCGTCCGATGCGGTGGGCGGATTCTGGAATCAACTCGTCGACCGGTTACAGCATCTGGTGCTGCCCACCTTCACCCTCGCGCTGGCCGCCATCGCCGGCTTCAGCCGGTACCAGCGCAATGCCATGCTCGACGTGCTCGGGCAGGATTTCATCAGGACCGCCCGCGCCAAGGGACTCACCAGACGCCAGGCGCTGTTCAAACACGGGCTGCGGACCGCCCTGATCCCGATGGCCACGCTGTTCGCCTACAGCGTGGGCGGACTGTTCACCGGAGCGGTCTTCGTGGAGAAGATCTTCGGCTGGCATGGCATGGGCGAGTGGGTGATTCAGGGCATCAGCACCCAGGACACGAACATCGTGGTGGCCATCACCGTGTTCACCGGCGTGACGATCCTGCTGGCCGGTCTGCTCTCGGACATCATCTACGCCGCCCTCGACCCCCGGGTGCGTGTCTCGTGACCGATACCGACTATCAGTTCGTCTCACGTCGCACCCTGGTGCTGCGCCGGTTCCTGCGCAACCGGCCCGCCGTCGTCGCGGTCGCCGTGTTGTGCCTGCTTTTCGCGGGCTGCTGGCTGCTGCCGCCGTTGCTGCCCTACTCGCACACCGATCTGGACTACTACGCGCTGCAGCAACCTCCGTCCACCACGCACTGGTTCGGCACCAACGCCATCGGCCAGGACCTGCTGGCCCAGACCCTGCGCGGAATGCAGAAGTCCCTGCTGATCGGGATGGCGGTCGCGTTCATCTCGACGATCATCGCCGCCACCGTCGGTGCGATCGCTGGGTACTTCGGTGGCTGGCGCGACCGCACCCTGATGTGGATCGTGGACCTGCTGCTGGTGGTACCGAGCTTCCTGCTGATCGCCATCGTCACACCGCGGACCCGAGAATCGGGCTCCATCCTGTGGCTCATCGTGCTGCTGGCGTGCTTCTCCTGGATGATCAGTTCACGCATCGTGCGCGGGATGACGATGAGCCTGCGGGAACGCGAATTCGTCGCGGCCGCACGCTATATGGGTGTCCCGAACTGGCGGATCATCGTCCGCCACATCGTGCCGAACGTGGCCTCCATCCTGATCATCGACACCGCCCTCAATGTCGGGCTGGCAATCCTCGCCGAAACCGGGCTCAGCTTCCTCGGTTTCGGTGTGCAGCCCCCCGATGTGTCGCTGGGCACGCTGATCGCCGACGGCACCAGGTCGGTCACCACATTCCCGTGGGTGTTCCTGTTCCCCGCCGGCGTGCTGGTACTGATCGTGCTGTGCGCGAACCTGGTCGGTGACGGTCTGCGCGATGCGCTGGACCCGGCGGCCCGACCGGGGAGGCGACGGGCATGACGCTGCTGGAGGTGCGCGATCTACGCGTCGAATTCCCCGGCGAGACCGAGACGGTCGCGGCGGTGCGCGGCCTGAACTACACGGTGGCGGCCGGTGAAGTCGTCGCCCTGGTCGGGGAATCGGGAGCGGGTAAGTCCGCCGGTGCGATGGCCGTCGTCGGGCTGCTGCCCGAATTCGCCGCGGTGTCGGGGTCGGTGCGGTTGCAGGGCCAGGAACTGATCGGGCTCGGCGACACCGCGATGTCGCGGATCCGGGGCGCACGCATCGGCACCGTCTTCCAGGATCCGATGTCGGCCCTGACCCCGGTGTACACCGTCGGTGACCAGATCGCCGAGGCCATCCGGATCCACCAGCGCGATACCGACGCCAGGAAGGCCCGCAGCCGTGCGGTCGAGTTGCTCGAGCTCGTCGGGATCAACCAACCGGACCGACGCGCCAGGGCGTTTCCCCACGAACTGTCCGGCGGTGAGCGGCAACGGGTGGTCATCGCGATCGCGATCGCCAACGATCCCGACCTGTTGATCTGCGACGAGCCCACCACCGCCCTCGATGTCACCGTGCAGGCGCAGATCCTCGACGTGCTGCGCACGGCGCGTGATGTCACCGGGGCCGGGGTGCTGATCATCACCCATGACCTGGGGGTCGTCGCCGAGTTCGCCGACCGGGCCTTGGTGATGTACGCCGGGCGCGCGGTCGAGACCGCACCGGTGGACCGGCTCTACCGCGACCGCCGAATGCCCTACACCGCAGGACTTCTGGGATCGGTTCCGCGACTGGATGCGCCACGGGGTGAACGGCTGGTGCCGATACCGGGTGCTCCCCCGTCACTGGCCGCGCTTCCCGGCGGTTGCCCGTTCACGCCGCGCTGCCCGCTGGCCGTCGACGAATGCGTCAGCGCCGAACCGGAATTGGTCAGCGTCGGTCCCGCTCATCAGGTCGCCTGCATCAGGCACGAGCAGGTCGCCGGCCGCAGCGCCGCGCAGATCTACGGGGTGTCCACGCCTGCCGAGCCGACCGACCCGACGGTGCCCGCCGAGGTCGGCGACATCGTGTTGTCGGTGCGCGAGTTGACCAAGACCTACACCCTGACCAAGGGGGTGGTGCTGCGCAAGCGGATCGGCGAGGTGCGCGCCGTCGATCGCGTCAGCTTCGACCTGGAGCAGGGCCGCACGCTGGGCATCGTCGGCGAGTCCGGTTCCGGCAAGTCGACCACCCTGCACCAGATCCTCGACCTGAGCGCACCGGAGTCCGGTCGCATCGAGATTCTCGGTACCGACGTCGCCACCCTGGATCGCCGGAGCCGGCGCGCCCTACGCGGTGACCTGCAGGTGGTGTTCCAGGATCCGGTGGCATCCCTGGATCCCCGCATGCCGGTATTCGATGTCCTGGCAGAACCACTGCGTGCCAACGGCTTCGACAAAGCCGATACCCAGGATCGCGTCGCCGAGCTGTTGGGGCTGGTCGGGCTGCGGCGCGCCGACGCCGGCCGGTACCCGGCCGACTTCTCCGGTGGACAGAAGCAACGTATCGGCATCGCCAGGGCACTGGCCTTGCAACCGAAGATCCTCGCGCTCGACGAACCGGTGTCGGCACTGGATGTGTCGATCCAGGCGGGCATCATCAACCTGCTGCTGGACCTGCAGGAGCGGTTCGGGTTGGCGTATCTGTTCGTCTCCCACGATCTGTCGGTGGTGCGTCATCTCGCCCACCGGGTGGCCGTCATGCATCGGGGCAGCATCGTGGAGCAGGGCGACAGCGAACAGGTCTTCACCGACCCCCAGCACGAATACACGCGTCGTCTGTTGTCGGCGGTCCCCCGCCCCGCACCCGATCACCGTTAGAGTCAGATCGCATGAGTGCGATTTCGCGTCTGCTCGCCGTGGCGTCCGTGGCGGCGCTGGCCCTGACCGGTTGTTCCAGCCCCGACACCTCGGTGCCCTCGGCGGGCGGGAATGCCGAGATCGGCGCCACCGCCGACATCAACCCGCAGGACCCGGCGACCCTGCAACAGGGCGGCAACCTGCGTCTTCCGCTGACCGGATTCCCGCCCAACTTCAACTATCTACACATCGACGGCAACCTCGGCGAGCTCGGCAGGATGCTGCGCGCCACCCTGCCGCGGGCCTTCGTCATCAAGCCCGACGGTCAGATGACGGTCAACAGCGACTACTTCACCGACGTCGAACTCACCAGCACCGACCCGCAGGTGGTGACCTACACGATCAATCCCAAGGCGGAGTGGACCGACGGCTCCCCCATCACCTGGGAGGACATGGCCGCCCAGATCAATGCCACCAGCGGTAAGGACAAGCGCTTCCTGTTCGCCTCCCCCAATGGCAGCGAGCGCGTCGAATCGGTGACCAAGGGTGTCGACGACCGCCAGGCCGTCATCACCTTCAGCAAGCATTTCGCCGACTGGCGCGGGATGTTCGCCGGTAACGCCATGCTGGCGCCCAAGTCCGTCACCTCCGACCCGGAGGCATTCAACCGGGGCTTCCTCAACGGCCCCTCGGCATCGGCCGGGCCCTTCATGATCAGCACCGTGGACCGCGCCGCGCAGCGGATCGTGTTGACCCGCAACCCGAAATGGTGGGGCACCCCGCCATTGCTGGACTCCATCACCTATTCCGTACTCGACGACGCCGCAGTGATCCCGGCCCTGCAGAACAACGCGCTCGACGCGGCCGGGCTGGCCTCCCTGGACGATCTGGAGAACGCCAGGCGCACCCCCGGTGTCACGATCCGCCGCGCTCCCGCCCCCAACTGGTACCACCTCACGATGAACGGCGCCGACGGCGCGATCCTGTCCGACCCCGGACTGCGCACCGCGATCGCCAAGGGGCTGGACCGCCAGGCCATCGCCCAGGTCACCCAGCGCGGGCTGGCCGACACCCCGGCGGCGCTGAACAACCACATCTACCTGGCCGGCCAGGAGGGCTACCAGGACAACAGCATCGCCTTCGATCCGGAGGCGGCCAAGGCCGATCTCGACTCCCTCGGCTGGAAGATGAACGGGCAGTTCCGGGAGAAGGACGGCCGCCAGCTCAAGATCCGCAACGTCTTCTATGACGGCCAGAGCACCCGCGCCGTGGCACAGATCGCGCAGAATCAGCTGGCCCAGATCGGGATCAACCTGGAGTTGGTTCCCGCCGCCGGCGGCGATCTGTTCCCCAAGTACGTCACCACCGGGAACTTCGATATCGCCCAATTCGCCTGGGGCGGCGATGCTTTCCCGGTGGCGAGCCTGACCCAGATCTACGCCTCCGGCGGTGAGAGCAACTACGGCAAGATCGGCAGCCCCGAGGTCGATGCCAAGATCGAGGAAACGCTGGCCGAGCTCGACCCGGCCAAGGCCCGCGAACAGGCCAACGAGCTGGACAAGTTGATCTGGAACGTCGGGCACAGCCTGCCGCTGTTCCAGGCCCCCGGCAACATGGCGGTGCGCAGCAATCTGGCCAATTACGGCCCGACCGGCATCGGGGATATCAACTACTCGACGATGGGCTTCATGAAGTAGCCAGGCGCGGTGCCCCGTCGGGCACCACAGCTTCTGCCTTGGCGGCCAGTTCGACGCCGCGCACCAGCAGTCGGATGCTGCGATTGGCCGGGAGCGCGTCGAGTTCGGCTGCCCGGGATGTGAGCTCGCCGGTCTCGCCCGTGCTGACGGCGCGGCAGACCCGCAACGCGGCCCGCTCGCGGGTGTCCAACATGCTGTGCCCGGCGGTCGGCAGGTCCACCAGCGTCGCGTCCGGGATGAGTCCGGCGATCCGGCGCGCGACCGCGGGCGGTGTGGTGAGGTCGCGGCCGCCCGAAAGCACCGCGGTGGGCCAGGAGAAGCCGGGCATCGCCGCGATCAGATCGTAGGGCTCGGCCACGAACTCGGGATCCCCGAGCGCGACCTCGCGCAGCGCGACGGCGGGATCCAGCGGCAGGCCATCGGGCTCGGCACCGTAGTTCAGCTCACGGTAGGCGATCCGCTCGACCAGATCTGGCTCGTGATGAAAGGCCGTCTCCCGTTCGAGCATCAGCCAAGTTCCCAGCCCGACGGCCGCCCACAACCAGTCGTGTCCGGTCACCAGCAGCTCCAGTTGGCGTCGCAACACGTCGGGTCCGGCCAGTTCGTAGAGCCCCGTCGCGCGGAGTACCGCGGTCGGCCCGAAGTCACCACGGGCCACCAGCTCTCGGATCATGGCCGCGAGTTCCTCGGTGCCCGGTTGGCCGTGCCACAACACCGCCCGGACGTGGGCGCGCACCTCGGCGATATCGTCGGCGGACAGCAGCGGGGAGTCCAGCACCATGCCCGCGACACGTCCCGGGTGCCGAACACCGAACCCGGCGGCCAGATAGGTCCCGTAGGACGCGCCGTAGATGTGGGCGGCCTCGACCCCGGCATCGTCGAGCACGGCGGCGATATCGTCGACCGCGGCATCGACGGTCATCGCCTCCGGTGGCAGGTCGCGGCCATCGTCGTCCTGGCGGGACAAACCGATCCCCCGGTGCTCGACCATGATGACGTCCAGACCGGCGTGGGCGGCCTTCCGGCGAAAGGCCCGATAGAGAGCCACCGAGGCGGCCCCGGGCCCACCGGGGATGACGACGATCGGACGTGCGGATTTGCGGCCCGCACGCACGTAATGCAGGTCAAACTCATCGCCGGCACCGCCGGCACCGGCGACAACGGGCCGCCGGACGGCTCGTACGCCCGCCAGGGCGGCAAGCCTGTCGTGGGCCCGGCGGCGCGCGGTGGAGGTCATCGTTGTTCATTGTGCCCCGCCGGCCGCTCATGAGAGTCCGCGGAGCCCGTTCTCAGGATCGTGGTGAGCACAAGCCGTGCGGGCATCGGGGCACCCTCGGTACTACTGAGGCATGACGACCGTCGAGAACACCCACCACATCCTGCCGGGAACACCCGAATGGACCGATCTGCTGAGCACTATCGGGGCCGGATCCCGTGACCGAGACCTCAACGACGAGAATCCTTTTGATCAGGTAGCGGCGTTGAAGCGGGCCGGGTTCGGCACCCTGCGCCTGCCAAGGGAGCTCGGTGGCGCCGGTCTGACCGTGCCCCAGCTGTTTTCGGCCGTGATCGATGTCGCCCGTGCCGATCCGATTGTCGCCCACATCTTCCGGGCGCACTTCTGGTTCGTCGAGGAGCGGCTGCGCGCGCAATCCCGCAGTTGGCTGGACCTGGCGGCCGCGGGCAAGATCTTCGGTAACGCCTTCAGCGAGAAGGGCGGCAATGCCGTCGGCAGCCTGGTGTTCAACACCCGCCTGCTGCCCCACCCCGAGGGCGGATACCGCCTGGATGGCGAGAAGTACTACAGCACCGGCACGCTGTTCGCCGACTATCTGACCGCGACCGCCACCACCGACCACGATTCGGTGGCCACCGTGGTGGTGCCCGCCGACCGGCCGGGAGTCAAGATCATCGACGACTGGGACGGTTTCGGTCAGCGCCGGACCGGCACCGGGACCACCACGTTCAGCGGTGTCGCGGTGGCCGAGGACGAGGTGCTCGCCGACACCCCCTATGACGCCGAGCCGGTCCCGACCGTGCAGTACGCCTCACTGCAGCTCTACATCCATGCCGTGGTGGCCGGGGTACTGGCCAATGTGGTCGATGACGGCGTGGCGTTGCTGCGCTCCCGGCAGCGCAGCTTCAGCCACGCCGTTACCGAGAGCCCGACCGACGACCCGCTGTTGCAGCGTCAGCTCGGTGAGCTCGCCAGCACCGCGCACGTGGCACGCACCGCGGTGCTGGACGCCGCCGCGGCCATCGGTGCGGCCACCGATTCGGAGATCGACGGTGTCCCGGACGCCGACCTGGCCACCGAGGCGCAACTGCGGGTCGCCAAGGTCAAGGTGCATCTGGATGCCATCGCGCCGGACGCCGCGTCGCGGCTGCTCGAGCTCGGCGGAGCCAGCGCCGCCAGCCGGACCCGCAACCTCGACCGGCACTGGCGCAACATCCGCACCATCACATTGCACAACCCGGTCGGGCTGAAGGCGCGTGCCATCGGGCAGAACCTGCTGCACGACGCACCGCTGCCCGCCAACGCGTACTTCTGATCAGCGATATGTGGAGCGGCACCCGCGCTCAGCGCGGGTGGCGCTCCACAAATCGCACGGAAAGGTCGCGCCGAGGAGTTCCTGCGCGCCACCCTGGACTTGTGGTCGTCATGGGATCCCGACGCGCTGGTCGTCGACAAGAACACCGGCGTGTTCGCCGACCCCGACAAGATCCGCCGCGTCGAGCACGACGGGAAGTTCTTCCGCACCCGCGGCCCGCTGAACGTGCCCCGCTCCCCGCAGGGTCACCCGGTGCTCATCCAGGCCGGATCATCGAACACCGGCCGGGACTTCGCGGCCCGATGGGCCGAGGCCATCTTCGAGATCGACCCCACCCCGGAGGGCCGGCGCGCCTACTATGACGACATCAAGTCGCGGGCAAGCAATTTCGGCCGCAATCCCGATCAGGTCCTGATCTTCCCGGCATTCATCCCGTTCATCGGTGAGACCGAGTCGATTGCCCGCGAGAAGCAGGCGTTCCACAACGAGCTGGCCGATCCGATCTCGGGTCTGATCACGCTGAGTGTGCACACCGACCACGACTTCTCCCGATACGACCTGGACGCACCCGTCGAGGATGTCCAGGTGACCGGAACCCAGGGCTTGTTCGACACCGCCCGGCGGGTGGCCAACCGGGACAACCTGACCTTGCGCGATATCGGCAAGTGGTATGCCCAGGGGGTGCTGTTGCCGCAGTTCGTCGGTACCGCCACCCAGGTCGCCGACCAGATCGAGGCGTCGTTCACCGCGGGTGAGGCCGACGGCTTCATGGTGTCAGCCGCCCAGAGTCCGGGAACCTTCAACGATTTCGTCGACTACGTCGTGCCCGAGCTGCAGCGGCGCGGGTTGTTCCGCAACGAGTACACCGGTGACACGCTGCGCGAGCACCTGGGCCTCGATACCGCATCGGCCGGCGCCGGTCGGGTGGAGGCGGTCGCCTAGGTCACGACAACTAGGCCGTCAGCTCGATCAGCTGGGCGTCGTCGATGGCGGCGTACCGGTCGGGGCTGCAGGTCAGCACGATCACCTGACCGTCACCGCCAACGGCGTCGAACACCGCGGCCATCTTGGTCAACCGCTCGGCGTCGGTGAACCCGAGCGCGTCGTCGATGACGACGGGCACGGTATCTTCCTTGGCCACCAGCGAGGCACAGGCCAGCCGCGCGACGATACCCATCTGTTCCTTGGCGCCGCCGGAGAGGGATTCGTAGCCGACGGTGGTGCCGGCCAGCGTGCGGCTGCGGATGGTCAGATCGGTGTCGATATCGACCTCGAAGTCCGGCCCGAACACCAACCGCCCCAGTCGCTCGATCTCGGTCCGGAACGGCTGGACATAGCGCAGCCGGGCCGACTCCCGATGGCGCAGCATGACGGTACGCAACAACGCCGCCGCGCGGGCGCGCCGACCGACCCGCAGGAACTCGCCGTGGGCATGCTCACGTTCGGCCTCGGCGGCATCCAGCGCGCCGCGGCGCCCCTGGCTGCCGTAGACCTTGAGCGCAGCGGAGATCTCGGCCAGTGCGGTGGCCGCGGTCTCGCGCTCACCCAGCAGGACCTCCAACGCCGCGGTGGCCGACCGGAGTTCTGCGGCAACGACATCCGGCTGCGCTGCGGCCAGTTCGCCCTCGAGGCGGACCAGCTCCGCGGTCGCCCGGCCTGCCCGTTCGGCATCGGCCTCGGCCTGCAGGCTCAGCTGCTCGTCGGTCGCGGCCATCCGCGCGACCGTCAACCGCTGGGTGGCCGCGTCCAGCTCGGCCTGTACACCTTCGAGCTTCTGGCGCAGCATCCCGGCGGTTACGGCAGCGTCATTGCATTTCGCGGTGGCCGCGGCGACCACGTTGCGCCGCAGGGTGGCCTGCTCGGCCGCTGCGGTGTGCGCCGACACGGCATCGGTCAGCGCGGCACGCGCGGTATCGGTGTCGCCCATATGACCCGCAACCTCGGATCCGGCCGGCGGCCGGCCGGCGGTCAACTCGGCGTGGCGGGCGCGCAGCTGCGCCGCGGTCTCGTGGTCGGTGAGCGCGGCGACCGTGGCCTGGGCGGCGGACCGCGCGGCACGCAGCTCGCGGCGGCGTTCGGCGAGCGTATGGGCTGCCGCCACATCGGCAGCTCCGGCCCGCTCGAGTAGCTGTGCCAGCACCTGGTGCGCGGCATCGAGTTCGGCGTGGGTCTGCAACGCATCGGCCCCCGGTGACACCCGGGCACGCAGTACCCCTGGCACCTCGATCATGGTGGGCTCGGCGATCGCGGCGCCCCACTCCGTACCGGCAGCCAGGTCGACGGCCGTGTCGCCGCTGCGCACGGTGATATCGCCCAGCGCGACGAGTTCCACGTGCGCCGAGGCCAGTTCGGCCCGGCCCGCGGCGCGCTCCACCGCGCGGGCCGCGATGTCGATGTCCTTGACCAGGGCGTCGGTCATCGGATTGTCTGCCAGCTCGCGGTCGATGCCGGCGAGCTCACCTGTCACGGTGTCCAGCTTGGCGATCCGCGCGGCGAGCCTTGCCGCCTCGTCACGGGCCACGCATGCGGCCAGTTCGGTCCGTGCGGCGTCGACGGCCACGGCGGCGGCCGCGGCGAGGGCGTCGGCCTGCTCGGCTTCGGCTTCGGCGGCCTCGACCACCTCACCCGCCAACCGATGCGCCTGCGCGGATTCGGCCGCGGTCGCCACCAGTTCCGCTGCCACAGTCGATCTTTCGTCGATATCGATGCGCAAACGGCGGCGTTCGGTCACGGCGGCGGCCGCCGCGCTGTGCGCGGCACCGGCGGCATCGGCCAGCAACTTGGCGGTATCCCGGGCGGCCGCCAGCGTGCGGACGGCCTCGGCGGACTGCCGCGCCGCGCCGCGCCGCGCCTCGGCGGTGCTGATCCGCTCGGCCAGCCCGGACAACTCCGTGGTCAGCACCGCGTGCCGGGCGACGGCGTGCTCGACCTCGCGCAGCTCGGCGGTGCATCGGGCCACGGCGTCGTCGGCCGTGCGCAACCGAGACGTGGCGGCCGCCCAGACTCCGGTCGGCCTGCCGGTCGCGGTGAAGTACTCCAGATACTCGCGCTCGATCTTGTCGATCAACAGCGGATCGGCATCCCCGGCCGGCCCGCCGGGGGCATCGGAGACCTCGGCCGCCCCGGCCGCCACGTCCAGTGCCCGCGAAAGGGCATCGCAGCCCGAGAGGTCGACCGGTGCGGTCGCCGAGGCCTGCAGCACCCGCTGTGCCTGCCACAGCGCGGTATCGACCGTCTCGTCGAGAATCGCCAGTACCCGGTCGTGGGCTTCGTCCCCGGTCAGCTGGCGCCGGGTTGGCGCCAGCTCGGTGAGCACGGTCTCGGCCTTCTTGTGGAAGCGTTTCCGATAGATGAAACGGTATGGCCCGGTGGAGATCTCGGCACTCACCTCGGCACCCACATCGGCGTGGGTCGGCTTGACGGCCTTGACCTCCTTCTTCGACGAACGGTCCTTGACGGTCAGCAACAGGTCCAACGCCTCGATCATCGAGGACTTGCCGATCTCGTTGGCACCGCTGACCACCACGACACCACGCTCGGGGAACTCGATGTCACGGTGCAGCACACCGCGATAATTGGTGAGGGTGAGCCGATGCAGCTTCACGCGACATTCCCCTGTCCGTGCGGCGCGCTCAGACGCAGCAGCAATGCCAGCGCCGACCGCGCGTCATCGGCATCGGTACCGTCGGCGCGCGCGGCGGCGACCAACTCCTGCACTGCCCCGGTGGCGAAACCGCCGATCGACAGCTCGTCGAACTCGCCGTCGGCGGGCAGCACCGCCAGATCACAATGCCGGTCCCAGGTGCGCAGCGAGGCGAACAACCGGGCGTAGCGATCCAGGCAGTCGTCGAGTTCGGCCTTGTGCCCGATGGTCAGCGACCCGGTGAGCACCAAACGCACCACGGTGCGCTCCTTGTCGGGTAACTGGTCGAGGTTGATGTCCAGCCCGGCGATATCACGGTCGTCGTTGACATCGTGGCGCAGTGTGACGAAGCGCCACCTGCCGACCCGGCGCGCGGTGACCTGCACGGGGTGGGCGGGATCGTCCTCGTCGATATCGACCACCAGGACATGTCCCGGGTCGGTCTCGACATCGTCGTAGTTGGTCACCTCGGGAGCCCCGGAGTACCAGACGCGGCCCGTCGAGCCGACCTCGGTCCGAGAGTGCCTGTCCCCCAATGCCACATAGTGCACCGCGCCGGCGGCCAGCGCCTCCTCCAGCGCGGCCAACCTGATCAGCGACGGCTTGGACGAATCGGGATCCAGGACGTCCACACCCCCGTGGGCGACCAGCACCCGGACCGTGCCGTCGGCCACCACACCCGCGGTGGCGGCGGCGGCCAGATCGGTGGTCGGGGCCTTGGAACGCCATGGGGCAGCGAGGATCTCCACACCGGGGCGCACCCGGAACACGCCGTCCCGGTCGAGAACCGTGACATTGGCCGGGCGCTCGGCGGCAAACAGCGCGCTGGTGTAGACCGAACCGGCGTCGAGCTGATCATGGTTGCCGGGCAACAGATACACCGGGACCTCGATGGCCCGCATGGCCTCCAGCGCCAGGCTTACCTCCCGCGGCGAGAGCTGGTTGTCCTCGAAGACGTCCCCGGCCACCACGACGAACTCGGCGCCCACCTCCGCGGCCAGCGCACCGAGCCCGGCGACCGCCTCCCGCCGGGCAGCACCGTAGCGCGACTGAGCTTCACCGCCGGCGGCGCTGAGGAAGTGGCGCGTCATCCCGAGTTGCCAGTCGGCAGTATGCAGAAAGCGCATCGGTGCACTCCCTTCCGTGTTCGTCTCCCGGTCCTGGATAAGACCCCGCGGTGAGTCTAGGTCGGGCCCCCGACAAGTCCCGGGAGGTGCATCGGCATGGCCTCGCTGTGGCCTAGCCTGGTTGCGATGAGGACCCTGTTGTTGCTGCGCCACGCCAAGTCGGACTACCCGGCTGATACCGTCGATCACCAGCGGCCGCTGGCCCCGCGCGGTGAGCGTGAGGCGGGACTGGCCGGCGAGTGGTTGCGGTCCCACGCACCGGCCGTCGACGCGGTGCTGTGTTCGACGGCCACCAGGACTCGGTTGACTCTGGAGCGCACCGGCATCGACGCACCGGTGAGTTTTGTCGATCGCCTCTATGACTCGACACCCGGGATCGTGCTGGCCGAGATCAACGACATCGGCGACGAGGTGTCCACGCTGCTGGTGGTCGGGCACGAGCCGGTGATGTCCGGTCTGGCGCTCGGCCTGGCCGGTGACGACAGCGATCCCGCGACCGTGGCCGAGATCGAGTCGAAGTATCCGACCTCGGCGATCTCGCTGCTGCGCGTGCCGGGGTCGTGGCGCGATCTACAGCTCGGCGGCGCGGAACTCGCCGATTTCCACGTACCCCGCTAGGAGTTGGTGGCCAGCGTCAGTTCCATGAGCTTGATCGCCATCCCGCAGGCATCGATGCCGGGTGCCTGCGGATTGACCCACCA
Organism: Mycobacterium sp. VKM Ac-1816D; assembly: GCF_000416385.1. NCBI lineage: Bacteria > Bacillati > Actinomycetota > Actinomycetes > Mycobacteriales > Mycobacteriaceae > Mycobacterium > Mycobacterium sp. VKM Ac-1816D. Next base: position 64,438 of record NZ_AOHQ01000138.1, read on the forward strand.
GCCGACGACACCGCTGGCATCGCTAGCCACCCCGCAGGCATTGGCGTCGGTGGGGTTACGCATGACGATCGACTGCACACCGGCGATGCGGCGCTCCTCGACTCCGAACTTCAGCTCCTGGGCGACCTGGCGCTCGTAGTCCAGGCTGCCCAGCTCGAACCAGAACCGGGTGATGTCGACCAGCCCGTTCGGGTTGGCGGCCTGCCAGCGACACACCGCACCGACGAAGGTGCTCTGGATGTCACGCGGGTCGGCGCCCACGGTCTCGGCAAGGATGTCCTCGGTCAGCACATCGCATTCTTTGAGCAGGTTCGGGTAGCTGCGCTGGGAGTCGTTGTTACGCGGCCCCGCACCCGAGGACTTGATCGCGGTGCCGTCGACCGCCCGCGAGCAGCCCTGCACCCCGAGGACCATCGTCAGCGCCGCGAGCAACGCCACAACCACCGTCAACGGACGCTTCATCATGCTCATCGCTGCGCATTCACAATCGATTGGCGGGTCAATTCTTTGGCCACTTCACAGGCATCGGGGAACGGCTTCTGGGTGTAGCTCACCGACCACTCGATGAAGTCGTCGCCGAATCCGATGCCGACCTCGCAGAGGTTCCGGCCCAGGACCAGGTCCTCGCCGATGCCGACGAAACCGTCGTGTCCCTCGATGCTGACATCCTCGACGCTGGCCCGCGAGAGCTCCATGGTCTTGCGTTCGCGGCCCATCGGACTGCCGCGGAAGTGCGTGAACGAGAAGTGCGGGCCGATGATGCCACCGCCGACGAGCCACTGGCACCCCACCGAGGTGCGCGCGGTGTTGACCAGCCCACGGACCTGGGTCAGCTGGGCGATGGTCTCATCGCTGATGCCACCGCACTCGGGGAACACCGGCCCGTGTTGGGCCTCCGGGGCGGACTCCGTGGTGGAGGGCACCGAGGGTGTACTCGGGCTCTCGGAATCCGAACACGCGACGACGACGGGCAGCACCGCAGTGGCGACAACCAGCATCTTCGCCGCGCAGCTGAGTCGGCCGTCACCGCGTCGGAAGATCACGACATGCACTGTAGCGGCCGACCCGCACCACACCGTTGACATACGGACTGACCTGCCTTTTCGTGTCTCGGCCGATGAGCGGTCCGGACAGCGCGGTGTGCAAGAGTGACCACATGCTGCTGGCACTGGTCCGCCACCACGTGCGGCCCTACCGCGGGCTGCTCGCGGTGGTGGCGGTGCTGCAGGTGGTCAGCACGCTGGCATCGCTGTATCTGCCGACGGTCAACGCCGCCATCATCGACGACGGCGTGGCCAAGGGTGACACCGGCCGCATCGTCGACCTCGGCCTGGTGATGCTCGGGGTGACCGCACTGCAGGTGGTGTGCGCGGTGGGCGCGGTGTTCTTCGGGTCCCGGGCCGCGATCGGGTTCGGCCGCGATCTGCGCGCCGCCATCTTCGGCCATGTCCTGACGTTCTCGGCCACCGAGAGTGCCCGGTTCGGTGCGCCGACACTGCTCACCCGAACCACCAACGATGTCCAGCAGATCCAGCTGCTGGTGCAGATGACGGCGACGATGCTGATCACCGCGCCGATCATGGGCGTCGGCGGGATCGCGATGGCGATCCACCAGGACGCCGGCCTGTCGTGGCTGCTACTGGTCAGTGTCCCGGTCCTGGCGGTGGCGAACTGGTGGGTGGTGTCCAAGCTGCTGCCGATCTTCCGGTCGATGCAGCGGCTGATCGACAACATCAACCGGGTGATGCGCGAACAACTCGCCGGTATCCGCGTGGTCCGCGCATTCGCCAGGGAGCCGCTGGAGCGAGAACGGTTCGCCGAGGCCAATACCGCACTGACCGATACCGCACTGATCGCCGGGCGATGGCAGGCGCTGATGTTGCCCGCTACGACGCTGGTGATCAACATTTCCAGCGTCGCGTTGATCTGGTTCGGGGGCCAGCGCATCGATACCGGCCAGATGCAGGTCGGCTCGCTGATCGCGTTCCTGGCCTATTTCATGCAGATCCTGATGGCGGTGGTGATGGCCACCCTGCTGCTGGTACTGCTGCCACGTGCCTCGGCATGCGCGGAGCGGATCACCGAGGTGCTGTCCACCGTCGCACAGATCGGCAATCCCGCCGAGCCTGTCGACGGCACCGATCTGCGCGGTGAGATCACGCTGGAAAATGCCACATTCAGCTATCCGGGCGCCGACCGTGCTGTCGTGCAAGGAGTCTCGCTGACCGCCCGGCCCGGCACCGTGACGGCGATCGTGGGAAGCACCGGTTCGGGAAAGTCGACGCTGCTGTCGCTGATCTGCCGGCTCTACGATGTGACGGGTGGATCGGCCCGCCTCGACGGCGTCGACGTGCGCGACTATGACACCGAGGATCTCTGGGGGGCCGTCGGGCTGGTGCCCCAGCGCGGTTACCTGTTCTCCGGAACCGTCGCCGACAACCTGCGGTACGGCAAGGCCGACGCCGATGAAGCCGAGATGTGGGACGCGTTGCGGGTGGCCGCCGCCGACGATTTCGTGCGCGCTCATCCCGACGGTCTGGACATGCGGGTGGCGCAGGGCGGCATCAACTTCTCCGGCGGTCAGCGGCAACGACTGGCGATCGCCCGCGCGGTGATCCGCCGTCCCGCGGTGTACCTGTTCGACGACGCCTTCTCGGCGCTGGACACCCGCACCGACGCCCGGGTGCAGACCGCGCTGCGGCAGGTGTCCGGGTCGGCCACCGTCATCATTGTCTCGCAGCGGATCAGCACCGTGGCCCAGGCCGATCAGGTGATCGTCGTCGAGGACGGCATCGTGGTGGGCAGCGGCACCCACGAGTCGCTGCTGCAGACCTGCCGGACATATGTGGAGTTCGTGGATTCCCAGACGGTGGGGATCGCATGACGCGCCCGGCGCGCGGGATGCAACCGCCGACCGTCCGCTCCCGAGATTTCACCGGTTCGGCGCTGCGGCTGCTGAAACGACTGACCCCGCAACGCATGTTGACCGCGACGGTGATCATGCTGGCCGTCGGCGGTATCGCGATCGGCGTGATCGGCCCACGAATCCTCGGCCACGCCACCGACCTGCTGTTCGACGGTGTCATCGGCCGCGGACTGCCGGCCGGGCTGAGCAAGGAGGAGGCGATCACCGCCGCCCGGGCCCGCGGTGACGACACCCTGGCCGACCTGTTGTCCGGGATGAACGTCGTACCCGGCAAGGGGGTCGATTTCACCGCGGTCGCGCACACCCTGCTGCTCGCGCTCGGGCTGTATCTGGTTGCCGCCCTGCTGGTATGGCTGCAGGCACGCATCCTCAACGTGGTGGTGCAACGCACCATGATGACGCTGCGCGCCGAAATCCAGCAGAAGGTGCACCGGTTGCCGCTGTCCTATGTGGACGGCCGTCAGCGCGGCGAACTGCTCAGCCGCGTCACCAATGATGTCGACAATGTGCAGTCCACGCTGGGCATGGCGATCAGCCAGCTGCTCACGTCGGCGCTGACGGTGCTGGCCGTGCTGGTGGCGATGCTGACGATCTCCCCGCTGCTGACGGCGCTGACCGTGCTCACCGTCCCGCTGTCGCTGTGGGCGACCCGCGCCATCGCCCGCCGGTCGGCGAAGCTGTTCGCCGAGCAGTGGGCCAACACCGGCCGGCTCAACGCCCATATCGAGGAGACCTACAGCGGTTTCACTGTCGTGAAGACCTACGGCCACCGAGCCGCGGCGGGCCGGCAGTTCGACACGCTCAACGGCGATGTACACCGCACCAGCCTTGCCGCGCAGTTCCTTTCCGGCTTGGTCGGACCCGCCACCACCTTCATCGGCAACCTCAGCTACGTCGCCGTCGCGGTGGTCGGTGGCATCCAGGTCGCCACCGGGCAGATCACCCTCGGCAGCATCCAGGCCTTCATCCAGTACGTCCGCCAGTTCAACCAGCCGCTGACGCAGGTCGCCGCGATGTACAACGCGCTGCAGTCCGGGATTGCCAGCGCAGAGCGGATTTTCGAAGTGCTCGATGCCGAGGAGGAGCCATCGGACGCGCCGCCGGCCACCCGACCGGTCGGCCCTGGTCGGGTGCGGTTCGAGCGGGTGTCCTTCGGCTACCGGCCCGACTCCCCCGTCATCGACGAGCTGTCGCTGATCGCCGAGCCCGGCACCACCGTCGCGATCGTCGGGCCGACCGGGGCCGGCAAGACCACGCTGGTGAACCTGCTGATGCGGTTCTACGATGCCGACTCCGGCCGCATCACCATCGACGATGTCGACATCGCCACCATGCCGCGGGCCGATCTGCGTTCGCGGATCGGCATGGTGCTGCAGGACACCTGGCTGTTCAGCGGGACCGTCTACGACAACATCGCCTACGGGCGACCCGATGCCGGCGCCGACGAGGTGCATGCGGCCGCCCGGGCCGCCCACGTCGACCGGTTCGTACGAACGCTGCCGCTGGGCTACCAGACCCGCGTCGGCGATGACGGCGGTGCGATCAGTGCCGGCGAGAAGCAGCTGATCACCATCGCCAGAGCGGTGCTGGCCCGACCCCAGCTGTTGATCCTCGACGAGGCGACCAGCTCGGTGGACACCCGCACCGAACTGCTGATCCAACAGGCGATGGCCGAGTTACGCAGGGACCGGACGAGTTTCATCATCGCCCACCGGCTGTCGACGATCCGCGACGCCGACCAGATCCTGGTGATGGAGGCCGGCCGTATCGTCGAGCGCGGCACTCATGCCGAGCTGCTGGCCCGGCGCGGTGAGTACTGGGAGATGGCCAAGGCCTGACGGTTCAGCGTTTGACGAGCACCGCGACTCCCCCGCCCAGAACCAGTGCCACCAACAGCAATGCCGCCCACCCCACTCCGGCGAGCCACCACACCGCGATCAACCCGATGATCGCCGGCGAGGCCAGGAACAACACCATGCCCGGATGCTGCTTGACCACCGCCAACGCGCTTCTACCCCGGACCCGATCGATTTCGTCAGCTGCCATGCGACCCAGCATGCCAGCGTGAAGTGATTGGATATGTGGTGATCGGATACTGGGCGAGACGATTGACGTTGAGGAGCACACGGTGAGTGGTCAGTGGTTGCGGGATCCCGAGGGACGCTACGAGTACCGCTGGTACGACGGGCAGAACTGGACCGACCAGGTATCCCACCAGGGCCAGGTGTTCGCGTCCCCGCTGGGCCCGCCGCCCGGCGCCGGCGGCCACCCGCAGGACGAGCAGCAGGCCGCACCGGTTCGCCAGGATCCCCAGCCGCAGGGCGGCGGTGACGGTTTCAGCGGTATCAGTGGTGACCTGATCGACGGCCGGTTCAGCGAGAAGGAGTCGTCGGCGATCGCGCTCCAGAACGAGCGGCTGCTACGGGTCCGGGTCGGCGAACCCTTCATGGCCCGGCAAGGTTCCATGGTCGCCTACCAGGGCAACGTCGATTTCGCCTTCGAGGGCGGCGGGGCCGGCAAGTTCCTCAAGAAGGCACTGACCGGCGAAGGACTTCCGCTGATGCGCGTCCAGGGCCAGGGTGACGTGTTCCTGGCCGAGCAGGCCAACTACGTGCACCTGCTGCATCTGACGAACTCGGGGCTGTCGATCAGCGGTAAGAACGTGCTGGCCTTCTCGGCGAGCCTGGACTGGAACATCGAGCGGGTCAAGGGCGGCAGCATCGCCGTCGGTGGCCTGTTCAACACCACGCTGCGAGGCAGTGGGTGGGTTGCCCTGACCACCGACGGACCGCCGGTGGTGCTCAATGCCGCCGAGGCGCCGACCTACGCCGACACCAACGCGGTGGTGGCCTGGTCGGCGAACCTGCAGACCCAGCTCAAGACCAGCTTCAAGGCGGGTGCCCTGATCGGTCGCGGCTCCGGTGAGGCCGTGCAGGTCGCCTTCCACGGCCAGGGATTCGTGATCGTGCAGCCCTCAGAGGGCATCACCATCCCCGTGCAATAGTCAGAGGCTGTTCAGGATCGACTTCATCTCGTCGATCTCTTTCTGCTGACTGTCGATGATGGCCCGGGCCAGGTCGACGGCCTGCGGGTACTGCCCGCCGTCGATCTCGCTCTGCGCCATGGTGACCGCACCCTCGTGGTGTCCGATCATCTGCTCCAGGAACAGCTTGGTGGCCTCCGGACCCGGTGCCGCGCGCAGTTTCTCGATATCGGCGGGTGCGACCATGCCGTCCATCGAACTGTGGTCCATGGCGGGCATCGGCGGGTTGCCCCATTGGTCCAGCCAGCCCTGCATCTGTTCGATCTCGGGCGCCTGCGCGGCGCGGATCTGCTCGGCCAGCGTGACCACCCGGGGATCCACGTCGGGCTTGGCCAGCAAGATGTCGGCCATCTCCACGGCCTGGCTGTGATGCGGAATCATGTGCTGCGCGAACGCGACGTCGTCACCGTTGTGCGTGCCGGCGTCGGCGCCGGGGCCGGGGTTTGCCCCGCTGCCATCGTGACTGGTGTTGTGACCGCTCTCCTGACCGGTGTCATGGCCGTGGTCGGTGTGACCGTCGGCGGCGGGTTCGGACTGACTGGTACAGCCTGCCAGCAGCAGGACGGCGGCCGCTCCTGTTGCGATCGCCATCGCCGTTTTCCTCATCGATGTGTTCCTCCCTACAGACGTGGACGTAGACGTTTACCCATACCCCCTACCGGTATACCATGGCGGCATGAGCATCGTCCTTGACGTCCACGGTATGACCTGTGGCCACTGCGTAAAGTCCATCACCGCCGCACTCACCGCCGTCGAGGGTGTGACCTCGGTGGATGTCGATCTGAGCGCGGGAACCGTCACCGTCGCAGGTAGCGCGGCGACCGAATCTCTTGCGGCCGCCATCGAGGACGCCGGCTACGACGTGGCCGTACCGGCCTGAACTGACCTGCAAGCGCCCGTACGCCGCCACCCCCACCACAACGCCAGAGAACCGGAGGCGAGATGAGTACCGTCACCCTCGACGTAGGAGGCATGACCTGCGCATCGTGTGCGGCCCGGATAGAGAAGCGACTCAACCGGATCGACGGTGTCGAAGCCAGCGTCAACTTCGCCACCGAACAGGCGCGGGTCGACTACCCCGACACCGTCACACCGGAGGATCTCGTCGCCGCCGTCGAGGCCACCGGGTACACCGCGGCGGTGCCCGCCGCCCGGACCGACAGCACCGAAACCGACGGCACCGGAACCGAACCCGACGAGTCCGCGCCCTGGCGACAGCGGCTGCTGATCTCGGCGGCACTGTCCCTGCCGGTGGTCGCACTGTCGATGATCCCGGTACTGCAGTTCGACAACTGGCAATGGCTGACCCTCACCCTGACCTCCCCGGTGGTGGTGTGGGGCGCCTGGCCGTTCCACCGGGCCGCCTGGACCAACCTGCGCCACGGGGCGGCCACCATGGACACGCTCATCTCGGTGGGCGTCACCGCGGCCTACCTTTGGTCGGTGTGGGCGCTGTTCTTCACCCACGCCGGCATGCCCGGTATGAAGATGCCGTTCGAGTTCATCTCGCGCAGCAACGAACCACATCTCTACCTCGAAGTCGCCGCCGCCGTGACGACCTTCCTGCTGGCCGGGCGCTATTTCGAGGCGCGGGCCAAACGGCAGTCCGGTGCCGCGCTGCGGGCGCTGCTGCACATGGGCGCCAAGGATGTGGCCGTGCTGCGCACCGGGGCGAGCGAAGCGACGGGGAAAAACACCGGGGCAGGTGAGATCCGCATCCCCATAGCGCAACTCGCCGTCGGGGACACCTTCGTGGTGCGCCCCGGCGAGAAGATCGCCACCGACGGTGTGGTGACCGCGGGCACCTCGGCCGTCGACGCGTCGATGCTCACCGGTGAGTCGGTGCCGTTCGAGGTCAACGTCGGCGACTCGGTGGTCGGTGCGTGCGTGAACGTGTCCGGGCGGCTGGAGGTCCACGCCACCCACGTCGGCGCCGACACCCAACTGGCGCAGATGGCCCGCCTGGTCACCGACGCCCAGAGCGGTAAGGCCGACGTCCAGCGGCTGGCCGACCGGGTTTCGGCGGTCTTCGTCCCGATCGTGCTGGTGCTGTCGCTGGCCACCCTGGTGGGCTGGTTGTTGGCCGGAGGTGCGCCGGCCGCCGCCTTCACCGCGGCAGTTGCCGTGCTGATCATCGCCTGCCCATGCGCCCTGGGCCTGGCCACCCCGACCGCGCTGCTGGTCGGCACGGGCCGCGGGGCCCAGTTGGGCATCCTGATCAAGGGACCTCAGATCCTGGAATCCACTCGCCGGGTGGACACCATCGTCCTGGACAAGACCGGGACCGTGACCACCGGCCGGATGTCGGTGGTCGACGTGCACGTCGCCGACGGCGAGAACGTCGACGAGATCCTCAGATCGGTCGGCGCGTTGGAGCACGGCTCCGAACATCCGATCGCACGTGCTGTCAGCGAGTATGCGGCCCGGCGCGGCCCGCTGCCCGCGGTCGACGCGTTCACCAATCACGGCGGTCTCGGCGTCACCGGGGTGGTCGAGAACAGGGCGGTGGCCGCCGGCCGGATCAGCTGGCTGCGCGCGGACTGGTCGCTGGATGCGCCGCAGCGCCTGGTGCAGATCGCCGACGAGGCTGCCACCCATGGGCATACCCCGATCTGGTTCGCCGCCGACGGGCAGATCCGCGCCGTCATCGTGGTGGCAGATACGGTTAAAGACACCGCCGCAGAAGCGATTTCCGGATTTCGCGCGCTCGGCCTGACCCCGATCCTGTTGACCGGCGACAACCGCCGGGCCGCCGAATCGGTGGCCGGTCAGTTGGGTATCGAACGCGTGGTCGCCGAGGTCCTGCCCGCAGGGAAGGTCGACGTGATCACCGCGCTGCAGGCCGAGGGCCATGTCGTCGCCATGGTGGGCGACGGAGTCAACGACGCACCCGCGCTGGCCACCGCCGATCTCGGCCTGGCGATGGGCACCGGCACCGATGTTGCCATCGAGGCATCGGATCTGACCCTGGTGCGCGGGGATCTGCGTGCCGCCGTCGATGCCATTCGGCTGTCCCGCGCCACGCTGGGCACGATCAAGGGAAATCTGTTCTGGGCGTTCGCCTACAACGTCGCGGCCTTACCGCTGGCCGCGGTCGGCCTGCTCAACCCGATCATCGCCGGCGCCGCGATGGCCTTCAGTTCGGTGTTCGTGGTGAGCAACAGTCTGCGGCTGCGCCGGTTCTCGCCGAGCACGGACGCCGCAGGCGGTCGGGTGGGCTAACCGGGACAGTAGCGCGCCCGGAACAGCTTGACCTCGTCCTTGATGCCCTTGAGCCGTTTGGCGCCCGCGAAGGACCACTCGATGCCGGCGTCCTCGCCGATCGCATCGTGCACCGCCTCGGTGACCAGCACGGCGCCGGGCCGGGCCGCGCCGGTGACTCGGCTGGCCAGATTGACCGGGCTGCCGAACCAGTCGCCCGCCCGGTTGACCGCCTTCCCCGAGGCCAAACCCACCCGCAGTCGGGGGAATTCGTCATCGGCGCCCGCGGCTTCCAGCAGCGCCAGCACCGCCGTCAACAACGCCATCGGTTCGGGACTGACCAGCATCACGGCATCGCCGATAGACTTGACGAATCGCACCGGCGGCGCGACCACCTCGTGCGTGGTCTGCACCAGCCGGTTGGCCAGGCCTTCGAGTTCCTCGGGCGGCACCGCCTCGCCCAGCTTGGTGAAGCCCACCAGATCGGCGAACGCGACGGTCACCTCTCGGGCACCAGGTAGTGGCCGTCCCTCGGCACGCTCGCCTGCGGTCACCGCATCGGACTCCATGGTGCGGCGCAGTTCCAGGCGCAGCATGTCCTCGATCAGCGGGCCGAGCAGCGGGTTGACCTGTCGCAGCAGCGCTTCGGATGCCACCGCGACATCCAGCTCGCTGACCCCCGGGGCCATGACAGCAGCCATCGAGGTGAACCGCATCGCCTCGGCCGTCTTGGACAATCCGTCGGCGAGCGCCCTCACGACCAGGACGATATTGTCCTCGTCGATACCCATGTCGGCGAATTGCTTTGCATAGCGGGCTATCTCACCGTCGACGCGCAGGTGCGCAGGCTCGTCGACATCGTCGACCCGTGGCAGGCCCAGCGCCCGCTGAACCCGCTGCAGCAGCTCCAGATCGATCCCGGTGCTCTCGCAGATCTCGCGGGCGGACACATAATCGCCGTCATCGCCCAGGATCCGGCGCGACGCCAACAGGACCGGTTCGTCGCAGTCGCGGATCTGTTCGACCGTGACACCCTGGTCCAGCAACCATGGGATCAGTTCGGCCCGGTCGGCACGGGCCTGACCGGTCAACCCGTCGAGCAGACCGGAGGCCTCGACGTCGAAGTCGATATCGGAGTCGCTACCCACCGGGCCAACCTATACCGGCGGCGGGCAAGATCGGGGCGGTGAGCGACGTGCTGCACGGCCTCGCGCCCATCATCGGCGCGCACCCCACCATCCTGGTGTTGGGAATATGCCCAGTGCACTGTCCCTTGAGCACCGGCAGTACTACGGCAATCCGCGCAACGCCTTCTGGCGGATCTGCGCCGACATCTACGGTTTCGAGCCGGACGCGCCCTACCCGCACCGCGCGGCGGCGCTGGCCGGGCACGGCGTCGCGGTGTGGGATGTGCTGAAGTCGTGCCGGCGGATCGGCAGCCTCGACTCGGCCATCGAGCCGGCCAGCATGGTGGCCAACGATATCGGCGCGCTGCTGACCGACCACCCCGGCATCGGCCTGCTGGTGTTCAACGGCAAGGCCGCCGAACGCAACCATCGCAGGTTGGTCGTCGGTGCGCCGGACCTGCCGACCGTGCAACTACCGTCAACCAGCCCGGCGCACACGATGGCCTATGCCGAGAAGTTGCGGCATTGGCGGGACGCGCTCGGCTGACCGCGGGACGGACAGACCGGCCGGGGCGGGCGGATACGGTGTCTGCATGTCCTGCGTGTTCTGCGCCATCGTCGCCGGTGAGGCGCCCGCCGTCCGCATCCACGAGGATGACGACCTGCTGGCGATCCTCGACATCCGCCCCTTCACCCGCGGCCACACCCTGGTGATCCCCAAGACCCACAGCGTCGATCTGACCGACACCGCGCCCGACACCGTCGCGGCGATGGCGGCACTGGGCCAGCGCATCGCCCGCGCCGCCAGGCGCTCCGGGCTGCACGCCGACGGCAACAACATCGCCATCAACGACGGCAAAGCGGCGTTCCAGACGGTGTTCCACATTCACCTGCATGTCGTGCCGCGCCGCGCCGGCGACAAACTGAGTTTCGCCAAGGGCATGCTGGTGCGCCGCGACCCCGACCGCGAGGAGTCCGGGCGATTGTTGCGCACCGCACTGGCGGAACTCGACGCGGCCGAGCAGGATTGACCCATGAGCATGCCGCCATGGGAGCGATACATCGGGCTTCCGCTGCTGTTGTTGCACGACAAGCTGTACAAGGCCACCGACGGCCGGATCGGCCATACGATCCCCTTCGGCCCGAAGGCCCTGATCCTGCACACCGTCGGCGCCAAGACGGGACTGGCCCGGGCCAACGCGTTGACCTACGCCCGCGACGGCGAGGACTACCTGGTGGTGGCCTCCAAGGGCGGCGAGCCCAAGGCGCCCGGCTGGTATCACAATCTGAAGGCCAACCCGCAGGTCGAGATCAACGTCGGTCCGCGGCGCATTCCGGTGACGGCCAGGGCCGTGTTTCCCGGCGATCCCGATTTCGACCGGTTGTGGCGGATCGTCAACGACATGCGCGGCAACAAGGACCGCTATATCGGCTATCAGAAGCGCACATCGCGGCCCATCCCGGTGATCGTGCTGAGCCCCTAGAGCAGTTCCTTGGCCAGTAGCTCCAGGGTGCGCTCGCGGGCCGGCGCGGTGCCTGCCGCGGTGCCGGCGAACGCCGATGCGACGGGGTTCACCATCACCTCGTCGACGTCGAATTCCGCTGCCAGCGCCCGCATCTGATCGGCCGCGCCGGCGGCGTCCCCGACGACGGTTCGCGCCACCGACGAGTCGATGATCAACTGCTCCTGCGCCGATACCGAAGTGGCCTCGGCGTCCTCGACCAGGTCCAGCGGCCCGAGCGGACGGCCGGTCCGCAATCGGCCCATCATCTGCAGGTTCGGCAGCAGCAACCGGTGCGCCTCCTCGGCGGTGTCGGCCACCGACGCGTTGACGGTCAGGAAGGTCCGCGGCGCGGAAAGCTCCGGGCTGGGCCGGAATTCGGCACGATAGGTGGCCAGCGCCTCGGCGGTCCCCTGACCGGAGAAGTGGTTGGCGAACACATAGGGCAGCCCCTTGGCGGCGGCCAGGTGCGCCGAATACATCGACGAACCCAACAGCCACAACGTGCACTCCCCGACCGCGGCCGGCGTCGCCTTCAGGGTGTAGTCCTGCTGGGCCAGCATCCCCCGCGACAGTCCCACCCGCGCACCACCGGTACTCATCAGCGCCGCAACATGGTCGAGGTACTCGGGAAACCGCTCGATGTCCTCGTCGTTGGCGGCACGGGCCCCGCGCAGCGCCATCGACGTCACCGGATCGGATCCCGGGGCTCGGCCGATGCCCAGGTCGACACGGCCGGGGGCCATCGCCTCCAGCAGGGCGAACTGTTCGGCGACCGCCAGCGGCGCATGGTTGGGCAACATCACCCCACCCGACCCCAGCCGGATCCGCTCGGTCTGGTTGGCCAGATAGGCCAGCAGCACCGGCGGGCTGGTCGCCGCCACGGCGGGCATGTTGTGGTGTTCGGCCACCCAGTAACGGGTGAAGCCCAACCGGTCGGCGGTCTGGGCGACCTGCACGGTCGCCGCCACCGCGTCGGCGGTGCTCTGATCGGTACGGACAGGAACGAGGTCCAGGACAGATAGACGCATTAACGGTTCAACGTCGCCGCGGCCCCGTTTCTTTCCCCGCGATCCGGGCCGCTGTGGTGAAGACATCATCGAGCATCGCCGGGGTGAGCCGGCCGGTGAACATGTTCTGTTGGCTGGGGTGATAACAGCCCAGCAGCACCGCGCCGGAGGTCAATCGCACCTGCGCACCGTGGCCGAACACCGGCTTGGGCCCCGCGGCCAGCTCGTCGGCCACCAGTCCGGCCGCCACCTGCCAGGCGAATCCGCCGAGGGCCACCACCACCCGCACCGATGGTCTGACCCGCTGCCACTCCGCGGTGAGCCACGGCGCACAGGTGGTCCGCTCCTCCGGGGTCGGCTTGTTGGCCGGTGGCGCGCACCGCACCGGCGCGACGATCCGCACCGCCTCGGTGCTCAGCCCGTCGGCGGCGTCGACGCTGACCCCGGCGCTGACCAGTCCGGCCCGGAACAGCGCCGCGAAAAGCTGATCACCGGAGCGGTCCCCGGTGAAGACCCGGCCGGTGCGATTGGCGCCGTGCGCGGCCGGTGCCAATCCGACGATCAGCACCCGCGGCCGGCGCGTACCCCAGCCGGGGATGGGCCTGCCCCAGTACGGCTGGTCGGCGAACGCGCGGCGCTTCTGCACGGCGACGTCCTCACGCCAGGTCACCAGCCGTGGACATGCCCGACAGACACTCACCTCGGCGTCCAGGACGGGCAGCGAGCGGGCACCGGCGGCCAGCACCTCGACATCGGCGGCGGCACGCGCCACCGGAGTGGTCCGCTTGGCGGGATCACCCGGCCAGCCAGAGCCCGGAGGCACCGGCGAACAGAACGGTTGCCCGGTGCGCGGATGCGGCAGTCTCGGCTCTTTTCCAGGCACCGATCCATCCTGCCCCGCGGTCGGTAAATCGGTCGCGGGGACGCCGATACCGCTGCTAGATTCGCCGCGATAGCCATGCAGACCCCCAGCCGAGGCCCGGCGTACCTCATCTTGTTCGCCGCGCTGATGGCCGGCGCGGGCAACGGCATCTCCATGGTCGCGTTCCCGTGGCTGGTGTTGCAGCGCAACGGGTCGGCCTGGGAGGCATCGCTGGTCGCGATGGCCGGGACCCTGCCGCTGCTGGCTTCGACCGTCATCGCGGGCGCGGCGGTGGACTACATCGGCCGCCGGCGGGTCTCGATGATCTCCGATGCGCTGTCGGGGCTTTCGGTGGCCGCCGTACCGGTGATCGCATTGGTGTTCGGGGTGGACGGGGTCAACGTCGCGGTGCTGGCCTCGCTGGCGGCACTCGGCGCAGCATTCGACCCGGCGGGCATGACCGCCCGCGAAACCATGCTGCCCGAGGCCGCGACGCGCGCCCGGTGGACCCTCGATCACGCCAACAGCGTGTACGAGGCGGTCTTCAACCTGGCCTATATCGTCGGTCCGGGCATCGGCGGCATGCTGATCGCCACCGTCGGCGGTATCGAGACGATGTGGGTGACCGCGGCCGCGTTCGGCTGCTCGATCCTGGCCGTCTCGGTGCTGCGCCTCGACGGCGCCGGACCACCGGACCGCTCCCAGCTGCCCGAACAGGTCTGGGCCGGTGTGGTCGAGGGCTTGCGGTTCGTTTGGAACCTCAAGGTGCTGCGCACCCTGGCCTTGATCGACCTGGCGGTGACCGGCCTGTACATGCCGATGGAAGCGGTGCTGTTCCCGAAGTACTTCACCGACCGCGACGAACCCGCCCAACTGGGCTGGGTGTTGATGGCCCTCTCGGTCGGCGGGCTGGTCGGCGCGCTCAGCTATGCGGTGCTGTCGAAGTACATGAAGCGGCGCACCACCATGCTGATCGCGGTCATCACCCTGGGCGTGGCGATGACGATCATCGCGTTCCTGCCGCCGCTGCCGTTGATCCTCGGGCTCTCGGCGATCGTCGGCTTCGTCTACGGACCGATCCAACCGATCTACAACTACGTCATGCAGACCAACGCGCCGGCACATCTGCGTGGCCGGGTGGTCGGGGTGATGGGTTCGCTGGCCTACGCCGCCGGGCCGCTGGGACTGTTGCTGGCGGGTCCGTTGGCCGATTCCGCGGGTCTGCACGCCACCTTCCTCGCGCTGGCGGTGCCGATGTTGCTGATCGGCCTGGTCGCCATCGGGTTACCCGCGCTGCGCGACCTCGACCGCGATCGCCGCGTCGACCGGTAGTGCGCCCCGCGCCGGAACCGGAACTGCCGCCGTGCCGGACGTGGATCGCCGACTAGGCTTTGCGAGTGCGGTTGAAGTGGCCACTGGTGGGACGAGCGGCGGAGATCCAGACGATCCGCCAGGCCGTCACGTCCCCGGAGCTGCGCGGCATCGTGGTGTCCGGGCCGGCCGGCGTCGGCAAGAGCCGGCTGACACGCGATGCGCTGCACGGTAGCTCGGCACGGTGGATCGTCGGCACCACGGCGGCGCGTACCCTGCCGCTGGGCGCCTTTGCCGAATGGGCCCCCGACCCTGATGGTGACCGGCTGCAGTTGGTGCGCGGCGTCATCGACGCCGTGACGGCCACCCCGACCGGCGAACCGGCGGTCATCGGTGTCGACGACGCCCATCTGCTCGACGAGCTGTCCGCGTTCGTGCTGCATCAGATAGTGCAGCGCGGAACCGGCCGCGTCGTACTGACCGTGCGCGATGGCGAACCGGTCCCCGACACCGTCCGCGAGATATGGAAGGACCATCCGTTCGATCGGCTGGAGCTCCGTCCGCTGCGCCAGCCCGACAGTTCGGCGCTGCTGACGGCGGTGCTCGGCGGGACCGTTGACGAGTCTGCGGCGCAACGTCTTTGGGATCTGACCCAGGGAAACGCGCTCTATTTGCGCAATATCGTCGAACACGAACTCGCCGAGGGCAGGCTGGTGTCACGCGAGGGCCGCTGGCAGTGGCTGGGCCGTCCGGTGCTGCCGACCGGCCTGGTCGAGCTCATCGAATCCCGGTTTCGTGATCTCGAGCCCTCGGTCGGTGAGGCCATCGACGCCCTGGCGGTCGCCGAACCGCTCGAACTCGCGGTCCTGCAACGGGTCACCTCGGTCGACGCGGTCGAAGCAGCCAATGTCCGCGAACTGGTGGTGCTGCAGGACACCGCCGAGGGGGTACAGGTCCGCATCGCGCATCCGCTCTACGGCGAACTGCGGCGCAGCCGCTGCCCGGCGGCCACCCTGCGCCGACTTCGTGGTCGCATCGCCACGGAGTTGACGACCCGCAACCAGACCGACGACCTGCGGGCGACGGTCCGGCGCGCCACCCTGCTCATCGACTCGGACCTGGCCCCCGATCCCGACCTGCTGGTGCGGGCCACCCGCGGTGCCATCAGACTTGCCGACCTCGCGCTGGCCGAGCGGTTGGCGACGGCCGCCCATCAGGCCGGCGCGGGCCCGGAGGCCACCTACCTTCGGGCGCACGCGCTGTCCTGGCTGTTCCGTGGGCGAGAAGCCGAGGACATCCTGGCGGCGCTGGACACCACGACGCTGTCCGATACCGAACGCGCCGGGTTCGCCCACCTGCGCGCCTCCAACCTGCTCTGGGCGCTGCACCGACCCCACGAAGCCAAGGCCCACGCCGACGCGGTCGCCGCCGGCCTCGACCCGGCAGGCAGGCAGTGGTTGGACGCCTTTCGCACCGTGTACTGGTTTGCCATGGACCGACCCGATGACGCCGAGCGGGTGGCCGAATCGGTCGACCTCGACGCCCTGCCGGAGGTGCTGCGCGCCGAGACCGCATGGGCCTTGGCCACCATCGCCGCCGACGCCGGCCGGATGACCGCGGCCGGCGAGCTCGTTGCACTGGGCTACCGGACCGCGGTGCACGGTGCCTTCGACACACCCCACATCAGGTTCAACCTCGCCGATTCCGAGCTGACCGCCCTGGTGCTGGCCGGCCGGATCCAGGATGCCCGGCAGGTGGCTGAGCGGGTCGTCTCCGAGGCCACCGATCTTCCCGGCACCGCGCACTCCCTTGGCCCGGCCATAGCCGCCCGCGCCGCGCTGGCAGACGGTGACATCATCGGGGCGACAGCGCTTTTCCAGCAGATCGCCGCGGTGATGGCCGGACATGAGAAGGGGTGGGGTTTCCGCTACGACATCGCCCATGCGACGGCGTTGGCCATGCGGGGCGCGGCCGATGATGCCGAGGCCATCCTCGACCGGCTCGATGCGCTGGACCGCCCCTTCCGCCCGTTGCGCTACGAGCGTGCGGTGGCCCGTGCCTGGGTGGCGGCAGCGCGCGGCTGGGTCAGCCAGGCCACCGCGACCCTGTCGACGGCCGCGCAGCAGGCCGGCGCCGAGCACAGGTTCGCCGCGGAGGTGTGGTGCCGACAGTTGGCCACCCAGTTCGGCGACCGCAGCCACGCCGAACGGCTGACCGAGCTCGGCGACCTGGTGGAAGGCCCACGGGCCGGACTGGCCGCCCGATTCGCCACCGCACTGCGCGCCGGTGATGCGGCCGAACTGTGCTCGGTGTCAGAGGAATTCGAGAAGATCGGCGACCGCGTGGCCGCACTCGACGCCGCCGCCCACGCGGCGACGATCTTCCGAAATCAGGGTAAGCGAGGATCGGGCCTGACCTGTTCGACCCGGGCCGACGCCCTGGCCGCCGAGTGCGGTGTGCGCACCCCGACCAAGGAGTCGGCCAGCGAGGAGATACCGCTGACGGGCCGGGAACGGGAGGTGGTCGCCGTGCTCGCGGCGGTGACACCGCTGCCGAGCAACCGCGATATCGCCGACCGGCTGAGCCTGTCGATCCGGACCGTCGAGGGCCACATCTACCGCGCGATGAACAAGACCGGCACCACGACCCGCGAAGAGCTGGCCGAACTGCTGCGCCGGCGGCGCCCATAGACTCAAGTGGTGAGTTCCGCGCTGGACGGCCTGATCGCCGCATTGCCCGAGGGCACCGTCGTCACCGACCCCGATATCGTCGCCTCCTATCGCCAGGACCGCGCCGCCGATCCCGATGCGGGCACCGCGCTGGCGGTGCTCCGCCCCCGGGGTACCGAGGATGTGCAGACCATCGTCCGGTGGGCCGCGGCGAATGGGGTCGCCGTCATCCCGCGTGGCGCGGGCACCGGCCTGTCCGGTGGTGCGACGGCGCAGGACGGCAGCATCGTGCTGTCCACCGAACGGATGCGCGATATCACCGTCGACACCGCTACGCGCACGGCGGTGGTGCAGCCGGGACTGCTCAACGCCGAGGTGAAGAAGGTCGTCGCCGAGCACGGACTGTGGTACCCGCCGGACCCGTCCTCGTTCGAGATCTGCACCATCGGCGGGAACATCGCGACCAACGCCGGCGGGCTGTGCTGTGTGAAGTACGGCGTCACCACCGACTACGTGCTGGGCCTGGAGGTGGTTCTCGCCGACGGGACCGCCGTCCGCCTCGGTGGCCCGCGCCTGAAAGATGTTGCCGGACTGAGCCTGACGAAGTTGTTCGTCGGCAGCGAGGGAACCCTCGGCATCATCACCGAGGTGACGTTGCGGCTGCTGCCCCCGCAGCACCCGGCGTGCACCGTGGTGGCGACATTCGCCTCGGTGGAGGCCGCCGCAAATGCGGTCGTCACCATTACCGGCAAGATCAGGCCCTCGATGCTGGAATTCATGGACGCCGCGGCCATCAACGCCGTCGAGGACAAACTCAAGATGGGCCTGGACCGCACCGCGGCCGCCATGATGGTGGCCGCCTCCGATGACCGCGGACCGGCCGGGGCCGCCGACGCGGAGTTCATGGCCGAGGTGTTCACCGAGGCCGGTGCCACCGAGGTGTTCTCGACATCGGACCCGGCGGAGGGCGAAGCATTCGTGGTGGCCCGCCGGTACGCCATTCCCGCCGTCGAGGCCAAGGGGTCGCTGCTGCTCGAGGATGTGGGCGTGCCGTTGCCCTCGCTGTCGCATCTGGTCGCCGGTATCGAGAAGATCGCCGCGCAGCACGATCTGCTGATCTCGGTGATCGCTCATGCCGGTGACGGCAACACCCACCCGCTGATCGTGTTCGACCCCGCCGATACCGATATGGCCCGCCGCGCCGAGATCGCGTTCGGCGAGATCATGGATCTCGCGGTGTCGCTGGGCGGCACCATCACCGGTGAGCACGGGGTGGGCCGGTTGAAGAAACCGTGGCTGGCCGGGTACCTGGGCCCCGAGGCGATGGAACTCAACCGCCGGATCAAGGCTGCCCTGGACCCGGCCGGAATCCTCAACCCCGGCGCCGGGCTCTGATCGAGGCGCCGCGTCAGCGACCGGCAACCTGCCAGGCCGATGCGTCGGTCTGCTCGGTCCAGAACCGGGCGAACCGGCCACCGACAGCCAGCAACTCGTCGATGGAACCGTCCTCGACGATCCGCCCGCCCTCGACGAACAGCACGCGTTCGGCTCCCTGGATGCTGGCCAACCGGTGCGCGACGATGACCCGGGTCCGGTCGCGCAGGTCGGCGGTCAACGCCGCGACGACGGCGGCCTCGTTCTCGGTGTCCAACGCGCTGGTGGCCTCGTCGACAAGCAGCACCGGAGCCGGTTTGATCAGCGCACGAGCGATGCTCACCCGCTGACGCTCACCCCCGGACAGGGCCGAGCCGGCCTCCCCCACCACCGTGCGATCACCGTCGGGCAATCGTTCGGTGAGCTCGTCGACCCGCGCGAGTGCGGTTGCCGCACGGTAGGACTGCCCCCCCGCATGTGGCTCGCCGATCAGGATGTTCTCACGCAGTGACCCGTCGAACAGGTAGGGGTGCTGGAACACCATGCTGATCGCCGCGCGCCGCGCCGCCGGGTCGAGTTGCGCCAAATCCTGTCCGTCGAACAGCACGCGGCCGCTGTCGGGTTCGTGCAGACCGGCGATCAGGCCGAGGATGGTGCTCTTACCCGAACCGGACGGTCCGACGATCGCGGTGGTGGTACCCGGTTCGAGGGTGAAGCTGAGCCCGTCCAGAACCGTCGATTCGCCGTACCCGAAAGACAACCGCTCGAATTCGATGCGGGGTGCGCGGTCACCGGGCAACACATCGGCGCCCGCGCTGCGGGTGGGGGCATCGAGCACCTGTTGGATCCTGGCCAGCGTGGCGCGGGTGGATTCCAGCGCACCGGACAACTCACTCAGGACGGTAAACGGTTCCAGATAGCGTGCGATGACCACGATGAGCGCGACCGCCTCGGGCACCGTCAACGCACCGCGCACCGTGAGAATGGTTGCGGCCGCAGCGAAGACGATCAGCGCGAGTTGGCTGGCCAGGCTGAACAGGAGCTGCCCGGGAACCTGCATGGTGAGCAGCCGCAGGCCGGCTCCGTGCTGGGCCTGCAGCGCGGAGCCCACCAGACTGCGGGCGGGCTCGACGCGGCGTGCCGCACGCAACGCCTGCTGGGTGCGGGCGAACTCGATGATCCGTTCGGTGAGCGCGGTGTTGGCGTCGGCGGCGATACGGTCGGCGCCGCGGGTCAGCCGACCCGAGCACCACAGGGCGCCGAGCAGCACCGCGACGCCGGCCAGTGCGGCCAGCCCGAGCGGCACCGAGATCGTCAACAGGGCAAGCGATATCGCCGTGGGAAGCAGCACGGCACCGATCAGCGGGGTCAGCAGGTTGACCACCAGGCCGACCAGCTCCGGTCCGGTGGCCGCGATGGCCGCCCGGGTGGTCGCGGTGTTGTCCTGAGACAGCCAATCCAGTCGGATATCCGGGAGCCGGTCGGCCATATCGTGCTGGGTGTTGTCCAGCACGGCAAAGCCGATATCGAAACCGAGTGCCGCCGTGCGGGTGTCGATCACCCAGCCGGCCACGGTGACCGCCGTCAGCCAGCCAAGCCAACCCCAGGCGTCACCGGGTGTGGTGCTGAACAGCGCGGCGACCAGCGGCACCAACAGCACCACGCCGACCGCCCGCAGCACCACCGAGACGACGGCCAGCACGGTGTACAGGCCGACCTTGTTGCGCCGGTCGGCGGGGATCAGGGCCAACAGGGTGCGGATCATCGGGTGGCCTCCGCGGCTTCGGCGGTGGGGTGCGCCGATTCCCACAGCGCCCGGTAGCGCCCGTCTGCGGCGAGCAGTTGTTCGTGGGTTCCGGCCTCGGCGATCACGCCGTCGTCGAGGACGACGATCTGGTCGGCGTGGGTGATGGTGTGCAAACGGTGCGCGATGACGAGCACGGTCCGGTCCTTGGTCAATCGGTTGATCGCCTGCTGCACAAGGTATTCCGATTCCGGGTCGGCGAATGCGGTGGCCTCGTCGAGGATCAGCACCGGGGTGTCGGCCAGGATGGCGCGGGCGATGGTCAGGCGTTGCCGCTCCCCACCGGACAGTCCCGCACCGGAGCCGAGCACCGTGTCGTAGCCCTGCGGCATGCCCTCGATACGGTCGTGGATGCGGGCGTCGCGGGCGGCGGCGATGATCCGGTCGATATCGGCGTCCGGATCGGCGAGAGCGATATTGTCGGCGACGCTACCGTGCACCAGCTGTGCGTCCTGCAGCACGAATCCCACCCGCCGGTACAGCTCGTCGGCCGACAGCGCGCGGATATCGTCACCGCCGATACTGATGGCGCCCTGCTGGATGTCGTGGAACCGGGCCAGCAGCGCGGCGAGTGTGGACTTGCCCGAGCCCGACGGCCCGACCAGGGCGGTGACCGTCCCGGGTGCCAGGGTCAGCGAAACATCCTTGATCACCGGAACTTCGGGTCGGTAACCGAAGCTCACGCGGTCGAAGACCACCGCGCGTGCGACGCCGTCGGCGCCGGTCGCGAGATTCTCGCGGACGGTCAGCTCGGGTTCGTCCAGCACGCTCTGCACCCGGCGGGCGGCGAGCGTGCCGCCCTGGATACCGGCCAACCCGTAGCCGATACCCAGCAGCCGCGCCCCGAACGTCGTGCCCAGCAACAGGAATGGCAGCAGATCGACGGGGTCGAGCGCACCGCCGATGACCAGCGGGGTGCCCACGGCCATGATCAGCCACAGGAACGTCGTCGGCCTGGTCACCAGGTCCATCAGCGTCTTCTTGCCGATGAAAGGGCGCTGCCAATCGACGAGGAAGGCGATGTAGTCGTCGAGCCGAGTGCGGAAACTCGACGATGCGGCGCCGCCGAAGATGCGGACGACGGGCTGACCCTCGAGGTAGGCGCCCGCCTCCCCGCTCATCCGTTCGGCCCATTTGGGCGCCTGGGTGATCTTGTTGCCGGATTGGATGGTCATCACCGACATCAGCACCAGGTAGACGAGCACCGGGCCGAAGAGCACCAGGGCGATGCGCCAGTCCACGACGAAGAGGTACACCAGCACCGCCACGGGCGCGATGACCGCGGCGACCGCGTCGGGGATGGCGTGGGTGATCAGGTAGTGCAGCGACAGGGTGTCGTCCTGGACGAGCTGTTTGATCGATCCCGATCCGCGGGCGGTGAACCAACCCAACGGTAGTCGCGACAGCTTTGTCAGCAGCCTGCCGCGCAGGTCCCTGGCGAACGCCGCGTCCACCCGGTGCAGCCACAGCGCCAGGGCCGCGGTCAGGAAGGTGCCGGTACCCAACAGCGCGAGCGCGGCAATACCCAGGTCCCACAGCCGGTCCGCGTCGGCACCGGCAAGCAGCAGCCGGGCCAACTCGACCAGCAACACGAACGGCGCCAGCTCGACCAGGGTGATCAGCGCCTGCAGGACGCCGGAGATGATCATGGTCTTCTTCAGCGGCGCCAACAGCCGGCCCGCGGCCTGCGCCCGCCAGGTACCGGTCGGCGCCGGCCGCGGCGTGTGCGCCGGCTCGGGTGCCGCAACGGGAGTCTCGACCGTCGGTTCGTCACCGCGCGTGCTGCCCATGGCACGGCCCTCGGTCCAGTAGGCCTGGGCGTGGATCTCCTGTTTGGGGAAGCCGAATTCGTCGCGCAGCCGGGTCCGCAGACCCTTGAGCGTGCCGGCCTCGGGGCCGGCCCAGGCGTACCAGTTGGACCAGTCGCGGGATTCGATCGCAGCGGTGATCGCGGCGGCATCGGTCCGCGGCACCCGGTGCACCCGCAACCGCGGATGCTCGGCCAGTGGGATCAGCGGGTCGTCGTCATGGTGTTGCTCCAGGTACACCTCGACGGGGATGTCGTGCGGGACGGCGCCGATGATGCCGTTGATGGCCGGCTGGGAGGCACTGTCGCCGATCAACAGGTAGCCGGCGGGCCGGTCCGCCGGATCCTCGGGGACCGAGAAACCCTTGGATCCCATGACCATTGCCGCGATCGTGGCACCGGGTGTGACATCGGCGGCCCAGCGGGATGCCGGGCCGGCGGGCTCGTGCAGCACCACATCGATGGCGAAGTGTCCGGTGGTCGGGTCGGATTCCGAGAGCGTGTACGCGCGCTGGAACTCGGTGTCGGTGCCGTCGGGATCGGGGAACCAGAAGCGCAGCCACGAGGTGGGTTCGGCGGACGAGTCCTCGAAGATCGTCGGTGACACCATCTGGATGCGCACACAGTGCGGGGCCAACCGTTCGGTACCCAGCACGGTCACCTGGTGATCGCGCGCACCGAAACCGCGCATCATCACGCCCTGGAATCCGCGTGCCATCTCGGGGCCTCCTTCTCAGATGCCACCGGTCTGCATCCGTTAGGAGTTTAGGCTAGCCTTACCCGCCGCCCGATCCGGGCGCACCTCGGCGCGCGCTCAGTGGGTGTAGAGCTCCGGGCGGCGCAACCGCAGATAGTTCACGTGCCCGCCGAGCGCGCTGCGCAACGCGAGGTCGACGGTGAGGACGTCGTCGTCGCGGCCGAGTTCGGCCACCACCCGGCCGTCGGGGTCGACCGCGCGGCTGCCACCGCAGAATCGGTGCCCGATCTCGGCACCGCACCGGTTGGCGTAGACCAGCGGCAACCGGTTCTCCAGCGCGCGGGACTGTGCGGCGATCAGGTGATCGTTGTACAGCGGATCCATGTTGGCCGAGCTGACCACCAGCAGCTGCGCCCCGCCGTCGGCCAGGGTGCGGGCCACCTCCGGGAACTCCATGTCGAAGCAGTTCACCAGGCCCACCCGCAGCTCGCCGAGCTGCGCGACCACCAGCCGGTCCCCGGCGGTGAACGCCTGTGCCTCGGCGTCGAACAGGTGTGTCTTTCGGTAGTTGGCGACCAACACGCCGGAGGCGTCGATGGCGGCCATCGAGTTGTAGGGCTTGCCCGGCCCTGGCTCCAGGTAACCGCCCACGAACGCGGTGCCGGCCGCGGCGCAGGCCGCGGCGATCTCGGCCATTGCCTGCTCCGGCGGGGCGGCCAACTCGTCGAGATCGTCGATCTCGTAACCGGTGAGGGCCAGTTCGGGCACCACCACCAGATCGGCGTCGGCGTGCCGGCGGACGAGTGCGCTGAGCCGGGCGCTGTTGCGCGCGATATCGCGTGCGGCGACGTCGAGTTGAGCGATCGCGACTCGGACGGTGTCAGCGCTGTCGGCCATCTGGCCATTCTGCAGCAGCGGCGTGGCGAACCGGCCCACGAAGGCACGAGTACGCCGTTACGCTCCTGGACACGGGTGTTTCGCTTGGGGAGGCGGACGGGGATGGCGGTGCGCGGGGGCGGACGTGTGTATGTGATGCGGCGTGCGGGGGCGGCCGCGGCCATGGCTGCGGCCGCTCTGCTGTTCGGAATCGGCGGGGCCGGGATGGCGCAGGCCGACGAGCCGAGTTCCACGAGCACGGCGAGCGCGCAGCAGGACGTAGCGACCGCATCGGATCCGGCGCCCGAGACGGCCTCCGTGCGGTTGGCCGACGGCGGTGCGATCTCCGGACCGGACGATCACGACCGCGATGCCGCGGTGGGTACCGATCACCCGAGCACGGGCCGGGTCGCGACGCGCGCGCGGGCGCTGCTCGATGACGACGACCCGCTGGCCGAGGCCGCTGCGCGCGCCGAACCGGCGACCCTGCCCGCACCGACCGACGAGATGTCCACGGCGCACGGTGATATCGGAAAGTGGATGCTCACGCCCGCGGGCCAGATCTCCGACTGGGGCGGTAAGCAACACGACGGCCGGACGCTGTTGGAGGCGGTGAACGTGATCATCGTCGATCCGCGGTCGACGTCGCCGGGGCAGGCCGGGCGTCGGCTCAACCAGGCGATGTTCGCGTCCGGATTCCCGGCCCAGCCGCTGCACAGCTTCGGGTTCCAGGGACGCATCGACGATGTCGCCTACGGCCAACAGCCGGGCGGGGTGCTGCTGAGCTACTCCGACGATTTCTTCCTGCGCCAGAACCACCATGGCCGGATATTCGGGCCGGATCCGATCGAGACCGCGACCGGGTTCGTCTGGAGTGGCGCGTTCTCCACCGAGCGGGTCGCGTTCACCGGGTGGCTTCCCGGCCATGCCTATGTCTCGTCGAATCAGGCGCGGGATTCGCTGGCGACGGCGTTGGTCACGAGCGGGCACGCCACGTTCGGCGGTCTCGTCGCGCTGGACAATGCCTATCAGAGCCTGACCACCACCACCGGTGACCATGACGGATTCGCCGTCGTGCTGGTGCTCACCGGGGTCGGCGGTCCGTCGCGGCGCGAGACGCTGGTGAGCACACGGGGCGCGGCCACCTCCGGGATCGTGGCCGCCGCGGTGACGGCCGAGCGGACCTGTCCGGTCCTCCCGTCGACGTCGGTGGGGCCGACGCAATGTCAGCCAGACGGCCCCGTTGTTGCCATACCCGCGCGACGAGCTCTTGACAGTCCTTTCCAATTGTCGTAGTTATGAGACATGACGGCTCAAATGTCTCACGATGCGGTGTTCCAGCTGGCGACCGCCCAGACCTGGCCCGATCCGTGGCCGATGTACCGGGCCCTGCGTGACCACGACCCGGTGCACCATGTCCGCACCGATCACCCCGACCGCGACTACCCCGGCCACGACTACTACGTGCTGTCCCGGCATGCCGACATCTGGGCCGCCGCCCGCGATCACCGCACCTTCTCCTCGGCCGAGGGCCTCACGGTCAACTACGGCGAGCTGGAGATGATCGGACTGACCGACAATCCGCCGATGGTCATGCAGGATCCACCGGTGCACACCGAATTTCGCAAGTTGGTGGCACGCGGCTTCACCCCGCGGCAGGTGGAGGCGGCGGAGCCCAAGGTGCGCGACTTCGTCGTCGACCGCATCGAGAGGTTGCGCGCCGACGGCGGCGGCGACATCGTCGCCGAGCTGTTCAAACCGCTGCCGTCGATGGTCGTCGCCCATTACCTTGGGGTGCCCGACGAGGACCGCGGTCAGTTCGACGGCTGGACCGACGCGATTGTCGCCGCCAACACCGCCGACGGGGGCATCGGCGGCGCACTGGAAAGCCTCGGCGACGCGCTCGGCGCCATGATGGCCTACTTCACCGCGCTGATCGAGAAGCGGCGCGCCGAACCGGCGGACGACACCGTGTCACATCTGGTGGCCGCCGGGGTCGGCGCCGACGGGGACATCGCCGGGGTGCTGGCCATCCTGGCCTTCACTTTCACCATGGTCACCGGTGGGAACGACACCACGACCGGAATGCTGGGCGGCTCGGTGCAACTGCTGCACCGACACCCCGACCAACGCCGGTTACTCGTCGAACATCCGGACCTGATCGACGATGCGGTCGACGAGTTCCTCCGGCTGACCTCACCGGTACAGGGGTTGGCGCGCACCACGACCTGCGATGCCACGGTGGGCGACACCACGATTCCCGCCGGCCGCAAGGTGCTGCTGCTCTACGGTTCGGGCAATCACGACGAACGCCAATATGGTTCCGACGCCGAGCAACTCGATGTCCGGCGTAGGCCGCGCAACATCCTGACCTTCAGCCACGGTGCGCACCACTGCCTGGGGGCCGCGGCCGCCAGGATGCAGTCGCGGGTCGCGCTGCAGGAATTACTGCGCCGGATACCGGATTTCGAGGTCGACCTGGACAGGGTGACGTGGGCCGGTGGCAGCTATGTGCGGCGGCCACTGTCGGTACCGTTCACCGTATGCCGATGAGCGATTGGCTGGCCGACCGGCGGACCGAGGCCGCCGCCGAACGCATTCTCGATGCCGCCGAGGAACTGTTCACCCAGTACGACGCGGCCGCCGTGGGAATGAACGAGATCGCCCGCGCCGCAGGCTGTTCGCGCGCCACGCTGTATCGCTACTTCGAGAGCCGCGATGCGCTCTACACCGCCTATGTGCACCGCGAGACGCATCGACTGTTCGGTGAGATCGGCGCACAACTCGCCACGATCACCGACCCACGGCAGCGGTTGGTCGAGGGCGCGCTGGGCGCATTGCACCGGGTGCGGAACAGCCCGGCGCTGGCGTCATGGTTCGCTCATTCGGCCCGCCCGATCGGCGGCGAGATGGCCGAACGCTCCGAGGTGATCAGGACGCTGGCCGAGGCCTTTCTGTTGTCGATGGGCGATGATCAACCCGGCGCCACGCTGCGCGCCCGCTGGCTGGTACGGGTGCTGATCTCACTGCTGCAGTTTCCCGGCCACGACGACGCCGATGAACGCGCCATGTTGGAAACGTTCGTCGCCCCGACGGTCGGCGGCTTCCTCACGCAGCCCAGTACGCGCGCGCCTTGACCGATTTGCGCGGGATCTTGTAGTCCTCGCGCAGCACCTTGGCCACCGCCCTGGTGGTGCGGTTGTCACACGCCACCCAGCCGAAGTGGTCCGGAGCGTCGAAGGCCGCCTCGGCGACGGCCCGCACCAACTCGGCACCGCCGTCGACCCGGTCGACCCAGGTGACATCGGCTCTGCCGGTGGGAATCTCGCGGTCGTCGTCATGGGACGACTCGAGGAAGACCTGCGCCGGTGCGTCGCCGATGGCCGCCAGCAACGAGTTGATCGCGGGCAACGACGCAGCATCGCCGACGATGACATACCCCGCGGGCGCCGGTTCCGGGATGGCGAAATCACTGCCCAGCACCGTCACCTCGAGCGTGTCACCGACCGCGGCGTTGCGCGCCCACCGGGTGGCGACACCGTCGTGCATGGCGAAATCGATATCGACGGTGCCCTTTTCGGGGTCCGGATTGACCAGGGTGTAACCGCGTTGATGGGAACGCGCCCCGTCGGGGAACCAGCCGCGCACCCACATCGTCGGGTGGATGGACTGCTCGCTCAGCAGTTCGGGTGCAGAGAAGTGCAACCGCAGGAAGTTGTCGGTGATATCGGTACGGCCAGTGACGGTCAGTTCGTAATCCCCGCCGCGCCACAGCTTGACCAGCACGCCCTCGATACCGCGTGACGGCTTCAGATCGATCATGAGCCCTCCTAAGTCGATGCTTAGGTAAGGGTAGCCTAATTTCTACTCGGACGGTCTCGCACCCGGGTCAGCCGGTGCAATAACCAGGCCAACGGGACGGTGGCGACCATGGTGCCGAAGAACAGCGCCCACATCGAGCCGGTGTAGATCGGGAAGCGCAGCACCTCGACCATCACCAGCTCCATCAGGATCAGATGGATCAGGAAGATCTCATAGGAGATCTCACCGAGGAACACCATCGGCCGACTCGCCATCGCCCGGTAGTACCAGCCGGTCTGCCCCGGCGCCGACCCCGTCAGCGCAGACCCGGTAAGCGCCAAAGGCGCCGACCCCGTCAGCGCCAAAGGCGCGACCACCAGCGTGGCGATCGCCATGTAGAACACCGTCTTCACCACCGCCTCGCTCAACAACGCCGGCGAGGTGGTCGGCGCACCGGCCAGCGGTGTGGCGGCGATCAGATAACAGATCACCGCCAGCGGCAGGCACAGCATCGCGTAAGCGCGAACACCGGCGGCCTCCCACACCGCCAACAGCATGCCGCCGACGAACCAGGCCAGATAGGTCGGCAGCCACAGCGGTGCGGCGTCGGGCAGGAAATCGGTGCTGTGCACCAACCACAGCCACGCCGGGCTGATCGCGAACAGCACACCCAACCCGGTCAGCAGCAGACCCGGTCGCCACCGTCGCCGGCACAGCACCACCAGCAGCAGCCAGGCCAGCACCGGCAACACCAGATAGAAGGCCACCTCGACGGCCAGGCTCCACATCTGCGTCATGCCCTGGTGCAGATACGAATACAGATAGTTGTCGGTGTAGATCTGGGTCAGAGTCAGGTTGCGCAGCAACCCCTCCCAGGTGTGTCCGGGGTTGGGCCCGGCCTCGCGGAAGTGATACACCGCGTAGGCCACCAGCACGGTCACCACATAGGCAGGCATGATGCGGCGCACCCGATGCCAGGCATAACGCCGGACCGACGGGGACGGAAGGCCGGCAGCAGACGCGCGCACCCACGGGCGGAACAGCAGAAAACCCGACAGCACGAAGAAGATCGGCACACCGATCTCGGCGCGCGACCAGAACGACCCGGTGAACCCCTGCGGGTACTTTCCGGTGGTGTACGCCGCGTGCGTCAACACCACCAACAGCGCGGCGACCGCGCGCACACCGGTCAGCGCGTCGACCCGCCCGGTGGCAGAAACCGATTCCAAACCGCCCTGGGCGTCGCGCTGCGACGTCACGAGTCCTTGCGGCGAGGCTTGCTGGTGCCGCTCCCGCGGTCGGGTTGCAGGTTGATCAGCACACCCTGGATCCGGGTGTTCTCCAGCTTCTTGTACACCTCACGCGGCAACTTGGCCGGCAGCTCCACCAACGAGTGGTCGACCCGAATGGCGATATGACCGAAATCGCTGCGGTTCAGCCCACCCTCGTTGGCGATCGCCCCGACGATCGCGCCGGGCGCCACCTTGTGCCGCTTGCCCACCGCGATGCGGTAGGTCGCCAGATCGGTGCGGGTGCTGTGCTTCTTGCGCGGGCGGTCCTCACGGGCACCCCGATCATCGCGGTCGGGGCGCTCCTTGCGCTTCTCCGGCGGCGGCTCGGTCATCAGGAACGCTTCGCCGTCACGGGACAACAACGCCAGCGCCGCGGCGATATCGGCCAACGGCACATCGTTGTCACGCTCGTAGTCCTCGATGAGGCGGCGGAACAGGTCGATGCCCGGGGAGTTGAGCGATTCGCTGATCGAGTCGCGGAACTTCTGGACACGCTGGGCGTTGACATCGTCCACCGACGGAAGCTGGATCTCGACGAGCTTCTGACGGGTGACCCGCTCGATCGAACTGAGCAGGTGCCGTTCGCGGGGTGTCACGAACAACATGGCGTTGCCCGACCGCCCGGCGCGACCGGTGCGCCCGATGCGGTGCACATAGGACTCCGGGTCGTGCGGGATGTCGTAGTTGACCACGTGGCTGATGCGTTCGACATCCAGGCCGCGGGCCGCGACATCGGTTGCGACCAGGATGTCGATGGCACCGCTCTTGAGCGAGGCGATGGTGCGCTCACGCTGGGCCTGCGCGATGTCACCGTTGATGGCGGCCGCGGCGAAACCACGCGCACGCAGCTTCTCGGCGACCTCCTCGGTGGCCTGCTTGGTACGGACGAACACGATCATCGCGTCGCCCTCTTCGACCTCGAGCAGCCGCGTCAGCGCATCCATCTTGCGCGGGTAGGACACCTGCAGGTAGCGCTGGGTGATGTTCTCGGCGGTCTGCGTCTTCGCCTTGACAGTGACCTCGACCGGATCGTGCAGGTACTTGGAGGTGATCTTCTTGATCGCCGGCGGCATGGTCGCCGAGAACAGCGCGACCTGCTTGTACTCGGGGGTGTCGGCCAGGATGCGTTCGACATCCTCGGCGAAGCCCATCTGCAGCATCTCGTCGGCCTCGTCGAGCACCAGGTAATCCAGATGCGAGAGGTCCAGGCTGCCCTTCTCCAGATGGTCGATGACGCGACCCGGCGTGCCGACGACCACCTGCGCACCCCGCTTGAGACCGGACAGCTGCGGCCCGTAGGACGAGCCGCCGTACACGGGCAGCACGTTGACCGACAGGTGTGCGCCGTAGCGGCCGAAGGCCTCGGCGACCTGCAGCGCCAGTTCCCGCGTCGGGGCCAGGACCAGGGCCTGGGTATTGCGGCTGCCGGCGTCGATCTTGGACAGGATCGGGATGGCGAAGGCCGCCGTCTTACCTGTTCCGGTCTGGGCGAGGCCCACGACATCGGAGCCCGCCAGCATCGGCGGGATGGTGGCCGCCTGGATCGCCGAAGGCGACTCGTAGCCGACCTCCGTGACGGCCTGCAGCACAGACGGGTGAATCTGCAGGTCAGCAAAGGTCAGTTCGGGGGCGGGGCTGGGTTCATCGATCGAGGTCATTTCACGAGCAGTCTAATGTGTGCGCGTCGCCACCCCCGACCAGACGTGGCACACCGGTACGGTGCGGTGTTGTGATGACGACTGCCAACGGTGCACTGGTACTGGCAGCCGCCCTCTTACTGGCGGGTTGCGGGTCCAGCGATTCCACGGTGTCCAAGACCCCGGACGCACCGGCGCCGGTGTCGGCGCCGGCCAGCGCGACGGTCACGGCCGCCCCGCCGCCACCACCGCCGGAACCCACCCCGGCCGCCGACCCGTGTGCGGTGAACCTGGCCGCCCCCGAGGTCGTCCGCGCGGTGTCCGAGCTGCCGCGTGACCCGCGCAGCAATCAGCCGTGGAGCGCGGAACCGTTGGCGGGCAACTACAACGAGTGCGCCCAGCTGTCGGCGGTGATCGTCAAGGCCAACACCAATGCCCAGAACGCCAACACCCGTGCGGTGATGTTCCACCTCGGAAAGTTCATCCCCACCGGCGTGCCCGATACCTACGGGTTCAACGATATCGACACCACCGCCAGCACCGGGGACACCGTGGCGCTGATGTTCACCGGTGGCGTGCCCGGGGTGAACAGTGTGGTGCGGTTCCGGTGGAACGGCGCCGGTGTCGAACTGATCGGCAACACAGGCTGACGACATCATCCAGATCAGCTCCTTCTCATCGGATAATGAGAAGTCGATAGGCGACACCGGTCGCTTTGATATCGGACCAAGGAGCTCGATTCGTGCTGACAGGCGTTGAGATACCCGTTGGAAAGATCGTAGGTCCCGTTATTGGCCAAGCTCTGGCGCGCGGCGTGAAAGCAGCACTCCAGGACGCTCGGCGACGCCGGGTTGGGATCTCACGCACCGAGAAAACGATGATGCAGACATTGGACCCGGGCGACCTACTAGCAACATTCAGCACGCTATCGTTGTATTTCGAACTGCCTGACGACGTCTCTGTAAGGGACATAGAAAAGACTCTCGCGATGCCAGAGCTTTCTGGGATCGTCAAAGAACTCATGGCAGCAGAGGTTGCCGATCTACCATCCCAGATGACCTCCAAGATCAAGGCTAATTTCGGGGATTGTTTCACCAGAAGCGTTAGCACCAACTCTATCGAGGAATTGCGCGAGATAGGGTTGGCAATTTTTGATCAGTTGCAATCTTCATGCAGTGAGCTCGTAGTGAAGCTACGCGAGGCAGATCCAGCTTTGTTTGAAAAACTTAGCCTCTCGTCACAATTCCACACCTTGATCTCGTCCTCACAATCTATCGAAGAACATTTGAAATCAGTTGAGCTACGTAATTCGCAGGCCAAGACTGAAACCTACCGACTGTGGGAGAAAACGTATCTTAACGTCGCCGTGGATGCTCACGGATACCTCGAACCGCCAGACTTTGATCGAAAAACTAAGATACCTTTTGATCAACTCTATGTCAGTCCAGACTTTATAGATAAACGTGAGCCCGACGATCCTGAGGTAATTTCCCTAGCCTCATTGATGGCGACCATTGATCGAACGGTGATCTTAGGCGATCCGGGCGGTGGAAAGTCCACCGTTTCTCGTTACATTGCGTTCAAGGCAGCGTCCAAAGAGTTGGGCGACTTTATCCCCTTCTATGTGATATTGCGAAACCTGAAAATTAACGATTCGCCTAACGATCAAGACGAGTCATTATTAGATCATATCGAGGCGTGGTTGAATATCCATTATCAAACGCCCGCGCCGGCTGGCTGCGTCGAGGACATTCTCTATTCAGGTCGAGCTCTGGTACTTCTGGATGGCCTAGACGAGCTGATAAATACTGGAAAACGCCGCGAGATTACCGAACGGGTCGAACTATTCTCCCGACGTTATCCGCTCGCAAGGATTCTAGTCACCTCCCGCAGAGTCGGTTACGAGCAAGCTCGCTTAGACCCCGATATATTCGCGACATACGGATTAGCCGATTTTTCAGAGGACAAGGTCGAACATTACGTACGTAAATGGTTCGCTACAAACGAACAGTTAGCAGAAGATGCAGCACAGTCTATGGCCGCAGCGCTAATAGCAGAAAGCGACAACGTTCCAGACTTGAGACAGAATCCACTCATGCTAGCGTTGATCTGCATCATTTATCGCGGTGAAAATTTCATACCCAAAAATCGGCCGGCCGTTTACGAAAAATGCGCAACGCTCTTGTTTGAAAAGTGGGACAGCAGCAGGCGTATTCATGTGGAACTTAGAGCAGCAGATTACGTAGATGCTGCAATGAAGCATCTTGCGTATTGGATGCTCAATTCTCAAAACGAGCCGGTGGGCGTAATTGAGGCCGACCTAGTCGATGAATGCACACAGTTACTCGCGAAGAACTTTCAGAACGAAACCGAAGCGCGCCACGCCGCGGTCGAATTTATCGAGTTCTGTCGCGGAAGGGCCTGGGTTTTCTCTGATGCCGGCTCAACGGCTGATGGTCAGCCACTATACCGATTTACGCATCAAACATTCATGGAGTACTTCGCTGCATTCCACTTGACGAGGATTGCTGATACGCCGAATACCATCGGTCGAATCCTACTACCAAGAATAAGTAGTCAGGAATGGGATGTTGTTGCTCAATTAGCAATTCAGATCTTTGACAAATCCCGTGCAGATGGCGCTGAGCGTGTGTTTAACTATTTTATAAAAGATCGTCGCCGCAGATCCTCAGCGCGGCGCGACGCAATTCTTAGTTTTGTAGTTCGATGCATCGCCTTCATACCAGTCTCGCAGACATTCGCCAAACAGCTGACGATTGAAATAATTTCGAACTCGACCGACGGTATCCGTAATACACTGCCAACCAGACCAGGCTTCAATTGGCCAATCTCGTCCATAGTGCGTCTACTTCGAACCCGAGAAGAGCTGATTCCAGCGATACAGCAACAGATGGAAGAATCACTAGTCGATCTATTTGCAGGCTCAGATGAAGAGCAAAGAATAGGTCGATTTATTGTCACTGAACTTCTTTCAACGCCCGCAATTGTTTTGAATCAGCGGGACCTTCCTGGCCCAGTACACCCTAGTTGGCGGACTTGGAGTGCCAAGCAGAGGCGAGAGTTTTCAAAGTACTTCGGCGATAACAGCTTAACAACAGTCAACTTCTGGCTTCTAGGCGAGCAACAAAAGCTGGTAACAACAATGGAAGCTGCGAAAAACTTATCTGATATTTTGGGATTCGATCGGTTGATTGATGCTTTTTTCGTTCGTGGTTGGTCGGAACTGTCAGGGATGACTTACTCAGCGCTTTGCGAGCAAACCCTGCATGCAGCAGAACGCTTGAGTATCGAACCGGCCGACCTCGAGGACTCAATTCGCACTTGGCATGAACAACGCCTTCAAGCGATCGGAACGGCAATCGAATCGAGCGGTGGACCGCCATTTCTCAAACAAGATCAAGCTATCTATGGCCGCCGCTTTCGATTGGCCCGTAAACGCACAAGTTTAAGCACTATTAAACCAGAATATTTGTGGATTGCAGTCGTTATCCTTTTGATTGAATGGGAGTTAAGTATCCAATCAAGCTCCGAGCGACAAATATTCATGAGACGTTATCCAGACCCTTTGCAAACGTTGATGGACCGACGGCGCGGTCATGATACTGACGGGCTGAGTACAGATGAAGTGGTGGCTCGATTGCCAATCGGCACTCACCATCAGAATGTGCTTACCGAATGGGCTGAGAACAAAGTCAGCTTCGTACAGCCGGTTCCGACTTAGAGTGAATTTCGAGCTTTTCGCTTTGATTTGGGACTTTAGGCGGACCCGTTAATTCGTCAACTCCGTTAGCCATCACCCATTGGCCAAGACTATTGATAGTCTTGGTTGTGCTCCGGCAGCTCTTTTGTTGAGGCTACTGCCGGTCTGAGCCAGGCCCGGCGATGTCGGAGGCGTCCCCTAGCCTGGACGCGTGTTCACCGACCCCGCGACCGAAGGCCTCGTGGTCTACAGCGCCTCCGACCTCGCGGCGGCCGCCCGGTGTGAATACGCGTTGCTGCGCTCCTTCGACGCGCACCTCGGCCGCGGCCCGAAGATCTCCGGTGACGACGAACTACTCGCGCGCACGGCCGATCTGGGTGACGATCACGAACAGCGTCACCTGGAGTCGCTGCGCGAGGATGTCGAGGTCACCGTGATCGGGCGGCCGCGCTATACGGTCGCCGGGCTCACCGCGGCGGCCGCCCAGACCATGGACGCCATCGAACGCCGCGCACCGGCGATCTACCAGGCGGCCATGTTCGACGGCCGGTTCGCCGGTTTCGCCGACTTTCTCACGCTGCACGCCGGCCCCCGCGGTGGGAGCTACCGACTGCGCGATACCAAGCTCGCCCGCTCGGTGAAGGTCGAGGCACTGCTGCAGTTGGCCGCCTACGCCGACACCCTGGCCGCCGCCGGTGTCCCGGTCGCCGACGAGATCGACCTGCTGCTCGGCGACGGCGCGGTAGCCACCTACCGCGTCGACGAGTTGTTGCCGGTGTACCGACCGCGCCGCGCCGCGCTGGAACGGCTGCTCGACGAGCATCTGGCCGGCGGCCGACCGGTGTCCTGGACCGACTCGGGGGTGCGGGCCTGCTTCCGCTGCCCCGAGTGCAGCGTGCAGGTCAAGGACAGTGACGACCTGCTGCTGGTCGCCGGGATGCGGGTCAGCCAGCGGGCCCGGCTGCTGGACGCCGGGATCACCACCGTGCACGAGTTGGCAGGCCATCACGGCCCCGTTCCCGAACTGTCGGCACGGGCAGTCACCGCGCTGACCGCGCAGGCCCGGTTGCAGATCGCCGAGCGCACCGACGGTAAGCCGCCCTATGAGATCGTCGACGCCCAACCGCTGATGGTGCTGCCCGACGCCGACAAGGGTGACCTGTTCTTCGACTTCGAGGGCGACCCGCTGTGGACCCGCAACGGTGTCGACTGGGGTCTGGAATACCTGTGGGGTGTGCTGACCGTCAACGATGAGTTCACCCCGTTGTGGGCGCATGACCGGGCGGCGGAAAAGCAGGCGTTGCAGGACTTCCTGGCCATGGTCCGCAAACGGCGCAAGCGCTATCCGAACATGCACATCTACCACTACGCGGCCTATGAGAAGAGCACGCTGCTGCGGCTGGCCGGCCGCTACGGAGTCGGCGAGGACGATATCGACGACCTGCTGCGCAACGGGGTGCTCGTCGATCTGTACCCGTTGGTGCGCAAGAGCATTCGGGTCGGCACGGAGAGCTACAGCATCAAGTACCTGGAACCGCTCTACATGGGCAACGAACTGCGTGATGGTGAGGTCACCACCGCCACCGACTCGATCACCCAGTACGCGAAGTTCTGCGCCCTGAACGCCGACGGGCGCACCGCCGACGCCGAGATCGTGCTCAAACAGATCGAGGACTACAACCGCTACGACTGCCGCTCGACACGACGGCTACGCGACTGGTTGGTGGCCCGCGCCATCGAATCCGCGGTCCCCCCGCGCGGCCCGCAATCGGTGCGCGACAACGGATCCCGGGCCGGCACCCAGGCCGCCGTCACGGTCATCGACGGTACCGACCGCGCACTGCTGAAGTTCGCCGGGGACAACACGACCGAGCGCAGCGCCGAGCAGACCGCGGTGGCCATGATCGCCGCCGCCCGCGGCTATCACAAACGCGAGGACAAACCGTTCTGGTGGTCGCATTTCGACCGGGTCAACAACCCGGTCGACGAATGGTCGGACAACAGCGACGTGTTCGTCGCCGACACAGCGGAGATCATCGCCGACTGGCACACCCCGCCGCGGGCACGCAAGCCGCAGCGGCACATCCGGCTCACCGGCGAACTCGCCAACGGTGAGCTGTGCCGGGAGATGTTCGCCCTGTACGACCCGCCGTCGCCGACCGGGTTGTCCGAGGACCCCGACCGGCGCGCCTTCGGCAACGTCGTCGTCACCGACTGCGACAACCCGGAGGCGCCGACATCCGTCGTCGCGGTCGAGAAACACAGCGAGCCGTTCGACCGGCTGCCGTTCGCCCTCACCCCACCCGGACCCATCAACACCAAACCGCTGCAGGAGTCGATCGCGGACACCGCGGCGACGGTGGCCACCGGGCTGCCCACCTTGCCCGCGACCGCCGTCACCGACATCCTGTTGCGCCGCCCGCCGCGCACCCGCAGCGGCGGCCCGCTCCCCCGCACCGAGGACGTCTGCGCCGATATCACCGCGGCGCTGCTGGATCTCGACTCCTCCTATCTGGCCGTGCACGGCCCACCAGGCACCGGCAAGACCTACACCTCGGCGGCGGTGATCGCCCGCTTGGTCGACCAGCACGGCTGGCGGATCGGCGTGGTCGCCCAGTCCCATGCCGTGGTGGAGAACCTGCTGGGCGGGGTCATCGATGCCGGTGTGGACGCCGAGCGGGTCGGCAAGAAGAAGAGCCCGGACCGCCCCTGGCGCGAGATCGCCGAGAAGGACTATCCGGCGTTCATCGCCGAGACACCCGGGTGTGTCATCGGCGGCACCGCATGGGATTTCGCGAATCCTTCGCGGATACCTCGTGGGGCCCTCGACCTGCTGGTCATCGAGGAGGCCGGCCAGTACAGCCTGGCCAACACCATCGCCGTCGCCTCGGCGGCGCGCACCCTGCTGCTGCTCGGCGACCCGCAGCAGCTACCGCAGGTCAGCCAGGGCACCCACCCCGAGCCGGTCGACGGATCGGCGCTGGGCTGGTTGGTGGACGGCCACGCCACCCTGCCCGAGGAGCGCGGCTACTTCCTGGACCGCTCCTTCCGGATGCACCCGGCGGTGTGCCGTCCGGTGTCACGGTTGTCCTACGACGGGCGGTTGCAGGCCATGGCGGAGGTCAGCGGGGCCCGCAGGCTGGCCGGCGTGCAACCCGGGGTGCATGTGCTGACCGTCGAGCACACCGGCAACTCCACCGACAGCCCGGAGGAGGCCGACGCGATCATCGCCGAGATCACGTCCAGGCTGGGCAGTGAGTGGACCGACGAAAAGGGCACCGCCGCATTGGATCAGCACCACGTCCTGGTGGTGACCCCGTACAACGCCCAGGTGGTGACGCTTCGCCGCAGGCTCGACGCGGCGGGGCTCGACGAGGTCGAGGTGGGCACGGTCGACAAGTTCCAGGGCCGTCAGGCGGCGCTGGTGTTCGTCTCGATGACGGCCTCCTCGGCCGATGACGTCCCGCGCGGAGTGTCGTTCCTGCTCAACCGCAACCGCCTCAACGTCGCGATCAGCCGAGCCAAGTACGCCGCGGTGATCGTGCGCTCGGCGACGCTGACCGACTACCTTCCCGCCACCCCTGCCGGACTGATCGAGCTGGGCGCCTTCCTGGCGCTCACCGATCCGGTGTAGCCACCCGCTACGGGTCAGTCCCCGCGGGAGTGCCTGCCCCGCGCGGGGCGCGCCACCGGCAGGCTCGACCAGTCCTCGGCCGGTGCGGACCAGGAGTCGTCGACGCGGTGTGCGCCCAGCGGTCCGCCCGATGCCACCTGCCCGGTGTCGCCGTGCCGCAGGCTCAGCTGATCGGTCACCGAGTCATCGCCCGCGACAACATCCTCGGCGAACTCGTCGGCGAACTCGTGAGTGACGGCAGGCACGACATCGGTGGGCATGTCGTGCTGCATGTCGGCGTGCGGATCCGACACCGACCACTCCATGTATTCGTCGTCGGCGTAGTCGTCGTCGTAATCGTCATAGTGGTCACCATCGGCCCAGTCCTCGCCGAGGGAATGTTGGTCGGCCAGCGGCGTCGCCGCGAGCGGATGGTCGGGCATCACGTCGCCGCGGTCCCCGCCGCGCAGGAAGATCGCCCCCACCACCCCGAACAACGCGATGAACGCCGGCAGCAGCAGCGACTGGGCCAGCGCCGCCGAGAACGGCGCCTCCAGGAAGGACGGCAGATCCGGGGCCGGGCCCTCGCCGGAGACCGGTTGCCCGCCGCCGCCTAGCTCGGCTCCGATCCGGCTGGTCATGAAGGCCGCCATCGCCGCGCTGCCGAGCACCGCGCCGACCTGACGGGTGCTGTTGTAGACCCCCGACCCCGCACCGGCGGATTCGGGCGGCAGATTGCGGGTGGCGGTCGCGGCCAGCGGCGACCAGACGAACGCCATGCCGACACCCATGACCGTCAGCGGTAGCAGCAACCGCCAGATCGCGGTGGACGGCGTCATCTCGAACGACAACCAGGTCAGCCCGATGGCCAGCAGCGAGAACCCGAAGCCGATGATCGGCGTCGGCGGCTTGCGGTCGACCATCCGGCCGACGAACGGCGCCAGCGCACCCGAAGCGATCGCCATCGGCGCCGTCAGCAGGGCCGAGCGGGTGTAGGACAACCCCAGCACCACCGGGGCGTAGAACATCACCGGCAGGATCATCGCGGTGACGGTGAAGCTGATGACGGCGACGCCGACGGTCGAGAGGGTGAAATCGCGGTCGGCGAAGATGCGCAGCGGGATCAGCGGTTCCCGCGGGTTCACCGACTGCCAATAGACGAAGCCCACCAGGAAGGCGCAGCCGAGGGCCATCGTCGCCCAGATCCAGGGTGCCCAATCGTGGGACTGTCCCTCCTGCAGACCGAACACGATGAAGAACATCGCCAGCCCGGACAGCGCCACCCCGAGCAGATCGAAATCGTGCCGCTCGGTGGGCAGGGAGGGAACCAGCCACATGGCCAGCCCGATACCGATGATGCCGATGGGCACGTTGACGAAGAAGATCCACTGCCAGCCCAGGCCGTCGATGAGCACCCCGCCGGCGATCGGCCCCACCAGGGTCGCCACCCCGGCCGTGGCGCCCCACACGCTCATGGCGACGCCGCGGCGCGCGGCCGGGAATAGCCGGGTGATCGTGGACAGGGTCTGCGGGGTCAGCAGCGCCGCACCAAGACCCTGCACGACGCGGGCCGCGATCAGCATCTCGATGGACCCGGCCAACCCGCACCACAGCGATGCGGCGGTGAACACGCCGAGGCCGATCAGGTAGAGGTTCTTGGGCCCGAACCGGTCGCCCAGGCGCCCGGCCACCAGCAGCGGAACGGCGTAGGCCAGCAGGTAGGCGCTGGTCACCCAGATGACACCGTCGTAGTCGGTGCCCAGCGCGTCCATGATCGGCTTGTTCGCGATCGCGACGATCGTGGAGTCGACCAGGATCATGAAGAAGCCGACCAGCATCGCCCACAGGGCGTGCCACGGGTTGGCAGGACGGGCCTGCCCGGTCATCCGGGAGGCCGAGGGTGATCGGCGATCAGTGGGATTCTCGAACATCTACTCGTCATCGGGGGGTGTGGCGACCGGACCGACGGTACGGTTCGGCCCGTTTCCCGACAAGTCGGGTCGGATCGTCGAGATCCTCGGTCAGACCGTATCGGTCGCGATCGCGGCCGACGACGCCGATCCGTCCTGCTGGGCGGGCGCGCCGACGGTCAGCAGGCCGAGCAGCGCGACACCCGATCCCACCAACATCACCAGGGCGAGGGCGAATTCACTGTTGCCGAGCACCCCGACCAAGGGGGCGACGGCCGCGCCGATGCCGAACTGG
Source organism: Mycobacterium sp. VKM Ac-1816D (assembly GCF_000416385.1). Lineage (NCBI taxonomy): Bacteria > Bacillati > Actinomycetota > Actinomycetes > Mycobacteriales > Mycobacteriaceae > Mycobacterium > Mycobacterium sp. VKM Ac-1816D. Next base: position 104,916 of record NZ_AOHQ01000138.1, read on the forward strand.
GCGGCACCCAGCAACGCCGCCGAGGTGCCCGCGGCTTCGGAGTGCCGCGACAACGCGACCGCCGGCGCGTTGGGCAGCACCAGCCCCATCGCCCCGAGGATCACCATGACGGGTACCAGGAATCCGGTCAGGCCGGCCGCACCGGTGAACGCCAGCGCGATGAACACGATGCCCGCCACGACCGACACACCGAGGGCGGCGACCATGATCTGCTGCGGAGCGAACCGGCGCAGCAGCACGACATTGAACTGGGTGGAGCCGATCAGGACAACCGCCCCGCCTGCGAACACCAACGCGAACATCTGCTGATTCAGCCCGTAGTCACCCTGCAGGACGAAGGGCGCGGCCGAGATGTAGCCGAACAGCCCGGCCATGCTCAATCCCGCGACGGCGACCAACGTCACGAAGCGCGGGTCGCGCAGGAGACCGGCATAGGTGCGCGCGATCCCGCGCACCTGCAGCGGACGCCGGTGGCTGACGGGCAGGGTCTCGGGCAGGGCCAGCGCCGCCAGTAGCAAGAGCGCGGCGGCCAGCACCACCAGCACCGCGAAAACCCAATGCCAGGAGGCGTGCAGCAGCACCGCCGCGCCGAGTGACGGCGCGATCACCGGTGCCACCCCGAGCACCAGGATCAACCGCGACATCACCGTCGCCGCCACATTGTCGACGTACAGATCACCGACCACCGCGACCGCCACCACCGAGGCGGCGGCCGCACCGAAACCCTGGAGCACGCGGCCGGCGCCGAGCACCGCGATATTCGGGGCGAACAGACAGATCAGTGAGGCCACGATATGGATGGCGATGCCCGCCATCAGCGGCAGCCGACGGCCCAACGAATCCGACAGCGGGCCGATGACCAACTGGCCGAGGGCCAGCCCCGCCAGCGTGCCGGTGAGGGTGAGCTGCACCATCGAGGAGGACACCGTGAGGTCCTGTGCGATCCGCGGCAGCGCGGGCAGGTACATGTCGATGGTCAGCGGCCCGAGCGCCACCATCAGTCCCAGCACCGCGATCATCCGCAGCCGGTTCGGCGCACCATCCGTTCGGGTCTCGGTTGTCACGGTCGGCGATGGTGTCACGGGTAGGGACAGCAACGCACATCGGTTTTTTCTTCCCGACCACCGCGACTCACCGCGAAGGCGGCCCGGTTGACGGCCGCGGGCGCGCCGGGCACCAGAGCGCCATCTCAGACGTTGAAGGCACGTTAGCCTGGGTATTCCACAGGCACCGCGGGAATGACCCGAGGATGCGAAGGGAAGTGCGCCGATGAACGCCCGCTCCAGCAAGAACCTGCCAGCCACCCGCGACCGCGTCGACGAGGACCCCAGCGCCGCCGCCAAGGCGCTGTCCCAGATCCTGGAGCGCAGCAACCGTCTGCAGGGACCGGCGGTCACCGCCTACGTGCAGCGGCTGCGCAGCCAGCGTCCCGATGCCACCCCGGCCGAGATCGTCACCGCGTGCGAGAAGCACTACCTGGCCGCGGTGATGGCCTCCGGTGCCGCGGTCGGCTCGGCCGCCGCGTTCCCCGGTATCGGCACGTTGGCCGCGCTGTCAGCGGTGGCCGGTGAGACGGTGGTGTTCCTGGAGGCGACCGCGGTGTTCGTGCTGGCGGTGGCCGAGATACACGGCATTCCCGCCGATCACCGCGAGCGCCGGCGCGCGCTGGTGCTCGCGGTGCTGGTCGGCGAGGACGGTAAGGGTGCGGTCGCCGACCTGGTCGGTGGTGGACGTACCAGCGGGGCGTGGATCTCCGACGGCGCGGCCACCCTGCCGCTGCCTGTGGTGTCCCAGCTGAACAACCGGCTGGTCAAGTACTTCGTCAAGAAGTACGCGCTCAAGCGCGGGGCGCTGGCGTTCGGCAAGTTGCTCCCGGTCGGTGTCGGTGCCGTCGTCGGCGGGATGGGCAACCGGTTGATGGGCAAGAAGATCGTCGGCAACGCCCGGCTGGCGTTCGGAAAACCGCCCGCGCGCTGGCCATCGACACTGCACGTACTTCCCGCGGCTAACTCTGAGTGACAAGTCCCACTCTCATGGTGGGGGTGTACTCCGAGGCGTAGCCTTTAGGGCGGCAAAACGCGGGTAAACCGCACATATCCAGGGGGCGGGTGGCGTAGCACGACGCCTGCCGTGAGCAGATGGAATCGAGGCGAAAAGCTGCTGTGAGCAGTGCACCTTCACCCTTCGGACAAAATGAGTGGCTCGTCGAAGAGATGTATCGCAAGTTCCGCGAGGATCCTTCGTCGGTCGATTCGAGTTGGCACGAGTTCCTCGTGGACTACGCGCCGGAACCGGTCGACGGGGGCAGCGAGCCCGCCAAGAGCGCAGCGCCTGCCCCGACCACCACCAACAAGACCACCACCAACACGACCGCCGCCCCCTCCTCCAACGGCTCCGCTCCCGCCAAGCCGGCTGCCCCGGCCGACAAGCCCGCCAAGTCCGCGGCCAAGTCGGACACCACGTCGGACACCAAGCCGGAATCGAAGCCCACCCAGAAGCCGGCGGAAAAGCCCGCCGAGAAGCCTGCTGCGAAGGCCGAACCGGCCAAGCCCAAGACGCCCACTGCCGCGCCGGCCACCGATGACCAGACCGCCGTCCTGCGCGGTGCGGCCGCCGCCGTCGTGAAGAACATGAACTTCTCGCTGGAGGTGCCCACCGCCACCAGCGTGCGGGCCATTCCGGCCAAGGCAATGATCGACAACCGCGTGGTCATCAACAACCACCTCAAGCGCACCCGCGGCGGCAAGATCAGCTTCACCCACCTTCTCGGCTACGCCATCGTGCAGGCGGTCAAGAAGTTCCCCAACATGAACCGGCACTTCGCCGAGGTCGACGGCAAGCCGAATGTGGTCACACCGGCTCACACGAATCTCGGCCTGGCCATCGACCTGCCCGGCAAGGACGGCAACCGCACGCTGGTGGTCGCCGCCATCAAGAAGTGCGAGACGATGGCCTTCGGGCAGTTCATCGCCGCCTACGAGGACATCGTCCGGCGCGCCCGCGACGGCAAGCTCACCGCCGAGGACTTCGGCGGTGTCACCATCTCGCTGACCAACCCCGGCACCATCGGCACGGTGCACTCGGTGCCGCGGCTGATGCGCGGCCAGGGCGCCATCATCGGCGCAGGCGCCATGGAGTACCCCGCCGAATTCCAGGGCGCCTCCGAGGAGCGCATCGCCGAACTGGGTGTGGGCAAACTGATCACGCTCACGTCGACCTATGACCACCGCATCATCCAGGGTGCGGAGTCCGGCGACTTCCTGCGGACCGTGCACACCCTGCTGCTCGACGACGAGTTCTACGACGAGATCTTCCGCGAACTCGGTATCCCCTACGAGCCGGTCCGGTGGCGCACCGACAACCCGGACTCGATCTTCGACAAGAACGCCCGGATCATCGAGCTGATCGCGGCCTACCGCAACCGCGGGCATCTGATGGCCGATATCGATCCGCTCCGGTTGGACAAGACGCGGTTCCGCAGCCACCCCGACCTCGACGTGCTGACCCACGGCCTCACGCTGTGGGACCTGGACCGCGAGTTCAAGGTCGACGGGTTCGCCGGCGCCGAGTACAAGAAGCTGCGCGATGTGCTCTCGGTGCTGCGCGACGCCTACTGCCGCCATGTCGGGGTCGAGTACACCCACATCCTGGAGCCCGAGCAGCAGCGCTGGATCCAGGAGCGCGTGGAGACCAAGCACGACAAGCCCACGGTCGCCGAGCAGAAGTACATCCTGAGCAAGCTCAACGCCGCAGAGGCCTTCGAGACGTTCCTGCAGACCAAATACGTCGGGCAGAAGCGCTTCTCGCTGGAGGGTGCGGAGACCGTCATCCCGATGATGGATGCCGCGATCGACCAGGCGGCCGAGCACGGTCTCGACGAGGTCGTCATCGGTATGCCGCACCGCGGCCGGCTCAACGTGCTGGCCAATATCGTCGGCAAGCCCTACAGCCAGATCTTCAGCGAGTTCGAGGGCAACCTGAACCCGAGCCAGGCCCACGGTTCCGGTGACGTGAAGTACCACCTCGGTGCCACCGGCACGTACCTGCAGATGTTCGGCGACAACGATATCGCCGTCTCGCTGGTCGCCAACCCGAGCCACCTGGAGGCCGTCGACCCGGTCCTGGAGGGTCTGGTCCGGGCCAAGCAGGACATGATCGACTTCGAGGCCGGCAACGAGCAGCCGGCGTTCTCGGTGGTGCCGATGATGTTGCACGGCGATGCCGCCTTCGCAGGCCAGGGTGTGGTCGCCGAGACGCTGAACCTGGCGCTGCTGCGCGGGTACCGCACCGGCGGCACCATCCACATCATCGTCAACAACCAGATCGGTTTCACCACCTCGCCGCACGACTCGCGCTCCAGCGAGTACTGCACCGACGTGGCCAAGATGGTCGGCGCGCCGATCTTCCACGTCAACGGCGATGATCCCGAGGCGTGTGTGTGGGTGGCCAAGCTGGCCATGGACTTCCGCCAGAAGTTCAACAAGGACGTCGTCATCGACATGTTGTGTTACCGCCGCCGCGGCCACAACGAGGGTGACGACCCGTCGATGACCCAGCCCGGCATGTACGACGTCATCGACACCAAGCGCGGTGTCCGCAAGTCCTACACCGAAGCGCTGATCGGCCGTGGTGACATCTCGATGAAGGAGGCCGAGGACGCGCTGCGCGACTACCAGGGCCAACTGGAGCGGGTGTTCAACGAGGTCCGTGAGCTGGAGAAGCACGAGATCGAGCCGAGCGAATCGGTAGAGGCCGACCAGCAGACGCCCAAGGGCCTCAACACCGCCGTCGACAAGTCCGTGCTGGCCCGCATCGGCGACGCCCACCTGGCCGTACCGGAGGGCTTCAACGTGCACCCGCGGGTGCAGCCGGTGCTCGACAAGCGTCGCGAGATGGCCTACGAGGGCAAGGTCGACTGGGCGTTCGGCGAACTGCTGGCCATCGGATCGCTTGTCTCCGAAGGCAAGACGGTTCGGCTGACCGGCCAGGACGTGCGCCGCGGCACCTTCACCCAGCGGCACGCGGTGATCATCGACCGCAAGACCGGTGCGGAGTTCACCCCCATCGATCTGCTGACCACCGACGCCGACGGCAACCCCAACGGCGGCCGGCTCGAGGTGTACGACTCGGCGCTGTCGGAGTTCGCGGCGGTCGGCTTCGAATACGGCTACTCGGTGGGCAACCCTGAGGCGATCGTGTTGTGGGAGGCCCAGTTCGGCGACTTCGTCAACGGCGCCCAGTCCATCATCGACGAGTTCATCTCCTCCGGTGAGGCCAAGTGGGGTCAGCTCTCCGACGTCGTGCTGCTGCTGCCGCATGGCCACGAGGGCCAGGGCCCCGACCACACCTCGGGGCGGATCGAGCGTTTCCTGCAGGTATGCGCCGAGGGGTCGATGACCGTCGCGGTGCCGTCCACGCCGGCCAACTATTTCCACCTGTTGCGCCGCCACGCGCTCGACGGCATCCATCGGCCGCTGATCGTCTTCACCCCGAAGTCGATGCTGCGCAACAAGGCCGCGGTCTCCGAGGTACGCGATTTCACCGAGATCAAGTTCCGCTCGGTGCTCGAGGAGCCGACCTACGAGGACGGCGACGGCGACCGGTCGAAGGTCAAGCGCGTGCTGCTGACCAGCGGCAAGATCTACTACGAGCTGGTCGCGCGCAAGGCCAAGGAGAAGCGCGACGATATCGCCATCGTGCGTATCGAGCAGCTCTACCCGCTGCCCCGGCGCCGGCTCAACGCGACGCTGGACCAGTACCCGAATGTCGAGCAGTACTTCTGGGTGCAGGAGGAGCCGGCCAACCAGGGTGCGTGGCCGACCTTCGGGCTGTCCCTGCCGGAGTTGTTGCCCGAGAAGCTGACCGGCATCAAGCGGATCTCGCGGCGTGCGATGAGCGCGCCGTCGTCCGGGTCGTCGAAGGTCCATGCCGTCGAACAGCAGGAGATCCTCGACGAGGCGTTCGCGCCCTGACCTGATCCCGCCGAGCGTGCGTGTCTGCGCCCCGACACTTCGGTGTCGGGGCGCAGTTCGTGCACGCTCGTGGCGCTAGAAGCCCAGCAGCCCCAGCGGGACGGGCGACTCACCGTTGGCGATCGAGGTGACCGCGCCGGGGCAGAACGCCGAGATGGCGAACCCGGTGAACATGGTGGCGGGCCCGATCGGGCGGCCGATGGTCTCGGACACCCGGCCGGCGACATCGGCCAGGTTCTGGCCGCCGTCGGCCAACATCGGGCAGACGGACTGCCCGGCAGCCACGGCATCGGCAGGGTTGAGGGTGCTCAGGCCGGTGCCGTCGAGGGTGTTGAGGAAGTCACCGGCCGGGTCCGCCTGGGCGGGGGCTGCGGCCAGCAGACCGATGGACAGGGCGGCACCGGCGGCAGCCGCCAATCGCAAACGCATCATGGTGGGAAATCGCTTCCGAGCGCCGGATCATTACAACCGGATCGCACAGAGTGCACCGCATGAACCTCGATCGGGTGCGTTTTGCCTCTGGCCAACGGGTAACAGTCATCACATCATGATCGGATGCACGTCGTGAACGTCGATGGCCGCACCGTCCGCGCCCTGACCGCCGGTGATCGAGCCGACACCCCGCTGCTGTTGCTGCACGGTATCGGCCGCAGCCTGGAGGACTGGACCGAGCAGATCGAGCGGTTGTCCGGGCGCTTCTACGTGATCGCGGTCGACCTGCCCGGATTCGGCCGGTCCGCACGTCGCGACGGCCCCGCCGACCTGGCCACCGTGGCCGACGGGGTGGCCGGGGCACTGGCCGCGCTCGACGAGGACCGACCGTGCCATGTCATCGGCAACTCACTCGGCGGTGCGGTGGCCATGCAACTGTTGGCCTCGCACCCCGACCGCGTCGCCAGCCTCACCCTGGTCAACAGCGCCGGTTTCGGCGCCGAGGTCACCGCGCTGCTGCGGATGCTCTCGCTTCCCGGAATCGGGCGCTACCTCGCCACCCGCAGCACCCCGGCCGGTGCCCGGCTGATGGAACGGCGACTGTTCGCCGACCCGTCGCTGGCCACCCGCGAACGCATCGACCATGCGCTGCGCATCGCCGCCCAGCCCGGCACCGGTGAATTCCTGCTCGAGATGGCCAACCACCTCGGCACCATGCGCGGCGTCCGGCCCCAGTGGCGAACCCAGTTGCTGGACGCCGTCGCCGCGCATCCCCGGCCCACCCTGCTGATCTGGGGTGACCGCGACCGCATCCTTCCCGCGGCGCATCTGGCCGCGGCACGGCGACAGTTCCCCGACGCCCAGGTCCACCTGTTCACCGCGACCGGGCACATGCCGCAGATCGAGCGGGCCGACGAGTTCGCCGAGCTCGTCACCGCTTTCGTGGAGAACGGACCGACCCTGTCGGGCTCGGTACCGCCGGTAACGGCTAAGGTCGGACACAATCGCGTAGACAGTCGATCGCAGAGGAGTGCGTGCATGGAGGGCTTCGCCGGAAAAGTTGCCGTCGTCACGGGAGCCGGGTCGGGAATCGGGCAGGCGTTGGCCGTCGAGCTGGGCCGCTCGGGCGCCAAGCTGGCGATCAGCGATGTCGACACCGAGGGCCTGGCCGTCACCGAGGAGCGGCTCAAGGCCATCGGCGCCCCGGTGAAGGCCGACCGCCTCGACGTCACCGAGCGTGAGGCCTTCGAGCTCTACGCCGATGCCGTCAAGGAACACTTCGGCAAGGTCAACCAGATCTACAACAACGCAGGCATCGCCTACCAGGGCGATATCGAGGTCAGTTCCTTCAAGGACATCGAACGCGTCATGGACGTCGACTTCTGGGGTGTCGTCAACGGCACCAAGGCGTTCCTGCCCCACCTGATCGCCTCCGGTGACGGGCACGTCGTGAACGTCTCCAGCGTCTTCGGCCTGTTCGCGGTGCCCGGCCAGGCGGCCTACAACTCGGCCAAGTTCGCGGTGCGCGGTTTCACCGAGGCGCTGCGCCAGGAGATGGCGATCAACAAGCACCCGGTCCGGGTGACCTGCGTACACCCCGGCGGCATCAAGACCGCGATTGCGCGCAACGCCACCGCGGCCGAGGGCATCGACGTCGCCGAGATGGCCAAGGCCTTCGACACCAAACTTGCCCGCACCAGCCCGGAGAAGGCCGCCCAGATCATCTTGGAAGCGGTCCGCAAGGACCGGGCCCGGGTGCTCGTCGGCGCCGACGCCAAGATCCTGGACGTGCTGATCAGGATCACCGGCTCCGGCGGCTATCAGAAGCTGTTCTCGTCGGTCGCCAAGGGCCTGATCCCCAAGTAGGCGCCTAATGCCCCAGCGGGTGGGTGCCCAGCCAGGCACCCGCCACCGCGCCGGGCTCACCCCCGGCGGTGACCTCGGACCGCATCTGGGCCAGCGCATCGGTATCGAGCACACCGGCCAGTTCGTTGACCGACCGCTGCTGGGTCTGGGTCAATCCGTTGCGCCGGAACACCGGGACGATGTTCTCGGCCCGGATCAGCGCCGTGCGGTCGGACAGCACGCTCAGGTCCTCGGGCTGATCGGGTGCGGCAGCCGTCGTCCAGGCCAGGTTGATCCGGCCGCTGCGCAGCGCGGCTTGCATCGCCACGGCATCGGCGAACTCGCGCGGCGCGGGCAGCGTGCAGGCTCCCAGCACGGTGGGCACCTGGGCACCGCGCACCGCACCGGGTTCCAGTTCCGCGCACCGGCCGACCAGTGCCAGCACATCGGTGGCCCCCCAGTCCGCGGCAGTACGCCCGGTCACGGCCACAGTCGGCTTGTCCGAGGCGCTTTCGGTGTAGTCACCGGCACCGAGCCCCTCCGGTAGCGATCCGACCATCGCGCGGTACACCTGTGCCGCCGAGCGGGCGGGCGCGTCGGGGGCGAACCGGTGTAGCGCCCGGCCGGTGAAGGCCGGCACCACGTCGACATCCCCGGAGTCCAACGCGCCCAACGGGTCCCGGACTTCCTTGATATGCGCTGCGCTGCCGTAATAGCCGAGCGCGGCGACATAGAGGTGGGCAAGCAGAGCCGATTCGGCATCGGGGCCGGCACCCACCGCCACCGAGGGTGGCGGCGGCGTCTGCCCACCGCAACCGGCGACCAGCAGTGCGATCAGCGCGACTGCCAGATACCGGATCGCCGAACCGATCTCAGACCCCGGAGGCTGCGGCCACGGCCTCGGCGACCGCGGGACCGACCCGCGGATCCAGCGCGCTCGGCACGATGTGGTCGACGGCGAGGTCGTCCCCGACGACGGAGAAGATCGCATGCGCGGCGGCCACTTTCATCTCCTCGGTGATACGACGGGCGCCCGCGTCCAGGGCACCGCGGAACACGCCGGGGAAGGCCAGCACATTGTTGATCTGATTCGGGAAGTCACTGCGACCGGTCGCGACCACCGCGGCGTACTTACGGGCCGCGTCGGGGTGGATCTCGGGGTCGGGGTTGGACAGCGCGAACACGATGCAGCCCGGCGCCATGGTGGCGATGAACTCCTCGGGGACCAGCCCGGCCGACACACCGAGGAACACGTCGGCGCCGTCGAGCGCCTCGGCGACCCCGCCGGTGAGTCCGCGCGGGTTGGTGCGCTGCGCCAGCTCGGCCTTGAACGAGTTCAGGTCGGACCGGCCGCTTTCGACGATGCCCTTGCTGTCCAGCACGATGATGTCGCTGATCCCGCTGTTGAGCAGGATGTTGGTGCAGGCCACGCCGGCGGCGCCGGCCCCGGACACCACGACCTTGAGGTCGGTGATCTCCCGATCGAGGACCTTGACCGCACCGAGCAGGGCGGCGAGCACCACGATCGCGGTGCCGTGCTGGTCGTCGTGCATGACCGGACAGTCCAACGCCTCGATGACACGGCGCTCGATCTCGAAGCAGCGCGGCGCCGAGATGTCCTCCAGGTTCACCGCCCCGAACGTCGGGCGCAGCCGGATCAGCGTCTCGACGATCTCGTCGGGGTCCTTGGTGTCCAGCACGATCGGGATCGAGTCCAGGCCGCCGAAGGTCTTGAACAGCGCGCTCTTGCCCTCCATGACCGGCAGCGAGGCGGCCGGGCCGATATCGCCGAGGCCCAGCACGGCGCTGCCGTCACTGACGACGGCCACCAGCCGGTTGGCCCAGGTGTACTTCTTGGCCAGCGTCGCATCGGCAGCGATCGCGCGGCTGACCTGGGCTACGCCCGGGGTGTAGGCGATCGACAGTGCACGCTGGGTATCCAGCGGCGCTTTCAGATCGATCGAGAGCTTTCCACCCTCGTGGGCGGCAAAGATCTCGGCGTCGTCGACGACAACCTGTGGGGTTCGCACCAGTTCGGACATGCGCTCGACGCTACTTCATCCATTCAACTCACCGGCACCCCAACCCCGCTGGTGAGAGGTTGGAAATGCGACCGACGAGTAACATTCTGCCCGGATTGTCCTGTGATGCTGGGAGGTAGCGATGCCGACGTTCCGCACGCCGTCACCGTCCAAGCTGCGCCCTGCCGCGCGCCGCGCCACCGCCGAGCCGGATGCCCGCAGCATCCACGTGCCGGTCTCGCAAGCGATGGTCGATTGCGGGGTCTACAGCGACGGCGCGCGCCTGCCCGGCAAATACACCCACGCCGCGGCCCTGAACAAGGTCCGCGAGATCGAGGCCACCGGAACCACGGCGTTCGTCTGGATCGGTCTGCACGAACCCGACGAACACCAGATGCAAGCCGTCGCCGACGTGTTCGGGTTGCACGAACTGGCGGTCGAGGATGCCGTGCACGCCCATCAGCGCCCGAAGCTGGAGCGCTATGACGACACCCTGTTCCTGGTGCTCAAGACGGTGAACTACGTCGAGCACGACTCGGTGGCCAGCGCCCCCGAGATCGTGGAGACCGGCGAGATCATGATCTTCGTGGGTACCGATTTCGTCGTGACGGTCCGCCACGGCGACCACAGCGGGCTGGCCGGGGTGCGCCGCGCGATGGACAACTCGCCGGCCAGTTGCGCGCTCGGCCCGTACGCGGTGATGCACGCGATCGCCGACCATGTCGTCGACGGCTATCTCGAGGTGACCGATCGGGTGGAGACCGATATCGACGCCATGGAGGAGAACGTCTTCTCCCCCAGCTCGCCGACCGATATCGAGAACATCTACATGCTCAAGCGCGAGATCGTCGAGCTGCGTCGCGCGGTCAGTCCGCTGACGACGGCCCTGCAGCGACTGGGATCCGACCACAACGACCTGATCTCCAAAGAGGTCCGTCGCTACATGCGCGATGTCCTGGACCACAACACCAGCGCCTCGGACCGCATCGCCAGCTACGACGAGGTGCTCAGCTCACTGGTGCAGGCCGCCGTCGGCAAGGTCGGAATGCAGCAGAGCACCGATATGCGCAAGATCTCGGCATGGGTGGCCATCGCCGCGGTGCCCACCGCGATGGCCGGCATCTACGGGATGAACTTCGAGAACATGCCGGAGCTGAAGGCCACCTACGGCTACCCGGCCGTGCTGCTGACGATGCTGACCATCTGCACGCTGCTGTATCGGCAGTTCCGCCGCAACCACTGGCTCTAGTTTTCCTGCGATTTGTGGAGTCTGAGCCGTGACCGACGCGGCTGCGGCTCCACAAATCACCGAAATCAGGACGGCTCGGATGCCCGGCGGTGCGGGTCGAACACGTCGACGCCGTCGGTGCGCCAGGCCTCACGCATCGCCTCGGCGCCCTTGAGCCGCACCCAGGCCGCCTCGGTGGGGGTGATCGGCGTGGCCTGCAGCACTGTCACCGCCGACAACGGTTCCCCCAGCTCGATATCGGCAACCGGGCCGGCACTCAACAGGAATGCCGTGAACGGCGCGGCCTCGAACAGTGGGCCGCTCAGATCGATCAATGCGTCGGGTTCGAGCACCAGACCCTCGACCGCGGGGGCGGCGGCGAGTATGGCGATGGACTTGGCCAAGCCGACCGGGCTGGGCGGGCGCAACGACACCATCACCTCGGCACGCGGCCCGCGCACCCCGTCGGCGACCAGATCCGTCGGATCGGCCATCGGATATCGCGAACAGCCCAGCGACACATAGTGATTGACACCAGCGCCGTCGGGACCGAAGCGCAGGATGTCGATCCGGTCGGCGCCGAGAAAGGTCACGCTGGCCTCGCCGGGGTCGCCGAGCACACCGGCATCGGCGAAGTGCTCTCGCACCCCCCGGCGCACCTCGGCCAGAACGTCGGTCACTAGCCCACCGGCGGGATCGACAGATTCACCCCGGAGTCGGCGTCGAAGATCATCAGCTTGGAGGTGTCCACCGCCAGCTCGGCCTTGCCTCCCGCGCGCACCTTCGAATCCGCGGAAACCCGAGCCACGAACTCGTTCTCACCGGTTCCGGATTCGGCAGCCAGCTGCTCGAGCTGCGCCGACTTGGCCCCGGAACCCTCGGTGCGGAAGTACAGGTACTTGTCGGCGCCCAGCGATTCGACCAGGTCGACGTCGACCTCGAAGGTGACCGCCCGGATCCGCGAGTACGTGTCGATCAACGCGGCATCGTCGAAATGCTCGGGCCGGATACCGGCGATGACGTTGCGGGGCGCGGGATGCTGCTCCAACACCCGCTGCGCCTCGTCGGAGAGCATCACCTCACCGAACGGCAGCTCGATGCCCCCGTCGGTGAGCGAAGCCGGGAAGAAGTTCATAGCCGGCGAGCCGATGAACCCGGCGACGAAGAGATTGGCCGGGGTGTTGTACAGCTCTTCGGGGGTGCCGATCTGCTGCGCGACACCGGCCAGCATCACCACGACGCGATCACCGAGCGTCATCGCCTCGGTCTGATCGTGGGTGACATAGACCGTGGTGGTGCCCAGCCGGCTCTGCAGCCGCGCGATCTCGGTCCGCATCTGCACGCGCAACTTGGCATCGAGGTTCGACAGCGGCTCGTCCATCAGGAACGCCTTGGGGTTACGGACGATGGCCCGCCCCATGGCAACTCGCTGCCGCTGCCCGCCGGACAGTTGAGCGGGCTTGCGGTCCAGCAGGTTCGCCAGATCAAGGATCTTGGCGGTCTCCTCGACCTTGCGATTGATCTCGTCCTTGCCGACCTTGGCCAGCGTCAGCGGGAAGGCGATGTTCTGCCGCACCGACAGGTGCGGATACAGCGCGTAGGACTGGAACACCATCGCGATATCGCGGTCCTTGGGCGCCTTGTCGTTGACCCGCTCGCCGCCGATGCGCAGTTCACCGGAACTGATGTCCTCCAGCCCCGCAATCATGTTCAGCGTGGTCGACTTCCCGCAACCGGACGGCCCGACCAGGATGATGAACTCACCGTCGGCGATCGTCAGCGACAGGTCCTTGACCGCGGTGGCGCCACCGGCATAACTCTTCGACACGTTTTCCAGCACGATTTCGGCCATGACTTACCCCTTCACCGCGCCGGAGGTCAACCCGGCCACGATCCGTCGCTGAAAGATGAGAACAAAGATGATGATCGGGATGGTGATAACCATCGCGCCCGCCGCGATGGAGCCGGTGGGCTCCTCGAACTGCGAGCTGCCGGTGAAGTTGGCGATCGCCACCGGTGCGGTGATGGCCCGCTCGGTCGCCGTCAACGACAGCGCCAACAGCAGATCGTTCCAGGCGAAGATGAACACCAGGATGGCCGCGGTGACGATGCCCGGCGCGGCCAGCGGCGCGATCACCTTGCGGAACGCCTGGCCCGGCGTGGCGCCATCCATCTTGGCCGCCTTCTCCAGATCCCATGGGATCTCCTTGAAGAAGGCACTCATGGTGTAGATCGCCAGCGGCAGCGCGAACGTGATGTACGGAATGATCAGGCCGGGCCAGGTGTCGAACAGCCCGAGCCGGCGCTCGATGTTGAAAATCGGTGTCACCAGCGAGATCTGCGGGAACATCGCGATCAGCAACGCCACCCCGACGAGCAGCTTCTTACCGGGGAAGGCCAACCGGGCGATCGCGTAGGCGGCCATCCCACCGATGGTGACCGCGATCAGCGTGGTGATCAGCCCGATGCCGATCGAGTTGACCAGCGCTGAGGTGAAGATGTTGCCCTCGAAGATCGCCTTGTAGTTGTCGAAGGTGATCTGCTCGGGGATGAACTTGCCGTCCTTGACCGACGATGTCGGCTTGAGCGACAGCGACAGGATCCACAGCACCGGGATCAGTGCATACAGGACGACGATGACGTTGACGATCGCCCACCCGGTCGCGCGGCGGGCATTCACCTGCTCGCTCATCGGCGCGCCCCTTCCTCGTCGCTACCCGGCGCCGCAGCTCCGAAGATCTTGATGAAGATGAACGCGATGATCGCGACGCACAGGAATATCAGCACGCTGATCGCCGAGCCCAACCCGAGGTTGAATGCCTTGAAAAGGTTGTTGTAGCCCAGGATCGACACCGACCCGGTGTCATTGGCGCCACCGGTGAGCACATAGATGTTGTCGAAGATGCGGAACGCGTCCAGGGTGCGGAACAACAGGGCGACCAGGATTGCCGGTTTGATCAGCGGCAGGATCACCTTCGTCAGCCGCTTCCACGGCCCGGCGCCATCCATCTGGGCCGCATTCAGCAAGTCCTGGGGCACCAGGGCCAACCCGGCGAGCAACAGCAGCGCCATGAACGGCGTCGTCTTCCAGACCTCGGCCAGCACGACGATGGCCAGTGAGGGAAGCTGTTCGGTCAGCGGCGCGCTGCCGTCGGGCAGCAGGTTGGCCAGATATCCCGTCCCCGGCGTCCATGCGTAATACCAGCTGTAGGACGCCGCGACGGTGACGATGCCGTAGGGCACCAGGATCGCGGTGCGCACCGTGCCCTTGCCGAAGATGGTGCGGTGCATGACCAGTGCCAGCGCCATGCCGAGCACGAACTCGATGACCACCGAGACGATGGTGATACCGACCGTCACCACGAAGGCCGTCCACCAATACCGGTCGGTGAGGATGGTCTGGTAGTTGCCGAGGCCGATGAACTCGACATCGTCGGGCGCGGCCAGGTTGTAGCGCTGCAGGCTCAGCCAGACCGCGTAGCCGATCGGGTATGCGGTGACCGCCAACATCAGGAACACCGCGGGGCTGATCAACCAGAAGGCAAGTCGTCGCTGCGCGGCGAGGTCATCCGTGCCCGTCTTCGCGCTCACGGAATGAGCCCCTTCCCGTCGATCGCCTTCTGCACCTGTTCGGTCAGCTCGTCGGCGGTCCGCTCCGGATCGATATCGGTGATCGGGGCCAGCGTTGCCGATATCCGGGTCGACAGCGCCTGGTACACCGGCGTCGCAGGACGCACCGCGGCGTTGGTCAGCTGTTGCCGGATGATCTCGTACTGCGGGTACTTCTGCTGGAAGGCCGGGTCGTCGTAGAGCGAGGCCCGCACCGCGGGCAGCCCGCCCTCCACCGAGGTGTAGCGCTGGTTGTCGACATTGCGCAGGCAACGGATGGCCTCGAAGGCCTCGGCCTTGTGCTGGGTGTTCTTGCCGACGGCCAGATTGAGCCCGCCGAGGGTGACCTTGGCCTGCTCACCGTCGACCATGGCTGGGAATGGGGCGAACCCGAATACCTTCTTGCTCGCGTCGTAGGCGATGTTGAACTGCTCGTCGGACGGCGAGAAGCTGCCCGCATCGTTGATCGCACTGGTCAACGCCGGGTCCTGGTTCAGCGGCAGGAACGGCACGCCGCCCTTGACCGCGTTCTCCAGCATGGACGGCAACACGAACGGCCAGTTGACCTCCAACGCGGCTTTGCCCTGTTCGAGCGCGAGCCGCGCGGTGCCCTCGTCGGTCTGGGTGATCGACGGGTCCGCACCCGGGGCGGTGGCAACGTCCTTGATGGTCTGCAGCGCCTTCACCGTCGCGGCACGGTGCTCCGGGGTGTCGGTCAGGGTGACGGTCTGACCGTCATCGGAGAGCACCTGTCCCCCGGCGCTTTCCAGCAGCGTGTTGAACCACACCACCAGACCCTCGTACTGCTTGGCCTGCACCGCGATCCAACTCGGCCCGCCCGCGGCGTACTGGCGCTTGGCCTCGGCCACCATCTGATCCCATGTCGTCGGCGGAGCGGGCATCAGATCGGCTCGGTACCAGAGCAATTGGGTGTTCGTGGTGATCGGTGCCGCGTACAGCTTGTCCTGCCACTTGGCGGTCTCCAACGGCCCGGGCAGCGTGTTCTCGGTGGCGTCGGCCTCGGCCTGCCCGGCCGGATCGTCCGAGAGTGGAAGTGCCCAACCGGCTTCGGCGAACTCCGCGGTCCACACCACGTCGAGGGCCATCACATCCAGCGATTTGTCGTTGCCGGTGAGCCGGCGGGCCAACTGCAGGCGTTGGTCGTCGGCGCCCTT
Source organism: Mycobacterium sp. VKM Ac-1816D (assembly GCF_000416385.1). Lineage (NCBI taxonomy): Bacteria > Bacillati > Actinomycetota > Actinomycetes > Mycobacteriales > Mycobacteriaceae > Mycobacterium > Mycobacterium sp. VKM Ac-1816D. The sequence continues at coordinate 121,198 of NZ_AOHQ01000138.1, forward strand.
GGGCAACGACACCTGCCTGATCGTGAAGCGGCCGCCGAGTTGCTCATTGCACTTCTGCGCAACAGCGGTGAACGTTGCCATCTCATTGGCGGGTGTGTAATAGCTGATGACGATGCCGTCGTCGGCGGAACCACACGCCGTCATGACCGACCCGGCCGTCAATGCAGCCATCACCGCCGCACAAAGCCGTCGTGTGCGCACTACCGGCCTCCGTTTGCGTCCGATGTCGCCGCCGTGGCGACCTGCAGGAGAAACCTCCGCGGGGCCAACGTAGAGCCATAGGCGCGTACTATGCAACCACTTGCCGGGCGCGTCGGCCCATCAGATCGTCAAGCGTGCCAGCAGATCCCGCCCCTGCTCGGCACTGCGCGGGTCGCACAGCACGTCGTAGCGGCCGGCGACCAGCTGTAGTGTCGAGCTGAAATCCCTTGTGCCACGCGCCATCGCGTACGGAATGGCCGAGGTGATCAGGCCGAAGAACACGCCGGCGATCAGACCCGTGGCCAGTGCACCCCACGGGCTCGGGCTGAAGAAGCCGAGGATCAAACCGATGAACAACCCCAGCCACGCCCCGGACAGCACACCGCCGCCGAGCACCTTGGGCCATGACAGCCGGCCGGTGACGCGCTCGACCTGCATCAGGTCGACGCCAACTATCGTGACCTGCTCCACCGGAAACTGTTGATCGGAGAGGTAATCCACCGCACGCTGGGCCTCGGCGTAGGTCGGGTAGGAGCCGATGGGCCAGCCCTTGGGTGGTGTCGGCAGCGCGGCGGGCCCGCGAGCACCCGGATCTTGGCCTGGTCGAAGGGGACCCGTCATGACTCTGCTCTCCTCACGTAGACAAGCCGGTATGCGAACAACCCTATGCCGCTGCGCGCCATCATGGGTACCCGCGTCCCGATCGCCGAATCAACACCACCACCAGCACGTACGCTACGTTTGGGGCATGAGCAATCCGGGAGAGGACGCACCAGCCACCCCGCCGTCGGAGCCGGGTTCGCAGGCCGAGTCGAGTTCGCAACCGTCCGCCTCCGGATACGAGGCGCCACCGATCGAGCGTCCAGCCGAGACGCCGGGCTACCCGGACTACACCCCGCCGCCCGCATACGGGTACAGCCAGCCGCCCCCACCGGTCCAGCCGCCGGGTTATCCGCAGCAGGGTTATGCCACCCCCGGATATGCGAACCCCGGATACACGACCCCTGACTACGCGGCCACCGGATACCCGCCGCCGCCACCGGGCTACGGCGCCCCGCAAGGCATCGGCTCGCCGTATCCGCCGCCGGGGTTCGGCCCACCGCCCATGCCGCAGGCCCAGTTCGGCACACCGCCACCCTATGGCGGCCCTGGCGGCTATCCCCCGGGATATCCGGCACCCTACGGCGGGCCCGCGGCGGTCCCGCAGAACAGCATGGCGGTCGCCTCATTGGTCTGTTCCGGGCTGGCCGTCCCGCTGTTCTTCCTGTGCTTCATCATGGGGATCCCCGCAACGATCGCCGGCATCGTGCTGGGAATCGTCGCGCTCAACCAGATCAAACGGACCGGACAGCGCGGCAAGGAGTTGGCCATCTCCGGCATCGTCCTCGGCGGTCTGGTCTTGGCCGCCGGGATAGCGCTGGGCATCTTCATCGGCGCGCTCGCCAGCGTCTCCCCATGACCGGCGGTCACCCGTACGGCCATCCCGACGATCCCGGCCTTCCGCCGCCGCTGCCCCCACAGGGCTACCCGCCCGCAACCTGGGCGCCGTATCCGCCCTACCCGGGCTACCCGCCGTACGCGGGCTATCCGCCCCACCGCCCGCCGGGCACGAACGGCATGGCGATCGCGGCACTGGTCAGCGCACTGGCCGGGCTGGTCTTCTGCGGACTTCCGTCGGTGGCCGGGCTGATCCTCGGGGTGATCGCCATGCGCCAGACCAAGAGAACCGGTCAGGACGGTTACGGGCTGGCACTGGCCGCGACGATCGTCGGCGCGCTGGCGACCGTCGTCATGGTCCTCGGAGCGCTGTTGTGGATCGGACTGATCGCCGGCAGCGTGGCCCTGCACTGAGGCGCTACGCCGGCGGCCGATAGGACTCTCCGGTGCGGGCCATACCCGCCGCGCGGCCCTTGCCCGCCACCACCAATGCCATTTTCCGGCTGGCCTCGTCGATCATCTCGTCATCGAGCATCACCGCCCCGCGCGCACCGCCGGCCCGCGAGGTGTGCCACGCATAGGCCTCCAGGATCAGTTCGGCACGGTCGTAATCGGCCTGGCGCGGGCTGAACAAGTCGTTGCCCGCGGCGATCTGGTCGGGATGCAGCACCCACTTACCGTCGTACCCCAGGGCGGCGGACCTGCCCGCGACGCGGCGGAAACCCTCGACATCGCGCACCTTCACGTACGGGCCGTCGATGGCGTTGATGCCGTGGGCACGGGCGGCGACCAGGATCGTCATCAGCACATGGTGGTGCGCGTCGCCGATGTCATAGCCGTCGGGCTGCCCACCAACCTCGAGGGTCCGCATGTTCAGGCTGGCCGCCATGTCACCGGGGCCCAGCACCAGCGCCTGCACCCGCGGTGCGGCGGCGATCGCGTTGATGTTGACCAAGCCCTTGGCGTCCTCGATCTGCGGTTCGATACCGATGCGCCCGACGGGCAGGTCATGCGACCGTTCCAGCTGGGTCAGCAGCAGATCCAGGGCATGGACATGGGTGGCGTCGGAGACCTTGGGCAGCACGATCAGATCGAGCTGCGCGCCGGCGGCGGCGACGACCTCGATGACATCGGCATGCGTCCACGGCGTGGTCCAGTCGTTGACCCGCACCCCGCGCAGCGCCTGGTCCGACCAACCCGGCTCGGCGAGCGCGGCGGCCACGCGCGAGCGCGCCTCGGTCTTGGCGTCGGCCGCCACCGCATCCTCCAGATCCAGAAACACCTGGTCGGCGGCGAGCGTTTTGGCCTTCTCGATCATTTTGTCGCTGCTACCCGGAACGGACAGGCAGGTTCGGCGGGGGCGATACAGGTTGTCCACGGCTCAAGTCTCTACGCTTTGTCCCATGGTTGCGGTCACCCGGGTGTATGCGGCCCGCCTTGCGGGCATGGTCGTGCTGGGCCCGGACGGCGAATCCGTCGGGCGGGTCCGCGACATCGTGGTGAGCATCAGCATCGTCCGCCAACAACCACGCGTTCTCGGCCTGGTCGTCGAATTGCTCACCCGCAAAAGGATTTTCGTACCGATTCTGCGTGTCACCGCGATCGAGCCCGGCACCGTGACGCTGTCCACCGGAAACGTCTCGCTGCGCAGGTTCTCCCAGCGCCCCGGTGAGGTGCTGGCACTGGGCCAGGTGCTGGAAACCCGCGTGCGGGTCGACGATCCCGATCTGGAGCAGCTGGCCGGGATGGACGTCGTCGTCGTCGATCTGGGTATCGAACAGACCCGCACCAGGGACTGGATGGTGACCAAGGTCGCCGTCCGCCCGCAACGCCGCCTGGGCCGGCGCAGCAACGTCTACTCGGTGGACTGGAAGCATGTGCACGGCCTGACACCATCCGGTCTGGCCATGCCGGATCAGGGCGTCGCCCAGTTGCTCGAACAGTTCCAGGGCCAACGCCCGGTCCAGGTCGCCGACGCGATCCGCGACCTGCCGGCGAAACGTCGGTTCGAGGTCGTCAACGCCCTCGACGACGAGCGGCTGGCCGATGTACTCCAGGAACTACCCGAAGACGAGCAGGCCACCGTGCTGCGCCAGCTCAAGACCGATCGCGCCGCCGACGTGCTGGAGGCGATGGATCCCGACGACGCCGCCGACCTGCTGGGGTCGATGGCACCCGCCGATGCCGAACAGTTCCTGCGCCGGATGGATCCCGAGGACTCCGAGGACGTCCGACGCCTGCTCAGCCACTCGCCGAACACCGCCGGCGGTCTGATGACCTCCGAACCGGTGGTGCTGGCGCCCGACACCACCGTCGCCGAGGCGCTGGCCCGGGTCCGCGACCCGGATCTCACCCCGGCGCTGGCCTCGCTGGTGTTCGTGGTGCGCCCGCCGACGGCCACCCCGACCGGCCGTTATCTGGGCTGTGTGCACCTGCAGCGACTGCTTCGTGAACCGCCGGCGGCGCTGGTCAGCGGCATCGTCGACACCGACCTGCCGAGCCTGCGCCCCGACGAACCGCTCGGCGCGTTGACCCGCTACTTCGCCGCCTACAACCTGGTGTGCGGGCCGGTGGTCGACGAGGAAAACCACCTGTTGGGCGCGGTATCGGTCGACGACGTGCTGGACCACCTGCTGCCCGATGACTGGCGCGAGCACGAGGGTGAGCCGGTGATCATGAAGGAGTCCACGACGTGACCCGGACCGACAGCAACGCGTCCAGGGAAGGCGTCGCATGAGCGACTCGGCACGCCAGCGTCTCGACACACCACGCCGATCACGCTCGCTGCGCCCCCGCTTCGATGTCGAGGCGGTGGGGCGCGTCAGCGAGCGCATCGCGCGGTTCCTGGGCACCGGCCGCTATCTGGCCATCCAGACCATCGTCGTGATCGTCTGGATCCTGTTGAATGTCGGCGCTTTCGCCTGGCAGTGGGATCCGTATCCGTTCATCCTGCTCAACCTCGCGTTCTCCACCCAGGCGGCCTATGCCGCACCGCTGATCCTGCTGGCCCAGAACCGCCAGGAAAACCGGGACCGGGTGTCGCTCGAGGAGGACCGCCGGCGCGCCGAGCAGACCAAGGCCGACACCGAGTACCTGGCCAGGGAGCTGGCGGCACTGCGACTGGCCGTCGGCGAGGTGGTCACCCGCGATTACATGCGACGCGAGTTGGAGGACCTGCGCGACATGCTGGTCGAACTTGTGCCGCCGAAACCGAAGAAGAACAAGGGCAAACGAGCGGTGGCCGACAGCGCCGAGCCGGACGGTGCCGACGACTCCGAACAGGATCAGTGAACCCATTGGCCCACCACGCCGACCTCGCAATGGGTATGGTGACCTGGTTCACAACGGTCGGGTAACGGATTTAGGACGGTTGAGTGGCAAAACGGGGAAGCGCCGCCCTCGCAGCGGCGCGGCGCCGCGCTGATCAGGCGCTCCGGTCCGTGGCCGATTCGGCTCCCAGCTCACGCGGGTTGTTGGGCGTCGCCGTGCTCGCCCCGCTGGTGCTGACGCTCGGCGTCGGCGCGTCCGGGCCGTCGGTCAAACCCGTACTCGAGGCGACCGTCACCCCGCTGGCCGCGGTGGTGCCCACGCCCGACGAAAGTGCCGGCGCGGTCGTGGTTCCGGTCTACCGGGCGCCGCGTCCGTTCCAGACTGCCGGCACCGCGCTGACGGCTCCCCCGCCCGCCGCGGTGGTCAGCTCGCCGGGCAGCCTGCGGATCCCGACGGTTGCCCTCAACGCCTACCGCAACGCCGAACGCATGATGGCCGCTGCCGCGCCGAACTGCGGGATGAGCTGGAACCTGCTGGCCGGTATCGGCCGCATCGAGTCCATGCACGCCAGCAACGGCGCGACCGATATCAACGGCACCGCGGTGCGGCCGATCCTCGGCCCGGCGCTGGACGGCTCGCTGCCCGGCAACGAGGTCATCGTGCAGAGCCGCAACAACGACCGGATCACCTACGCCCAGGCGATGGGTCCGATGCAGTTCCTGCCGGGGACCTGGTCGCGGTACGCCTCCGACGGCAACGGTGACGGCAAGGTCGAGGTGCAGAATCTCTTCGACGCCACCCTGGCCGCGGCCCGCTACCTGTGCAGCGGCGGACTGAACATGCGGGATCAGAGCCAGGTGATGACGGCGATCCTGCGCTACAACAACTCCGTGGCCTATGCCCGCAACGTGCTCGGTTGGGCGGCGGCCTACGCCACCGGGGTGGTGCCGGTGGATCTGCCGCCGATCACCGGGTCCGTGCCGCAGTTGCGCGACGCCAACGTCCACCTCGCGACCAACGCCGAGGGGCTCGGGCCGGGCCTGCCGCTCAACGCACTGGGACTGCCGTCGACCGATCCGATGGCCGTGATGCCCTTCTTCGATCTGGGCCGGGCCAACGTCGCCGACCGGTTGCCGGTTCCGCCAGGACCGGATCAGCCTGCGGCCGTGCCGAATTGCGCCGTCTTCTGCATCGGGGAGAACAAGCCCGTCCCGGCGGCACCGTTCAACCCGTTCGCACCCCCTCCACCGGCCGCACCGTTCAACCCGTTCGCGCCGCCCCCGGCCGCCCCACCCGCGCCGTTCAATCCGTTCGCGCCCCCGGCTGCCCCGCCCGCGCCGTTCAATCCGTTCGCGCCCCCGGCTGCCCCGCCCGCGCCGTTCAATCCGTTCGCTCCGCCGCCGCCCGCACCGGCCCCGGTCGCACCGGCGCTCCCGGCGGCACCCGGTCCGGCTCCGGGCCCCGCGCCCGGTCCGGCGGCCTGAGGCACCCGAGGTCACCAACCGACGAGTCGGCCCGGCGGTCCGACGGTCGGCGACAGCGGCCTAGACTCGGTGGCAATGTCCTCGACACATACCGACCTGGAAGCCGCGGTGCGCTCCGCGCTGAACAAGGTCGTCGACCCCGAACTGCGCCGTCCGATCACCGAGGTCGGAATGGTCAAAAGCGTCTCCATCGCCGACGACCATTCCGTCGCCGTCGAGATCTACCTGACCACCTCGGCCTGCCCGAAGAAGACCGAAATCGTGGACAAGGTCACCGCCGCGGTGACCGACGTGCCCGGTACCGGCGCGGTCAGCGTCGCCCTCGATGTGATGAACGACGAACAGCGGGCCGAGTTGCGCAAGCTGCTGCGCGGCGATTCACGTGAGCCGGTGATCCCGTTCGCCCAGCCGAACTCGCTGACCCGGGTGTACGCCGTCGCCTCGGGTAAAGGCGGCGTCGGCAAGTCCAGTGTCACGGTGAACCTGGCCGCCGCGCTCGCCGCACGCGGGCTGCAGGTCGGTGTCCTCGACGCCGATATCTACGGCCATTCGGTGCCGCGCATGATGGGCATCGTCGATCGACCGACCCAGGTCGATTCGATGATCCTGCCGCCGATCGCCCATGACGTGAAGGTCATCTCGATCGCGATGTTCACCCAGGGCAATACGCCGGTGGTGTGGCGCGGTCCAATGCTGCACCGGGCACTGCAACAGTTCCTCGCCGATGTCTACTGGGGCGACCTGGACGTGCTGCTGCTCGATCTTCCGCCGGGCACCGGTGACATCGCCATCTCGGTGTCCCAGTTGATCCCCGGCGCGGAGATCCTGGTCGTCACCACGCCGCAGTCCGCCGCCGCCGAGGTCGCCGAACGCGCCGGTGCCATCGCGCTGCAGACCCGCCAGCGCATCGTGGGCGTCGTCGAGAACATGGCCGGTCTGACACTGCCAGACGGCACCGTCATGCGGGTGTTCGGTGAGGGCGGCGGCCGGCAGGTCGCCGAGTCGCTGACCCGTTCGGTCGGTGCCGAGGTGCCACTGTTGGGACAGGTGCCACTGGAGCCCGAGCTGGTCTCCGCGGGTGATTCCGGGGTGCCGCTGGTCTTGTCGGCGCCCGATTCCGCCGCGGGCAGGGAACTGCGCAAGGTCGCCGACGCCCTCGGTGCGCGCAAGCGCGGACTGGCAGGTATGTCACTGGGTCTGGACCCGGCCGGACGCTAGCCGGACACCGACCGCCTCAGGTCGCGTCCGCGTCGAATCTGGTGGGCCCGGGTTCCCGCGGCTTCGGCGGGGTCTCCGGGACGGCCGGTGTGGGCGCGTCGGGAGAGACCGGTTTGACCGGCTTGTCGAAGTTGCCGGTCAGGAACGAATCGTCACCGTCGAGCAGATGCTTGGTCAGCGCGGCCCGCGGCGTCATACCGCGAAGCTTCTGCAACTCGCTCAACGGTTGACGCAGGTCGTCGAACTCGGGGCCGAGATCCTCACGCAGTTGATTGGTTGCGCCGCTGAGATACTCGCGGGCCTGGCGCACCGCGTTGGAGGTCCACCGGATCGCTCCGGGCAACCGTTCCGGGCCGAGGATGACAAGACCCGCCACCACCAGGATGAGCATCTCGCCCCAGCCGACATTGGCGAACATCTCAGGCCGTGCCGTCGCCGATCGGCGTGACGGTCAACGTGACCGGGCGTCCGTCGCGCAGCACCTCGACGGGCGCCGGCTCGCCGATCTTCAGCTGACGGACCGCGACGACGAACTCGTCGGCGTCTGCCACCTTGCGGTTACCGATCTTGATCACCACGTCATTCTCCAGGATGCCCGCCCGCTCGGCAGGCCCACCGGCCTTGACGTTGGCGATCTGGGCTCCGGAGGCCAGATCGTTGCTGACCGAACGGGCCGTCAGGCCCAGCGACGGGTGCTCGATCTTGCCCGCCTCGATCAGCTTCTGGACGACATCCTTGACCTCGTTGACCGGAATGGCGAAGCCGAGGCCACTGGCGCTGTCCGACAACGACTTTCCTGCCGTATTGATGCCGATGACCTCAGCGTTCATATTGATCAGCGGGCCACCGGAGTTGCCGTGGTTGATCGAGGCGTCGGTCTGCACGCCGTCGATCACGGTGTCGGTGTCCGAACCGTCGCCGGACAGCGGCAGCGGCCGATGCAGCGCGCTGATGATGCCGCTGGTGACGGTGCTGCGCAGGCCCAGGGGCGCACCGGCGGCGATGACTTCCTCGCCGACCTGGAGCTTCTCGGAGTCACCGAGCCGGGCCACGGTGAGATTGTCGACGTTGTCGACCTTGAGCACCGCGAGATCGGTCTTGGGATCGCGGCCGACGAGGTTGGCGGGCACCGACTTGCCGTCGTTGAAGACGACGAACATCTTGAACTTGGCCGGGTTCTTGGCGGCCTCGGAGATGACGTGATTGTTGGTCACGATGTAACCGCGGCCGTCGACCACCACACCGGATCCCTGGGATCCCGACTGATCGCTGGTGGCCTCGATGGTGACCACCGAATCGGCCACCGCGGCAGCCACCTCGGCGAGCCGGCCCGCGGGTTGAGCGGGTAGGTCGCTCGTTTCGAGGGTGACCTTGGAGGTGGTGAAGGCCTCGACGACCTCGGCGGTCTTGTTGCCGACCAGACCGCCGAGCGCGCCGATCAGCAGGGCGATCAGCGCAAGGATCACCAGCGCGACGACCGAGACCTTGCGACCGAAGAGCACGTCGCGCACCCCGAGCTTGCCCTGGGGCGCCTGCACCACCACCGGCGCGGAGGCCACGACGGCCGGCGCACCGAGCGCTGCGGCCGCGGACGGGTCGCGCCACGGGTCAGGGGTGTCGTCTTCATCGGAGAGGTTCTCGGCATCCAACGCACCGGCGTCGGCGGGATGACGTTGCAACGAGTCGCCGCCGGCGTACGGCCGGCCGAAGGCCTCGGCCAGTACCGGGTCCGGGTTCAGGCTCTTGGGGGTGTACTCCCCCTGGTCGACGTGCTTGTCGGCACCCAGGAACGAACCGGACACACCGGCGGGGCGGCCGAAGGCACGTTGCGAGGCGGGATCCACCGGCGGACGCGACACCGGGCGCGGAGCCAACCGAGGGTTGTTACCCGATTCGTCCTTGTTGCTCACCCGTGCATCACTCCCCGGTCACAGCACGCATCCTCGGTTGGCACGCGCGACTACTGGTCTCGATTGCAACCCTACCGGCGCTTACGGCGCGCCCTGGCGACGCCGTCTGCGACGCGCTGTGGGTCTTCATTGGACGGCTGCTCCGGTGGATCCCGGTCCGGGATCTGGGACAACAGGCCGAGTAGAGAGCTGGGCATCGCGATATGGCAGGAATCGCGTAATGCGGTACGGGCCTGACGCTGGGCCTCGACCTCGTCGGCGCACATCGGGCACAGCGAGAGGTGGTGGCCGGCGCGCAGATGTGCCGTCATCCGGAGCTCACCGTCGACGAAGGCGGCAATTGCCTCGGGCGAGAGATGCTCGGTGGAGCCGAACCGGCGCGGGCCGACCGGGGCGCTGCTCTGCGACGCGAACTGGGTCGGCAGCCAGGAGAATGCGCGACGGAATACATCGCCAGGGTCGGCCATCGCCCCGCTCCTTCCGGATCGCCGCATCGTCACACCGACAACACTCATCTGAATGTAGCGCGGTACGCCGCAGCGCACACCCACGACCGCTCAGGCCGACGCGCTCAGCTGGTCGGAGTTCTTGGCCAGGTGCTCACGAAGAGCCTGGCGACCGCGGTGGATCCGGCTGCGGACGGTGCCGAGCTTCACGCCGAGGGTGGCGCCGATCTCTTCATACGACAGACCCTCGATATCGCACAGCACGACGGCGGCGCGGAACTCCGGCGGCAGTGAGTCCAGCGCTGCCTGCAGATCGGGGCCCAACCGCGAATCGTGGTAGATCTGCTCCGGGTTCGGGTCCTCGGCGGGCACCCGGTCATAGTCCTCGGGCAGCGCCTCCATACGGATGCGGGTGCGGCGACGGACCATGTCGAGGAACAGGTTGGTGGTGATGCGGTGCAACCAGCCCTCGAAGGTGCCGGCCTGGTAGTTGTGCACCGAGCGGAAGACCCTGATGAAGGTCTCCTGGGTCAGGTCCTCGGCGTCCTGCTGATTACCGGAAAGGCGGTAGGCCAGCCGGTAGACGCGGTCGGCGTGTTGGCGCACCAGCTCATCCCAAGACGGCATGGCCGCCTTGTCGCCGGTGGCGTCGAACACCGCGGTGCCGGTCAGCTCGTCGGAGGGCTCGACCCACTCGCCGTCGGTGAACTGCTCCAGGTGGGGCATGGTGACGGGACTGGCAGCCGGGCTGCTCGTGGTGCTCACTGAAGCGGTGATCGGATCCTCCAAATCGAGATGGCAGGCGGACGTCTGCTCGTTGCTAGGGGAAACGTGGCCGGTATCGGCCGTATTCCGAAGACGCAAGCTGTCGCCGTGTTCCATGCGTAGTACGTTCTCCCGCCGGGGTGTGCCAGGCATATGAGCAAACTGAACAATTCCTGAGAAAGCAGATACCCACGCCGCAACCAGGCAAAACGGGCACATTTTCGTTGTGATCTCCGCATCAGGGGCGGGCGTGTCGGCGGGCGTCTGAGCACCGCTGCTCTACGCTGCGGGCATGGCCAGCACCGACGACGCCGCCCAGTCGATCGTCTCGCACGCGGAGGCGTCGATCACCGAGGACGCCGTGACCGCCGCGGCCCGCGAGCGCGCCGTCGACAGCGGGGCCGGCGCCGTCACCCCCGCGGTCGGCGCTCTGTTGTCGGTGTTGGCGCGGTTGACCGGCGCCAAGGCCGTGGTCGAGGTGGGCACCGGCGCGGGCGTGAGCGGGTTGTGGTTGTTGGCCGGCATGCGTGAGGACGGCGTTCTGACCACCATCGACGTCGAGCCCGAGTACCAGCGCCTGGCCAAGCAGGCGTTCACAGAAGCGGGCGTCGGCGCCTCGCGCACCCGGCTGATCGGCGGCCGCGCCCAAGAGGTGCTGACCCGGCTGGCCGACGAGTCCTACGACCTGGTCTTCATCGACGCCGCGCCCGCCGACCAACCCCAGTTCGTCGCCGAGGGTGTGCGCCTGCTGCGGGCCGGTGGGGCCATCGTGGTACATCGCGCGGCGCTCGGCGGCCGGGCCGGTGACGCGTCGGCCAATGACGCCGAGGTCAGCGCGGTCCGCGAAGCAGCCAGGCTGATCGCCGAGGACGAGCGCTTCACCCCGGTGCTGGTGCCGCTGGGCGACGGGCTGCTCGCCGCCGCCCGCGACTGACCCTCCCCTACTCCCGCGAGTCTTTCCTCCCGCGAGCAGACGCATATTCCCCCAAATGTGACCCCCTCCAGGGGTACATGGGTCTGCTCGTGGAGTTATCAACAGGCATCGTGGCCGGTGCCTGGCATCTCCGGGCGACGACGGCAAGTATCACGTCATGTCGTTGCACGAGCTCTTCGCCGCGTGCGGCGGAGTCGTGACACGACAGCAGATCCTGAGCGTGGCCACACCTAAGCGCGTCGAAGTCATGTTGGGCAAAGGCGAGTTGATACGCGTCCGCCGTGGCATCTACGCGTTGCACACTCCCGACGTCGCTGCGCGCCTCGCCGCATTGGACATCTGCGCCGGTGAACGGGTCGTCGCGTGCATGAACACCGCGGCCGAGCTCTATGGCTTCAACACCGAGCCCGACGATCGCATCCATGTGCTCGACCCTGGCATTCGATTGCGTCCGACTCCAGATGTCATGGTGCATCAACGAATTGGTGCACCACTGAAACTCGTCGGTGGCCGATTGTGCACCGCCCCGGCATGGACAGCCGTCGAGATCGCGCGTTCGGTTCGGCGTCCGCGAGCGCTTGCCGTCCTCGACTCGGCCCTACGCTCGCGTACCTGCGATGCGGGCGCTCTCACCGCTGCCATCGACGAGCAGCGCGGCCGACGCGGCATCGTGCAGGTGCGTGAGTTGGTCTCGCTCGCCGACGGTCGCGCCGAATCACCCATGGAAAGCGAAGCCCGTCTGGCCTTTCACGATGGCGGCCTACCGGCACCGCAAGTGCAATACGAGATCGTCGACCTGCACGGGCGCTTGTGGCGCGTCGACTTCGCGTGGCCCGAGTTCAGGTTGGTCGCCGAGTACGAAAGCATGGAATGGCACGCCAACCCCGTCTCGTTGCGCCACGACCGGATGAAGGTGGCGCGACTGCAGGAGTGCGGTTGGCTGACCAGCCCACTGGTCGTCGATGACGTCCGGCGCCATCCCGACGACTTGGTGGCGCGACTGGGCCTCCATATGGCGCAGCGCGCGAGCTGAGCAGACGCGTTTACCCCCGTTGACAGGCTTTTCAGGGGGTAAACGCGTCTGCTCGCGGGAGAACCTTGACCACCGACTGAACGGGCGTTTAATCTGTTGAACATGCGTTCAAGCGAGGACCTGACCACCGCGGCCCGCATCCGCGACGCGGCGATCGAGCAGTTCGGCACGCACGGGTTCACCACCGGGGTTCGCGCCATCGCCGCCGCGGCCGGCGTCAGCCCCGGTCTGGTGATCCACCACTTCGGCTCCAAGGACGGCCTTCGCAAGGCATGCGACGACTACATCGCCGAGTACATCCGCACCGCCAAATCCGAGTCCATCCAGTCCTCGGACCCGGCCACCTGGCTCGCGCAGATGGCCGAGATCGAGGAGTACGCACCGCTGATGGTCTACCTGGTGCGCAGCATGCAGACCGGCGGCGACCTGGCCAAGGCGTTCTGGCAGCGGATGCTCGACAACACCGAGCAGTACCTCGACGACGGTGTGCGCGCAGGCACCATCAAACCCAGTGACGACCCCAAGGCGCGGGCACGATTCCTCGGCATGCTCGGCGGCGGCGGATTCCTGCTCTACCTCCAGTTACACGACAACCCCACCGATATCCGCGCAGTACTGCGCGATTACGCCGAGGACATGGTGTTGCCCGCCCTGGAGATCTACACCCGCGGCCTGCTGACCGACACCACCATGTACGACGCCTTCATCGCCCAACGCCGACAGGGCATCCCGTTCAGCCATCCCACCGAAGGGAGTCGATGATGACCGACGCAGTACAGATCCAGAGACTGACGAAGCGGTTCGGCCGCAGCATCGCACTCGATGGCTTGGACCTGACGGTGGCGCCCGGGGAGGTGACCGGATTCCTCGGCCCGAACGGCGCAGGGAAATCGACGACCATCCGGGTGTTGCTCGGCCTGTTGCGCGCCGACGGCGGACACGTCCGACTGCTCGGCGGCGATCCCTGGCGCGATGCCGTCGCCCTGCACCGGCGCATCGCCTATGTCCCCGGCGATGTCACGTTGTGGCCCAACCTCACCGGCGCACAGGCGATCGATTTCCTGGCCCGGCTGCGCAACGGCGCGGTCGACACCCGTCGCCGCGACGAGCTCATCGAGCGCTTCGAACTCGACCCTGACAAGGTGGCGCGCACTTACTCCAAGGGCAATCGGCAGAAGGTCGCCATCGTCGCCGCCTTCAGCACCGACGCCGAGCTCTACATCCTCGACGAACCGACCTCCGGCTTGGACCCGTTGATGGAGAAGAACTTTCAAAAGTGCGTCGCCGAGGTCGCCGACCGTGGCGCGGCAGTGCTGTTGTCCAGCCATATCCTCGCCGAGGTCGAGCAGCTCTGTGACACCGTCACGATCATCAGGTCCGGCAAGACCGTGCGCTCCGGGTCGCTCACCGACCTGCGCCATCTGATGCGCACGACGGTCACCGCGCGTACCCGTACCGCGGGCACCGGGTGGGCGGACCTGCCGTTCGTCCACGACTTCGCCGAGCACGACGGCCAGGTCTGCTTCTCGGTCGATCGCGCCGACCTGGACATCGCCATGGAACACCTCACCGGACTGGGCATCACCGAGCTACAGGTCGCCGCGGCGTCATTGGAAGACCTGTTCATGCGTGAGTATCAGGCGGCCGGCTGATGAACGCCGTCATCGAGCGCACCGGCCGCCATACCGCGACCGGGTCACTGACGGGTGTCGCCACGCTGCTGCGACTTGCCCTGCGCCGTGACCGGATTCGGCTGACGGTATGGATCGTGCTGCTGACCGCACTGCCGGCCTACACCCCCGCCGCACTGGCCATGACCTATCCGGACCACGAGCAACGGTTGGCCCGCATCGAGTTGATGCAGACCCCCGCCGGAATCATGCTCAGCGGTCCGATGTTCGGGACCCACCACACCGCGCTGGGCGCGATGATCGCCAACGAGCTGATGCTCACCCTCATCATCGCGACCTCGATTCTGGCCATCCTGACCGTGATCCGGCACACCCGCGCCGAAGAGGAGGACGGGACGGCCGAATTGGTGCAGTCCTCGGTGGTGGGACGCCACGCCCGCACCGTCGCGGCGCTGCTTCTGGTCACCGCCACCAACGCCGTGCTCGCGCTCACCATGACCGCGGCGCTGATCCTCGGCGGGTTCGACGTCGCCGACAGCGCGGCGTTCAGCCTCGGCATCTGTGTGACGGCAATGGTGTTCGGCGCCCTCGCCGCCGTCACCGCCCAACTCCTGCGTCAGTCGCGGACCGCCACCGGCGCGGCCATGGGCGGACTGGCGCTCGCGGCCCTGATCCGTGGCATCGGCGATGTCATCGAGCATTCGGGCAGCGCGGTGAGTTGGCTGTCCCCCATCGCCTGGGCGCAGCAGATGAGGTCTTTCGTCGAACTGCGTTGGTGGCCCCTGGCGATGCTGTCGGGGTTGGCCGCCGCGCTGGTCGCCGTGGCGCTGGCATGCGAGGGCCGTCGCGAGTACGACGCGGGCATCATCACCTCGACCGGTGAGCGTCCCCGTGCGATGACCATCCCGAATCTGTTCGTGCTGAACCTCGTTCTGCAACGGGGGCAGCGCATCGGCTGGGGTGTCGCGCTGTTCCTGGCCGGCCTGACGTTCGGATCGATGACCCGATCGCTGCTCGACGCGGCCCGCGGCAATGAACTGCTGGCCCGCGTGTTGACCGACGCCGGCGCCGACGGCGCCTACACCACCATGACGCAGTTCCTGGCCGCCGCCACAGGCGCTTTCGTGGTTGCCGCCGTGCTGCGCATCCACACCGACGAACAGCGGGGCCTGGCCGAGCCGGTCCTGGCGGCATCGGTTTCGCGCTGGGCCTGGCTGCTGAGCGCGGTGGCCGCGACACTGGTCAGCACCACCGTCTTGCTGGCAGCCGCCGGACTGGGCAACGGTCTGGGCGCCGGCATCGCAACCGGTGCGCCGGCCGAGGTCTGGCGGCTGACCGGCGCCGCACTGGCGCAGTTGCCGGCGATGGCGGTGCTGGCAGGTATCGCCGCCCTCGCCGCGGCGTTGCGGCGACCGCTGATCGGCTGGCTCGCTGTGGGTTTCGTGGTGGTGGCGCTGTATCTCGGCGCCTTGTTGCGGCTGCCCCGATGGCTTGTCGATCTCTCCCCGGTGGGGCAGACGACCGCACCAACAGAGGTGCCCACCCTCGCCCTCGCGGTCATGGTGGTCGTGGCAGCAGGGCTCACCGCGGCCGCCGGATCCATCTATCGTCGTCGGGACGTCGCATGAGATTCGCGATCCAGACGTGTGCGGGCCTGTTGTTCTTCGTCGCCGTCCTGTTCTGGCCCGCAGGCACATTCGCCTATTGGCAGGCCTGGGTGTTTCTTGCGGTGTTCGTGGCCACCACCACGCTGCCGAGCATCTACCTGGCCGTGCGATACCCGGCGGCGCTGGCCCGCCGCATGCAGGCGGGCCCGACCGCCGAGAGCCGACCCGCTCAACGGATCATCATGTCGCTCATCCTGGTGTCGGTGACCGTGACGTTCGTCCTGTGCGCGCTGGATCACCGGTTCGGTTGGTCGTCGGTGCCGGTGTGGCTCGTCCTCATCGGCAACATCCTGGTCGCGGTCGGACTGGCAATCGCGCAACTGGTCGTCGTACAGAACAACTACGCCGCGGCCACCGTGCGGGTGGAAGCCGATCAACCGCTGGTCTCGACCGGTCTCTACGGCTGGGTGCGCCACCCGATGTACACCGGGGCCGCGATCATGATGTTCGGCACGCCCCTTGCGCTGGATTCGCTGTGGGGTCTGCTCGGCGTCGCGGCGGCGGCACCGGTGATCGTCGCCCGCATCCGTGACGAGGAACAGCTGCTCGCCGCCGAGCTGGCCGGGTACCGCGAGTACATGGACACGGTGCGGTTCAGGCTGATTCCGCACGTGTGGTGAGCGTCGATAGAGTTGCCGGCATGGCAGACAGAGCGTGTCCGGGCAGCGGCAAGAAGTGGACGGTCGACATCGCCGGTAAGCCGATCTGCCCGAAATGCCGTCGTTCGCTGGCCACGGTGGCGGGCCGGGGCCGCAAGATCACGGACCTGCCCCAGGTACCGCGGCACGACAAGCCTGCTCGCGCAGCCCGGACGGCGAACCAGTCACCGACGTACTAGTGACCGATGTCGGCGAGCCGACACCCGTTGCGGCCGGCCGCCTTCGCCTCGTACATCGCCCGGTCGGCGGCAAGCAGGAGTTCCTCGGCGTCGTCCGCCGCGCGGGCGATGGCGATCCCGACGCTCAGACCCACGGCACCGGTCCAATCGCCGACCGTCATCGGGGCCGAAACGGTGTCGATGAGCCTGCGTCCCAGTGCCATTGCGGATTCGGGTAGCGGTGCGTCACACAGGATGACCACGAACTCGTCACCGCCTCGGCGCGCCACCGTATCGCCGGTCCGCACGCCGGCAACCAGCCGCTTCGCCACCGTGGTCAGGACGATATCGCCCGTACTGTGCCCGAGTTGGTCGTTGACCTGCTTGAACCCGTCCAGATCGATGCACAGCAGCGCGAACGGTGCGGCCCGCTCGATGTGTTCGGCGAGACGTTGGTAGAGCAGCGCCCGGTTCGGCAGGCCGGTCAGCGGGTCATGGGAGGCGTTGTGCACCAATTGTTCTTCGAGCTCTTTACGGCGCGACGTGTCGCGCACCGACACCACGTAACCGTCACGCTCACCGGTAACGGCATCCCGGGTGACGCGGACGAATGCCTCGATCCACACCCAGCCGCCGTCCTTGTGCCGCATCCGGTGCTCGGTGGTGAAGCTGTCGACCTGACCCTCTCGCATCGCCAGCATCTTGCGCCCGAAGGCGCCGACGTCATCGGGGTGGGTGATATCGCTGGCCCGTTCACCGACCAACTCGGCGGCCTCGTAGCCCAGCAGCGAGCGGATCGAGGGCGAGACGTAGCGGCGGATGCCGTCCATGCTGCCGCGGATGAGCGTGTCCGCCGAGTTCTCGGCAACCAGCCGGTACAGGCCCGCGGCGGCCGTCAGCTGCAGGTGATGGGCGGCCAACGATCCGAACGCCTCGAGTTGGTCCCGCAGACCGGCGGTGATGGTGCGCGGCTGCGGGTCGGCGACCCAGAGCGCGCGCTCGGCGGTCGAATCGATGATCACCGGCACGGCGGCGACGAACCTGGCCTCGCCCAGCGCGCTCGGCACCGGGTACCCCTGACCCGACGCGTCGTCGATGAACACCGCGCTCGATGGGATGTCGGTCCGATCGCCGAGCACCATCGCATGCCGACAATCCAGTGCCGTCCGGACCGTTCGGCAGAGCGTGTCGAGGAACGACGCGCCTCGGTCGGTCAGATCCACAAACCCTTGCCGACGGCCACCACACCGCCGGAGCTGATGGAGAATCGCTCGCGGTCCTTGTCCAGGTCGACACCGACCATCTCGCCGGGGCCGACGACGACGTTCTTGTCCAGGATCGCTCGCCGCACCACCGCGCCCCGACCGATCCGCACCCCGGGCATCAGCACGCTGCCCTCGACGATCGCGCCGTCTTCGATGGCCACATTCGACGACAGCACCGAGTTGCGCACCGACGCCGCGGAAATGATGCTTCCCGCACCGACCACCGATTCCTGAGCGGAACCGCCGTTGACGAACTTGGCGGGCGCCAGGTTCTCCGAGCCCCCGCGAATCGGCCAGCGCTTGTTGTACAGGTTGAACACCGGGTGCACCGAAACCAGGTCCATGTGGGCGTCGTAGAACGCGTCCAGCGTTCCGACGTCACGCCAGTACCCGTGGTCACGTTCGGTGGCGCCGGGCACCTCGTTGTCGTCGAAGTCGTAGACGCCAGCCATCCCGTCGGCCACCAGTCGCGGGATGATGTCCCCGCCCATGTCGTGGTCGGAATGGTCCTCGTCGGCATCGGCGCGGATCGCGTCGATGAGCACCTTGGTCGTGAAGATGTAGTTGCCCATCGAGGCGAAGGTCTGTTCCGGATCGTCCGGGGTGCCCGGCGGGTCGGCGGGCTTCTCGATGAAGCTGCGAATGCGACCCGATTCGTCGGCATCGATGCAGCCGAACGCCGACGCTTCCGACCGCGGGACCCGGATGCCGGCGACTGTCGCGCCGGCACCGCTCTCGATGTGATGCGCGAGCATCTGTTCGGGATCCATCCGGTAGACGTGGTCGGCACCGAAGATGACGATGTAGTCCGGGTCCTCGTCGTAGATCAGGTTCAGCGATTGATAGATCGCGTCGGCCGATCCGGTGTACCACCGCGGTCCAAGACGCTGTTGCGCCGGAACGGGGGTGATGTATTCACCGGCCAATCCGGACAGTCGCCAGTTCTGCGAGATATGCCTGTCCAGCGAGTGCGATTTGTATTGCGTGAGTACACAGATGCGGAGGAACCGCGCGTTCACCAGATTGGACAGTACGAAGTCGATCAACCGATATCCGCCGCCGAAAGGCACCGCGGGCTTCGCCCGGTCCGCCGTCAAAGGGTAAAGGCGCTTACCCTCCCCCCCAGCGAGGACGATGCCCAGCACATGTGGCGCTTCCCTCATGGTCCCAACCTATCGGGCTGACCGCGGTGCGGCTAGCCAATCGCCCGAACAACAGGCTGCATGTCAAGGTGTTTGGGCCCGTCGCGACATCCACGCGATGTCCAGAAAGCGCACAGGGGTGCGCCGGCCCGCCCCTGCCCGTTACCGTGCACACCATGCGGGTGGCGATGATGTCTCGGGAGTATCCGCCGGAGATCTACGGTGGAGCCGGTGTGCACGTGACGGAGCTGGTCTCGCAGTTGCGCCGATTGTGCGAGGTGGACGTGCACTGTATGGGCGCTCCGCGCGATACCGCGATCGTCGCCCAGCCGGACCCCGCACTACAGTCGGCCAATCCCGCGCTGTCCACGCTGTCGGCGGATCTGGTGATGGCCAACGCCGCCGCGTCTGCAACGGTGGCGCATTCGCACACCTGGTACACCGGCATGGCCGGGCACCTCGCGGCGCTGCTCCACGACATTCCGCACGTGCTGACCGCCCATTCGCTGGAACCGATGCGGCCGTGGAAGGCCGAGCAGCTCGGCGGCGGATACCGGGTGTCCTCCTGGGTGGAGCGCACCGCCGTGGAGGCGGCCGACGCGGTGATCGCCGTGAGCTCCGGGATGCGCAACGACGTTCTGGCCACCTACCCGGCGCTGGACTCCGACCGGGTGCACGTGGTGCGCAACGGGATCGACACCGAGGTCTGGTATCCGGCCGCGCCCGAACCGGGCGCCTCGGTACTCGCCGAGCTCGGCGTCGATCCGTCCCGCCCGATCGTGGCATTCGTCGGGCGCATCACCAGGCAGAAGGGCGTGGCACACCTGGTCGCCGCCGCCCACAAGTTCGATCCCGCGATTCAATTGGTGCTGTGCGCGGGTGCCCCGGACACTCCAGAGATCGCCGCCGAAGTCAGCGCGGCCGTGCAGGAGCTCGGCGCCGCGCGATCCGGGGTGTTCTGGGTGCGCGAAATGCTGCCGGTACCCAAGATCCGCGAAATTCTCTCCGCATCAGCCGCTTTCGTCTGCCCGTCGGTCTACGAGCCGCTGGGAATCGTCAACCTGGAGGCGATGGCCTGCGGGACCGCGGTCGTCGCCTCCGATGTCGGCGGCATCCCCGAGGTCGTCGCCGACAACAGCACCGGGCTGCTGGTCCACTACGACGCCGCGGATGCCCGCGGTTTCGAGGACGGCTTGGCCCGTGCCGTCAACGCCCTCGTCGCCGATCCCGAGCGCGCCCGGCGCTACGGCGCAGCCGGTCGACAGCGGTGCATCGAGGAATTCTCCTGGGCGCAGATCGCCGAGCAGACGCTTCGCATCTACGAAGCTGTATCGCGCTGACCTACGGTCAGCGCGATACCGAGGGCGTAGCCCTAGCTGGTGACGCCTTTGAGTTCGTCGCCGAGGGCGGCCGCCTCAGCGGGGGTCAGCTCTACGACGAGCCGTCCACCGCCTTCCAGTGGTACCCGCATCACGATGCCGCGCCCCTCCTTGGTCGCTTCCAATGGACCGTCTCCAGTCCGGGGCTTCATCGCCGCCATCGTGTGCTCCCTCCGCGTGAGCCGGCCCGCTGTGAAACGGACCCGATCAAGACCGGCGTGTGCCGGCACAGAATTGCCAGTGAACTCATCCTATTGTTCCCTATCGCGACGGCGCGGTGTGAAAAGACCCGGCAAAACTGACGGAACGTGACCGGATCGAGGCGAGCTAGCCTGCACCGGGCACCCAGCACGTCGCTATATGGTCGTCGACCATCCCGGTCGCCTGCATCAGCGCATAGGCCGTCGTCGGCCCCACGAAGCGAAAGCCGCGACGCTTCAGTTCCTTGGCCATCGCGGTCGATTCCGCAGTGACCGCTGGGACGTCGGCCATCACCTCCGGGCGGGGCCGCCGGGCCGGCGCGAAAGACCACAGCAAATCCGAGAAGTCGACGTCGAGATCGCCGATGACACGCGCGTTGTTGATGGTGGCCTCGATCTTCGCGCGGTTGCGCACGATCTCGACATCATCCATCAGGCGCGCGATATCGGCATCGGTGAAGCGCGCGACCTGTTCGGGGTCGAACCCGGCGAAGGCGCGGCGGAACCCGTCACGCTTACGCAGGATGGTCAACCAGGACAGCCCGCTCTGGAACGCCTCGAGGCTGACGCGCTCGAACAAGGCACGCTCGCCGCGCAACGGCACGCCCCACTCGGTGTCGTGGTATTCCCGGTAGAGCACCGAATTCGGCGCCGAATCCGTTGGCACCCAACCGCATCGAACCCGGGTGTCCACCTCCGCGGCGGTCACGACTGCTCGCTGCGCGCGTGGGCGGCCTCGTGCTCGGCCGGGAACGTGGTCGGGTCCTCGACACCGTAGGCGGCCCGCAATGCCGCCAACTCGCCACGCACCGACTCGAGTTCGGCACCGAGGCGGTCCAGCACCCAGTCGACCTCGCTGGTCTTGTATCCGCGCAGGGTCTGGGTGAACTTCACCGCGTCGACATCGGCGCCGGTGACACCCGAGGCGGGCAGGACCGTCGCCGTCGTGGCCTTCGGCAGCGGCGGCAGCTGCTCACCGCGACCGAACAGCACACTTCCGATGGCAAACAACACCGCGCCGACCAGGATCAGCACCACCAGGTACATCAATATCAGCGTCACGATATCGATACTGCCCTACCGGTGTGACAAGCCTGTGCGACGACCTACGGGCGCAGTGTGTTCATCGGGGGCCGGTCGGCCAGCGACACCCCCGACGTGCGGGGCGTGTAGTCGTCGCCGTCGGCGAAGAACTGCGTCAGCCCCATCCCGGAGTCCTCGATCCCGCAGCGGTTGAGCAGGGTGGCGATCACCTGTCGGCTCATGCTGGCCAGTTCGGTCAGCGGGCGGTTGCGGTGTGTCCGCACCCCCAGGTTGACCTGCGCGATACCGTCCAGCCCGTACCGGTTGTAGGTGTCGACCAGCAGGCCGATCTCCACACCGTAGGCGGGTGCGAACGGCACCGAGGTCAGCAGTTCACGGGTGCCTGCGTACTCGCCGCCCAGCGGCTGCAACAGACAGGTCAACTCGGGGCGCAGGGCGGCCAACAACGGGCGCGCGACCAGTTCGGTGACCCGCCCGCCGCCGTTGGCGTCCTCACTGCCGCTGACCTTGAGCGGGCGCCGGTAGAAACCCTTCACCAGGTGCACGCCGTCGACGGTCAACAGCGGACCCAACAGCTTGGGGACGAACATCGGGTCGGGATCGATCAGATCCGAGTCGACGAAGACCACCAGGTCACCGGTGGTGGCGGCCAGTGAGCGCCACAGCACCTCACCCTTGCCGGACCGCGGCGCCAGTTCGGGCAGGGCGGTTTCGCGGCTGATCACCCGGGCACCAGCGGCCACCGCGCGGATCTCGGTGTCGTCGGTGGAACCGGAGTCCAGCACGATCAGCTCGTCGACCAGGTTGCCCAGCAGCGGGGTGATGGTCTCGACCACCGATGCGACGGTCTCCTCCTCGTTGAGCGCCGGGAGCACCACCGAGATGGTGCGGCCCCGTTTGGCCTCGATGAGTTCCTCGACCGTCCACGCAGGACGGCCGAAGCTGTGGTCTGCGAACCACGGGTGTCCCACCACCGCATCAGTCTTGTCGATATCGGTCAGTTCTGGTGTCAGCTCAGATATCAGAGTCATGCGCGATCCGCCTTCGGCTGCTCGCTGGGTGTCATGCGCAAGCCCACCTTCGGCTGCTCGCTGGGTGTCATGTGCAATCTCGCGTTCGGCTGCTCGCTGTACGTCATGCCAGTCCCCTCACCGTGCGCGTCGGCGGACGCGATCCCTGTATCGACGCGACCATCTCCAGTACGCGTCGAGTGGGGCCGACCTCGTGCACCCGGAACATGGCGGCTCCGTCGGCGGCGGCCAAGGCCGTCGCCGCCAGCGTGCCCTCCAGGCGTTCGGTCAGTCCCACACCCAGAGTCTCCCCGACAAAATCCTTGTTGCTCAGGGCCATCAGGACCGGCCATCCCGTGTTTACAAGATCTTTTACGTGGCGCAACAAACTAAGACCGTGATGAGTGTTTTTCCCGAAATCGTGGGTCGGATCGATCAAGATCCGATCTCTGGCGACACCGATCGCCTGCGCCCGTTCGGCCGCGGCGGTCACCTCGGCGATGACATCGTCGACCACACCGCGCTCGGTGACGCCGTAGTGGACCCGGAACGGCCGGGTGCGCGGAACCGCGCCACCGGTGTGTGAGCAGACCAGCCCGGCGTCGAACTCGGCGGCGACCTCGGGCAGGCCCGGATCGGCACCGGCCCAGGTGTCGTTGATCAGGTCGGCGCCCGCCGCACAGGCCTGTTTGGCCACCGCGGCACGCCAGGTATCGACACTGATCAGCTGATCGGGGTAGGTACCGCGCAGCCATTCGATGAACGGCACGACCCTGGCGATCTCCTCGTCCGCATCGACGGTCTGACCGGGCCCGGCCTTGACCCCGCCGATATCGATGATGTCGGCGCCATCGGCGATCTTGCGGTGGGTGGCCTCCTTGGCCGCCTCGTCGGAGAAGGTGGCCCCGCGGTCGTAGAAGGAGTCGGGTGTGCGGTTGACGATCGCCATGATCAGGGCCCGGTCACCGGCGACCGGGCGGCCGAGGAAGGTCCGCTGCACACGACCAGGCTAGCCGTGCGCGAGGACTGCCCCCGGCGCGCGCCGAATCACCTACTTGGGACGCTTGCCCTCGACGACCTCGTCGACGTACTCGGGGTAGAACGGCACGTAACCCTCGTCCTTGCCGGCCAGCACGTACAGCGGGTCCTCGACCTCCTCGCCGTAGCCCTGTTTGCGTAGCTCGACCTTCTGGCTCTTGAACGTCGAGGTGTGCGCCAACTCCTTGACGAGCCGGACGAACAGCGGCACGGCGTACCCCGGCAGGTGCGCGTAGACCGATTTGGCCAGCGCCGCGCCGTCGAATTCCTGGCCGTCCTTGAGCTGCAGCGCCACCATGCCCGCGCGCCCGCCGGCCCCGGGCACCTCGACGCCGAAGACGGTTGCCTCCTCGACCTGGCTGTCGGCCGAGATGGCGGCCTCCACCTCGGTGGTGGCGACGTTCTCGCCCTTCCAGCGGAAGGTGTCCCCGAGCCGGTCGGCGAAGGCGGCGTGGCCGAATCCCTGCGCGCGCATCAGATCGCCGGTGTTGAACCACACGTCGCCGTCCTTGAACGCGTCGCGGACCAGCTTCTTCTCCGAGGCGGACTTGTCGGTGTAACCGTCGAACGGCTGGAAACTGCTGACCTTGGACAGCAGCAGACCCGGCTGGCCGCGCTTGACCTTGCGCAGCCGCCCGTCGGGGCCCCTGGCGGGTTCGCCGGATTCCAGGTCGTATTCGACGTAGGCCACCGGGCTGGGGCAGATACCGGTGGACTTGGACACGTTGAAGACGTTGACGAAGGCGGTGTTGCCCTCGCTGGCCGCGTAGAACTCGCAGACCCGCGGAATGCCGAACCGCTCGACGAACTGGTCCCAGATGGCCGGCCGCAACCCGTTGCCGACGATGACGCGCACCTTGTGCGCCCGGTCGGTGGGCTTGGGCGGCTGGTTGAGCAGATATCCGCAGATCTCGCCGATGTAGACGAACGCGGTGGCGTCGAACCGGATGACGTCATCCCAGAAGCGTGATGCCGAGAACGACTTGCCAAGGGCCAGTGCGGCTCCCGCGTTCAGCACCGAACCGACCGAGACCGTCAGCGCATTGTTGTGATAGAGCGGCAGGCAGCAGTACAGGGTGTCGCTGCTGTTGAGCCGCAGCCCCAGTCCGCCGAAGCCGGCCAACGCGCGCAGCCAGCGGTAGTGCGTCATGACGCTGGCCTTGGGCATACCGGTCGTGCCGGAGGTGAAGATGTAGAAAGCCTTGTCCCCGGCCAGCACCGCGGCGGTGGTCGCCGGATTGGTGGTGGGCGCGGTGGTGGCGGCCTGGCGCATCTCCTCCAGAGTGGTCAGACCGGTTGTCTGAACCCCACTCTCGGTGATCGGTTCGACGAGATCGGACTCGGCGATGATCGCCTTGGCGTTCAGCAGACCGATGCTGTGCGCCAGCACGTTGCCGCGCTGGTGGTAGTTCAGCATGCCCGCGGTGGCACCGCACTTGACCGTCGCCAGCATCAACAGCACCGAGTCGGGCGAGTTGCGCAGCATGATGCCGACCACGTCGCCGTGGCCGACACCCTTGGCCGCCAGCACCGCCGCGTATCGGTTGACCGTCTCGTTGGCCTTGCGATAGGTGATCTGCTGATCGTCGAATTTCAGGAACACCCTGTCGCCGTACTGTGCGGCGCGTTCCTGGAACACCTTGCCGATGGACGTCTTGGCCGAAGGCCGGGCACTCATGCCGGTCAGGACGCCGCGGGCAATGGCAGGCGCATCGCGGAGGAAGCCTGGGAGTTTGGTGGCGATTTCCAGCAGTCCCACGCTGGTGCGCGTCGTGTCGTCACTCATGACCACACCTTAGTGATTCGGGCTACATGCGCTGAGAGCCGTCTCAACATCGGCGGTGACCACCAATCGGTCCAGCGCACCTTCGCTGACGTAACCGGTCGCGACAAGGCCGCGCAGCCAGGTCAGCAAACCGTCGTAGTGGCCGAACGGGTCGAGCATGATGATGGGCTTGTCGTGCATGCCCAGGTAGCCGGCCGTCCATGCCTCGAAGAACTCCTCGAGCGTGCCGATCCCGCCGGGCAGCGCGATGAAGGCATCGGCACGCTCCTCCATGACCTGCTTGCGTTCCCGCATGGTGTCGGTCACGACCAGTTCGTCGGCGTCGACGTCGGCAAGTTCGCGGTGGACGAGCGCCTTCGGGATGACCCCGATGGTGGCTCCGTTGTGCTGGCGGGCACCGTCGGCGACGGCGCCCATCGCCGAGACGTTGCCGCCACCGGAGACCAGGGTCCAGCCCCGGTCGGCGATGGACCGTCCGACCTCGCCGGCGAGTTTGAGCAGTTCGGGATGGGTGGGGCCGGATGCGCAGTACACGCAGACGGCCCAGGGGCGGGTTTCGGGCACGGGTAGAACGTACCGACGGTTTCGCCGAGGTTCCATCGACATTCGCCCTAGACTGCGGCTGTGCCGGATCTGGTCGACGCTGCCGCTGCGGCGCTGGCCCGTGGTGACCTGGCCGTTGCGGAGGAACAGGCGCGCAGCGCGCTGGCCGACGGCACGTCGTTACCCGCCCTGTTGATCCTGGCCCAGGCGCTGGCCTGGCAGGGCCGCGGCACCGATGCCGACACGGTCTTGGCGCGGGTGGATCCCGCTGGTCTCGGCGACGCAGACCTCATCGCGTGGGCGCTGCCGCGGGCGGCCAATCAGTTCTGGATGCTCGACCAGCCAGAACGAGCAACGGCATTCCTGCGGGCGATCCGTGGCCGGCTGTCTTCGGCGGTGACGATCGATGCGTTGCTGTGCACGTTCGCGATGAACGCCGGTAGCCCACAGCGGGCGCTGGACATCGCCGAGTCGGTGCTGTCCTGCGACCACGCCGAGGATCGTGCGGTCGGCTGGGCCGCGGCGGCCGCCGGGCTGTCTGCGGCCAGGATGGGCCGGTTCGACCAGGTCGATGGACTGGCCGCCCGGGCTGGCGCGGCCGGGCACCCCGGAGTGCTGCGCTTCACCTCGACCTATGGCCAGATCACCGCGCGGCTGCTGACCGGTGACATCGGTGCCGCCGACGACGTGGCCGACGGGC
Source organism: Mycobacterium sp. VKM Ac-1816D (assembly GCF_000416385.1). Classification (NCBI taxonomy): domain Bacteria; kingdom Bacillati; phylum Actinomycetota; class Actinomycetes; order Mycobacteriales; family Mycobacteriaceae; genus Mycobacterium; species Mycobacterium sp. VKM Ac-1816D. The sequence goes on from NZ_AOHQ01000138.1 coordinate 148,118, forward strand.
TGGTCTGCGATACCGGGCCGTCGCGGGCGATCGCGCTGGTGCTGCGCGCCGATATCGCACTGGCACGCGGGGTGCTCGATGAGGCGGTCGAGGCGTTGCGGGAAGCGGCGCCGGCGCTGTCGACGACCGGATACTCGTGGGGGCAGCTGGCGTGGATGTTGTTGGCGCAGGCGCACGCTCAGCAGGGGCGGGCGGTCGACGCCGCCAAGGCCCTGTCGCGGGCAGAGTCCCGGCACGGTTTGAAGTCCATGCTGTTCGCCCCGGAGTTGGCGCTCGCCAAGGCCTGGACGGCGGCGGCCCGACGGGATCAGCCGGGCGCGGTGCGGGCCGCCCGCGAGGCGGCGCGCGCGGCGTTGCGCGGCGGGCAACACGCGGTGGCGTTGCGGGCGCTGCACGATGCGGTCCGTCTCGGTGACACCCGCGCCGCCGAGGCGGTCGCCGGTGTGTCGTGTGAATGTGTGTTCGGCAGGCTGACCGCCGAGCATGCGCAGGCGCTGTCGTCAGGCGATATCGCCGGACTCGAATCTGTGGCCGCGCGGTGGGATGGCCTGGGCTGGGGTGCGGCCGCCCGCGACGCGGCGCGGCAGGCCGGTCGGAGCTGACCAGATTCGTGCAGCTCACCGCCGTGGTGCCGCCATAGAATTATGGCGATATCGAACGGGGGCCGCTCATGACCGATCAGTTTTCCGTCCAGACCGACGGGGTGCGTAACTATGCGCAGACGCATTCGGACGTCAACTCGGGGCTGGTCGGGCTGCCCGCTCTCGACGGCACCGGCCTGAACAACAGCCACGGCGCCATCGCGGCGTCGGTCAGCACCGCGTTGGGAACGGCACTGAGCGGGCGCGGCGGTGCCATGGGCGCCACTTCCACCTCGGCATCGACGATCTCGGATCTGTTGCAGCAGGCGGCCAGGGCCTACGCCGGTGGCGACAAGGAAGGCGGCCGACGATTGCGGGCAGCCGCCGACGCATTGGACGGCGGGCAGCCCGGTGCCGGCGGGGCGGGTGCCGCCGGCGCGGCGGGCGCCGGTGGGGCCGACGCGATGGGCCAGATGGGCCAGATCATGGGTCAGGTCGGCCAGCAGGTCGGCCAGCTCGCCCAGTCCGTCACCGCACCGTTGCAGGGCCTGGCCCAAGGGTTGCAACAGGTTCCGCAGCAGATCATGCAGGGTGTCCAGCAGGCCGTCCAGGCGGCCGGCGGTGCCGGTGCCTCGGGTGCTGCCGGCGGCGCGGGCGTGAAACTACCGTCCGGCGACGAATTGAAGGACGCAGAGAAGGCCGTCGCCGAGAAGGCCGATACGGCCCAGGAGACCGATCGGGCCGAACGCGGTGAGACCGGCGAGCGCACCGAAGCCACCGACGCGCAGGGCGGGCAGGACGGTTCCGGGCGGGCGCCGGTGGAGGCCCCCGCCCCGGCGCAGCCCGCGCCGACGCGTCCCCAGGTGGATTAGGCCGGCCGTCGACTACGTCGCCAACACCCCGTCAGCCAGCCGCAACCACCGCTGGATGCCGATGTTGTCCAGGAAGGTCCGGTCGTGGCTGACCACGACGAAGGCGCCGCGGTAGGCGTTCAGGGCGGACTCCAGCTGCGCGACGCTGGCCAGATCGAGATTGTTGGTCGGCTCGTCGAGCAGCAATAGCTGGGGCGCGGGCTCGGCGAACAGCACACACGCCAGGGTTGCCCGCAGCCGCTCGCCACCGGACAGCGCGGCGATCGGCAGGTCGATGCGGTCACCCCGGAACAGGAACTGCGCCAACAGGTGCCGCCGCCGGGTGATCGACAGACCGGGCGCGGAGACCGCCAGACTGTCGGCCACCGTGGCCCGCTCCTCGAGGAGGTCCAGACGCTGGGACAGGTAGGCGATCCGTCCGTCGCCACGCTGCACGACGCCGCCACCGGGTTCGAGATCACCGGCGATGATGCGCAGCAACGTCGACTTTCCGGCCCCGTTGCCACCGGTCAGTGCGATGCGCTCCGGGCCACGGATGTCCAGATCGATATCCGCGAAAACCCTTGACGACAAGCCGGTTCCGCTGAAAAACACCCGGCCGGCGGCTACCTCGGTCTCCGGCAGATCGAGGGCGACCAGGTCATCCTCACGCAAGGCACGCTCGGCATCGTCGAGGCGACTTCGGGCGTCGCCGATGCGCCGTGCGTGCACATCGTCGGCCTTGGCCGCGGACTGCTGGGCATCCCTTTTCAACTTGCCCGCAACAATTTTCGGCAGGCCGGCATCCTTGAGATTGCGTTTGGCGGTGGATGCCCGCTTGTCGGCGCGTTCCCTGGCCTGCTGCATCTGCTGCTTCTGCCGTTTGAGCTCCTGTTCGGCATTGCGGATGTTGTTCTCGGCCAATTCCTGTGCCGACTGCACCGCGATCTGGTAGTCGGTGAAACCGCCACCGAAGTGCGACACCTCACCGTTCCGCAGTTCGGCGATACCGTCCATCCGGTCCAGCAGCACCCGGTCGTGACTCACCACGAGCAGGCATCCGCCGAAATCGTCGAGAGCCGCGTAGAGACGTTGCCGCGCATCGATATCCAGATTGTTGGTGGGTTCGTCGAGCAACAGCACATCAGGGTGGCGCAGCAGCTGCGCGGTCAGCCCGAGTGAGACCACCTGCCCACCGGAGAGTGTGGACAGCGGCCGGTCCAGCTCCAGGTCCGCAAGGCCGAGCCGGTCGAGCTGGGCGCGCGACCGTTCGGCGATGTCCCAGTCGTCACCGATCGCGGCGAACACCTGCTCGCTCGCATCGCCTGCGGCCAGCGCATCCAGCGCCGTCAGCACCGCGGTGATGCCGAGGACGTCGGACACCGTGTGCCGGGCCAGGAATGGCAGATTCTGCGGCAGGTAGCCGAGCACCCCGTCGACCGTGAGGCTGCCGGCGGTCGGTGTCAGTTCTCCGGCGATGAGCCGCAACAGGGTGGTCTTGCCCGCGCCGTTGGGCGCGACGAGGCCGGTACGGCCACGGCCGAACGCAGACGACAGCTCGTCGAACACGACGGTGCCATCGGGCCAGTTGAACGAAAGATGGGACAGCACAATAGACATGCGGGAACTCCACGGAGACGAAGAGGATGGTGGACGACAGCAGAAATCTCGGGGACTTACCCGGAGATGTCGTCGATTCCCAGCACGAAAATCATGCTACCCATCGGGTCAAGCGGTTAAGTACGCCCGCAACGTCTCGGTGGTCGCGGTGATCGCGGTGATGTCGACATGTTCGTCGACCTTGTGCGCCAGGTTCGGGTCGCCCGGCCCGTAGTTCACCGCGGCGATGCCCAGCGCGGCGAAGCGGGACACATCGGTCCAGCCGTACTTGGCGCGCACCTGTCCCCCGGCCGCGGCGACCAGTGCCGCCGCAGCGGGGTTGGCCAGTCCGGGCAGCGCGCCGGCGGCCGCGTCGGTGGTCTCGCAGGTCACGTCGAGGCCCGCGAGCACCTCGTGCACGTGCGCCACCGCCTGCTCGACGCTGCGGTCGGGCGCGAAGCGGAAGTTGATGGTCACCGACGCCGCGTCGGGGATGACATTGCCCGCGATACCGCCGTCGATCCGCACAGCCGACAACCCTTCGCGGTACACGCAGCCATCGATGTCCACGCTGCGGGCCTGATACCGGGAAAGCCTGTCGAGCACGGCGCCGAGTTTGTGGATGGCGTTGTCGCCCAGCCATGATCGTGCCGAGTGCGCTCGGGTTCCGGCGGCCGTGGCCACGACGCGGATGGTTCCCTGGCAGCCCGCCTCGATGAAACCGCCGGAGGGCTCCCCAAGGATCGCCACATCGGCGGCCAGCCAGGCGGGTAGGTCGCGTTCGATGCGGCCCAGTCCGTTGGCACTCGACTCGATCTCCTCGCAGTCGTACATGACCAGGGTCAGATCATGGGCGGGCTCGGCGATGGTGGCGGCGAGGTGCAGGAACACCGCGTCCCCGGATTTCATGTCCGAGGTGCCGCAGCCGTACATCAGGTCACCGTCGCGACGGCTTGGCACATTGTCGGCCGCGGGCACGGTGTCGGTGTGCCCGGCCAGCAGCACCCGGGAGCTGCGGCCCAGGTTCGTGCGCGCCAACACCGCGTTGCCGGAGCGGATGACCTCGAAGTGCGGGGCCTGCGCCCGGAGTGCGGACTCGATCTCGTCGGCGATGCGCTGCTCGTGACGCGACTCGCTGGGGATGTCCACCAGGGCGGCGGTCAGTGTGATCGGGTCGGCGCGCAGGTCTAGCCCCATGACGGTCAACCGTAGTCCAGTAACGTAGGGCGACGTGACTGCCGCATCTGGCGTCGGCCTGGCCACCATCGCCGCCGACGGAACCGTACTGGACACCTGGTTTCCCGCCCCCGAGCTGACCGGCGACGGCAGCACCGGCACCGTGCGACTGTCGGTGGCCGAGTTGCCCGAGTCCCTCGGCGCACTGACCGGCCCGGATGCCGATCGCGATGTCGAGGTCGTGGCGGTGCGCACCAGCATCGCCGATCTGGACGACAAGCCCGTCGACACCTATGACGCCTACCTGCGGCTGCACCTGCTCAGCCACCGGCTGACCAAGCCGCACGAGGCCAACCTCGACGGCATCTTCGGACTGCTGGCCAATGTGGTCTGGACCAACTTCGGCCCGGCCGCGGTCGAGGGCTTCGAACTGGTGCGCGCCAAGCTGCGAAACCGCGGCGCGGTCGCGGTCTACGGGGTCGACAAGTTCCCGCGGATGGTCGACTACGTGCTGCCCGCGGGGGTGCGCATCGCCGATGCCGACCGCGTCCGTCTGGGGGCGCACCTGGCCCCCGGCACCACCGTGATGCACGAGGGCTTCGTCAACTTCAACGCGGGCACGCTGGGCAACTCGATGGTCGAGGGACGTATCTCCGCCGGTGTGGTCGTCGACGACGGTTCCGATGTCGGCGGCGGCGCGTCCATCATGGGCACGCTGTCCGGCGGCGGCAAAGAGGTCATCTCGATCGGCAAGCGCTGCCTGCTGGGCGCCAATGCCGGTGTGGGCATCTCGCTGGGCGACGATTGCGTCGTCGAGGCCGGGCTGTATGTCACCGGCGGCACCAAGGTCACCACCGGTGACGGCCAGACCATCAAGGCCAAGGAGCTGTCCGGGTCGAACAACCTGCTGTTCCGCCGCAACTCGGTGTCCGGCGCGGTGGAGGTCGTCAAGCGCGACGGCACCGGCATCACGCTGAACGAGGCGCTGCACGCCAACTGATCGTCGCGACCGGATTTCTCCCGCGAGCTGGGGGCACCTCCCGCTTGCGGGGGAACGTAAACCCGCGAGCAGACGTAAAACTGTCGATTTCGCGCTGAAAGCAGCAGTTCTACGTCTGCTCGCCGGGGATCAGAGGATGCAGAACTCGTTGCCCTCCGGGTCGGCCAGCACGACCCAGCTCTGCTCGCCCTGACCGATGTCGACATGGGTGGCGCCCAGCGCGAGCACCCGGGCCACCTCGGCGGCCTGATCGTCGGGCCGGAAGTCCAGATGGATGCGATTCTTGACCACCTTGTCGTCGTCGACGGCAAGGAACAGCCACTTCGGGCCCTGGCCGGGTGTCGGGGTCAGCACCACATCGCCGTCGGCGTCGGTGTGTGTGGGCCAGTCCAGCACCCGTGACCACCACTGGCCGAGCGCCTCCGGGTCATGGGCGTCGATGCAGATCTCGTCAAACGTCAAAGACATCGGTCGACTCCCGCGTTCGCTCCGATCCTCGCTCGTCCCTCGCTGCGATCCTCACTCACGCCCGTCTCCCGCGACATCGGTCGACTCCCGCGTTCGCTCTGGTCCTCGCTCGTCCCTCGCTGCGATCCTCACTCACGCCCGTCTCCCGCGACATTCGGTCGACTCTCGGGTCACTTGGCCAGCTCCTTCTTGAGCACCTTGCCCATCGCATTGCGCGGCAGACTCTCGACGATGCGCACCTCACGCGGCCGCTTGTGCACCGAAAGCTGTTCGGCCACAAAGTCGATCACCTGCTGCGGCTCGACATCCCCGACGACGAAGGCGACGATGCGCTGTCCCAGATCCGCATCGGGCAGCCCGACGACCGCCACCTCGTCGATGCCGGGATACCCGAGCAAGACGGTCTCGATCTCACCGGCACCGATCCGGTATCCACCGGACTTGATCAGATCCACCGACTCGCGGCCGACGATGCGATGCATGCCATCGGCATCGATCACCGCGACGTCACCGGTACGAAACCAACCCTCGGGATCGAAGGCCTCGGCGGTGGCATCCTCGCGGTTGAGATAGCCCGTGAACACGGTGGGACCCTTGAGCTGCAGGTGCCCGATCGTCTCGCCGTCGTGCGGCACGAGCGCACCGTCCTCGTCGACAAGGCGGGTCTGCACCCCGTCCAGCGGCAGCCCGACCCATCCGGGACGCCGCTCACCGTCGGCCCTGGTGCTCAGCGTGATCAGCGATTCGGTGCTGCCATACCGCTCGACGGGCGCATGCCCGGTCAGCCGGACCAACTCCTCGAACACCGGCACCGGAAGGGCCGCGCTGCCGGACACCAGCAGCCGCGCCCCTGCCAGTGCGCGCGCGGCCCGCTCGTCGGCGGCGATCCGCGACCACACCGTGGGCACCCCGAAGTACAGCGAACCGCGCGCCTCGGCGTAACCGGCCGGTGACGGTTTCCCCGTGTGCACGAACCGGTTTCCGATCCGCAGCGAGCCCAGCAGACCCAAGACCAGACCGTGCACGTGAAACAGCGGCAGCCCGTGCACCAGGGTGTCCTCGGCTGTCCACTGCCAGGCCTGCACGAGTCCGTCGATATCGGCGGCGATGGCCTGCCTGCTGATCTTCACGCCCTTGGGCAGCCCGGTGGTTCCCGACGTATACATGATGATCGCCGTCGACTGCGGCGCAGGCTCGGCGTAGCGATGCCAGGACCGCGCGTGCATGCGCACCGGAATATGGGGCAGGCCTTCGGTTTCGGCGGGCAGCTCACCGAGCCAGGCCTGCGCACCCGAATCGGACAGCAAATGCGCGCGTTCGGTGGCACCGACGTCGGGCGGCACCGGGACGAACGGCACACCCGCGATGAGACACCCGACGACAGCCAGCACCGTGGTGGCCGTCGGGGTGGCCAGGATGGCGACCCGCTGTGCTCGCGCGACCCGTTCGGCGACGGAGGTTCCCGCGCCCACCAGGTCGCTGCGGCTCAGGCTCACACCATCGATGCGCACGGCGTCGGCAAGGTCGTGCCCGGCGGCGACCGCGGCCGGGTCCAACGAGGTCAGCAACACCCATGCGAGGTTACTCTTGGGCCATGGCCCGCATCGAACGACTGTCCAGTCGTGAGGTATACCGCAACAACTGGATGACGGTGCGCGAGGATGCCATCCGCAGGCCCGACGGCAGCGAGGGCATCTATGGCGTCATCGACAAGCCCACGTACGCACTCGTGATCGCCCGCGACTCGGACCGGTTCCACCTGGTAGAGCAGTATCGATATCCGATCGGGTTGCGGCGCTGGGAATTCCCGCAAGGGACCGCACCGGATCTGGCCGACCTGGAACCCGAGGAACTGGCCGCTCGCGAGTTGCGAGAGGAGACCGGGCTGCGGGCCGAATCCCTGGTGCGGCTGGGCATGCTGGACGTGGCCCCCGGGATGAGCAGCCAACGCGGCTGGGTCTTCTTGGCCACCGGATTGCACGAAGGCGCTCATGAGCGTGAGCACGAAGAGCAGGACATGCGCAGCGAGTGGTTCACGGCCGCCCAGATCGAGGAGATGATCCGCGGCGGCGCGATCACCGACGCGCAGACCATTGCGGCATGGGCCATGGTCCTGCTGTCCGAACGGAATTGACACCGGAATTGCGTCACAATGTGGTCTCTAATTGACGCAGCGGATATGACGATCCGCATTTTTGTCAGAATCCGCAGTTACGGTTGGACAGAGCTGATTCCACGACTGAAATGGGAAAGGGATGTTGGTCCGTCGACTGTGCGCCGCGCTTGCCGCCCTGATGGTGGCCGGCCTCTTTCCCGCACCCTCGGCCGGCGCTGCAGCCCAGTGGTGGAACGGTCGCTATCAGGTCGTGAGCTACGCGTCGCAGAAGAACGGCACCAGCGTCGCGGCGCGCCAGCCGGAGGGTGACCTGACGGCGCTCTACACATTCGCCACCGCCTGCGGCACCGCCTGTGTGGCGACCGTCGTGGACGGGCCGGCACCGTCGAATCCCACCATCCCGCAACCGCAGCGCTACACCTGGAGCGCAGGCAAGTGGACCTTCAGCTACAACTGGCAGTGGGAGTGCTTCCGCGGTGAGGGGTTACCGCGGTTATACAGCCCCGCACAGTCGTGGGTCACCTACACACCGCAGCCCGACGGTTCATTGCAGGGCAGTTGGTACACCGACATCCTCAGTGGCCCGTGCCGCGGTAACGTGCTGATTCCGGCCGCGGCATTCCCCGCGCCCTGACACCGCTGACGATCAGTCCCGCAATGCGCGCAGGAAGAACATGAGGTTGGCGGGTCGTTCGGCAAGGCGACGCACGAAGTAGCCGTACCACTGCGAGCCGAAGGGCACGTACACCCGAACCCGTCCGCCGCCGCCTGCAAGCCGGCGCTGCTCATCGTCGCGGATGCCGTAGAGCATCTGATACTCGAAATCATCGTTGCCACGGCCGTATTCGGCCGCCAGACCGGGCACCCTCTCGATGATCGCCGGATCGTGAGAGGCGACCATCGGATAGCCGGGTCCCTTCATCAGGATCCGCAGGCACCGCAGATAGGACTCGGTGACCTCCCCGGCATCGCGATGGGCCACCGAGGCCGGTTCGTCATAAGCGCCTTTGCACAGCCGGATCCGAGAATCCGCCAGATCGGCGCAATCGGCCGGGGTGCGTTTCAGATAGGCCTGCAGCACCGTGCCCACCCACCCGAAGTCGGCCCGGAGATCGCGCACGATCGTCAGTGTCGAGTCGGTGGTGGTGTGCTCCTCGGCATCGACGGTCACCCATACCCCGGCCGCGGCGGCCCGCTCGCAGATGACCCTGGCATTCTCCAGCGCCACCTTCTCACCGTCGCGTTCGAGGGCCTGTCCGAGGGCGGACAGTTTCAGCGATATCTCCAACGGCCTTATCGCCGAGGCGGTCTCGGCGCGGGCGTGCAGCGCATCCAGGAGGCCGAGATAGGCCCGCACGGTGGCCTGGGCGGTCGCGATATCGTCGACATCCTCACCGAGATGGTCGATGGACACCATCCGGCCGGAATCCCGGAGGTCTGCCACCGATGCCATGGCGTCCTGCACGGTGTCACCGGGCACGAATCGGTGCACCACCGCACGGGTGATCGGTAATCGTTGCGCGGTGCGGCGTAGACCGTCGCGCCGGCCGGCGGCCAGGATCGCCGGGCGCGCCACCCGGGTGAACACACTCATCACAGGTCTCCCATGTGCGGATACTCATGCCGGGTGGGTGGCACGAACGTCTCCTTGATGGATCGCGGTGACGTCCAGCGCTGCAGATTCAGTGGGGATCCGGCCTTGTCGTTGGTGCCCGAGGCGCGCCCGCCACCGAACGGTTGCTGGCCGACCACCGCACCGGTGGGTTTGTCGTTGACGTAGAAGTTGCCCGCCGTATGCCGCAGGCGATCCTGGGCGGTGACGATGGCGGTGCGGTCATCGGCGATCACCGCGCCGGTCAACGCGTACGGCGCGGTCTGATCCACCACGGTCAGGATGCGGTCGAACTCCCCATCGGGATAGATGTGGACGGCAAGAATCGGTCCGAAGTACTCCGTGGCGAACGACTCGTCGCTGGGGTCGTCGGCCAGCAGCACCGTCGGCCGCACGAAATACCCTTCGCTGTCGTCATATTCGCCGCCGACGGCGATGGTCAGCCCGGGTGTGCTCTTGGCCCGCTGCAGGGCGCGGGTGTTCTTGGCGTAGGCGCGGGCATCGATCAGCGCGCCGCCATAGTTGCTCAGATCGGTGACATCGCCGTAGCGCAGCGCCTCGGTGGCCGACAGCAGGTCATCGCCCATCTGCTGCCAGACCGACCGCGGCACATACGCCCTCGATGCCGCCGAGCATTTCTGGCCCTGATAATCGAAGGCGCCCCGGATCAGCGCGGTGCGAAGCACATCCGGCCGGGCGCTGGAATGGGCCAGCACGAAATCCTTGCCGCCGGTCTCGCCCACCAGGCGCGGATAGCTGCGGTAGCGCTCGACGTGCGTGCCGACCTGCCGCCACAGGTGTCGAAACGTCGCCGTGGATCCGGTGAAGTGGATGCCTGCCAGCCGCGGGTCGGCCAGCACCACCTCCGATACGGCCTGCCCGTCACCGGTGAGCAGGTTGATCACGCCGGGCGGCAGTCCCGCTGCCTCCAGCAGCTGCATGGTGAGGTATGCCGAGAACGTCTGGGTGGGTGCGGGTTTCCAAATCACCGTGTTACCCATGAGAGCGGGCGCGGTGGGTAGGTTGGCCGCGATGGCGGTGAAGTTGAATGGGGTGATCGCGTAGACGAAACCCTCCAGCGGCCGGTGATCGGTACGGTTCCACACTCCGGGACCGCTCACGGGTTGCTGGGCAAGGATCTCCCGCGCGAACGCCACGTTGAACCGCCAGAAGTCGACGAGTTCGCAGGGCGCGTCGATCTCGGCCTGATACGCCGTCTTGGACTGGCCCAGCATGGTTGCCGCCGCGATCTTCTCCCGCCACGGTCCGGCCAGCAGGTCGGCCGCCCGCAGGAACACCGCCGCCCGTTCCTCGAAGGGTAGGTGCGCCCACTGCGCCTTTGCATCTTCGGCGGCCTCGATGGCAGCCTGCGCCTCGGCGTGCCCGGCGTTGGTCATGGTGCCCAACCGCGCGCGGTGTCGATGCGGCTGCACCACATCGATGGACTCGCCGCCGCCCATCCGATGGACACCGGCGATCACGTGGGGCAGGTCGATCGCGTTGCCGGACAGTTCGTTCAGCGCTGCGGTCAGCCGGGTGCGTTCGGGGGAACCGGGTGCGTACTCGTGCACGGGCTCGTTGGTGGGTGCGGGCACCTGCGCGATGCCGGTGATGGCGTTCATGACCCTCAGGATGACGTGGCGAGGTACGGAATCTTTTGGCCGAACGGCCAACACATCCTCCGCTCGATAGTACGATCGGACAGCATGAGTGGCGTCCGTCTCGGCCAGTTGCTGCTGGCATTGGATGCCACCCTGGTGTCGCTCGTCGAGGCGCCGCGCGGCCTGGATCTGCCGGTGGCCTCGGCCGCACTGTTGGACCGCGAGGACATCCAGCTCGGCGTGGCCCCGGCCTTCGGATCCGCCGACGTCTTCTTCCTTCTCGGCATCGACCACCCCGATACCATCCGCTGGCTCGACCAGCACGGGCGCTCCCCCGTCGCCATCTTCGCCAAGCACCCCAGTCCCGAGGTGATTCGGCGAGCCACCCGCGCGGGTATCGCGGTGGTGGCGGTCGAACCCCGCGCCCGCTGGGAACGGCTGTACCGGTTGGTCGACCACGTCTTCGACCATCACGGCGCGGGTTCGGCACACGACTCGGGCACCGACCTGTTCGGCCTGGCCCAATCGATCGCCGAGCGCACCCGCGGCATGGTCAGCATCGAGGACGCCGAATCGCATGTGCTGGCCTATTCGGCGTCCAACGAGGAGGCCGACGAGTTGCGCCGGTTGTCGATCCTCGGCCGCGCGGGTCCGCCGGAACACCTGGCCTGGATCGCCCGGCGCGGCATCTTCGACGCGCTGCATGCCAAGCCCGATCCGGTCCGGGTCGCCGAACGCCCCGAGCTCGGGCTGCGGCCGCGGCTGGCCATCGGGATCTTCGCTGCCACCGGCGACACCCGGCGCGCACCGGCATTTCTCGGCACCATCTGGCTGCAGCAGGGTGATCGGCCGCTGGCCGAGGATACCGAGGAGGTGCTGCGTGGCGCCGCGGTATTGGCGGGTCGGCTCATCACCCGGCTGACGGCCAAACCATCCGGTCACGCGGTGCTGGTCCAGGACATGCTCGGGCTGACCGGGGACCCGCCCGAGATCGAGGCGATCAGTCGCGAGCTCGGTATCCCGGCCACCGGGCGGGCGGCCGTCATCGGCATCGATTCCACCACCGAGGGCACCCGGCTGGCCGACGTCCTTGCCCTGAGCGCCAGCGCTTTTCGACCCGACGCCCAGGTCGCCGCGGCCGGTGGCCGAGTGTACGTACTGTTCCCGGATGCGGGCAAGGGCCTGCCCTCGTGGGTGCGCAGCACGGTGTCCGCGCTACGGACCGAGTTGGGCCTGGAGCTACGGGCGGTGACCGCCGCGCAGCTCGAGGGTCTGGCCGGTGCGGCCGCCGCGCGAGCCGAGGTCGATCGAGTGCTCGACAGCGCTGCGCGCAGGCCGGGCAGCCTGGCGGCGATCACCTCCCCGGCCGAGGCGCGCACCACCGTTCTGCTCGACGAGATCGTCACGATGATCGCCGCCGACGGGCGCCTCGTCGATCCGCGGATCAGGGCATTGCGCGCCGACGAACCGGTGCTGGCGCACACCCTGACCGTGTATCTGGACAGCTTCGGCGATGTCGCGTCCGCCGCCGCGGCGCTGCACGTGCACCCCAACACCGTGCGTTACCGGGTGCGCCGCATCGAGGGAATCCTCGGCGCGTCCCTGGCCGAGCCCGACGTGCGCCTGCTGATGACGCTGAGCCTGCGCGCCACGGCCTGACCGGGACGACCGTCGTGGGGCAGGATTGCCAGGGTGAGACGCTTGCTGGCCGTCGCCGTATCGAGCTTGGCCGTGTCGACCACGGTCGTCGGGCCGCACGCGTCCGCGGCGCCGGCCGCGCTCCCGCCCACCACGGGCGGGTTCGACTACCAACTGGGCGGAGCGTCGGACGTCCCGGCTCTGGCAGTCGTGGTGCGCGATTCCACCGCGCAGCCGTTGGCCGGGGCATACAACATCTGCTATCTCAACGGTTTTCAGACCCAGCCGGGAGCGGATTGGTCCGGCGACCGTGGTTCGGCACTGTTGCGCGATGAGTCCGGCACGCCCGTCGCCGATGCCGACTGGCCCGACGAGTACATCCTCGATCCGTCTACCCCCTCGCAGCGCACCACCATCCTGCAGGTGCTCACCCCCGGCCTGAACCGCTGCGCGGCCAACGGATTCGATGCCGTCGAGATCGACAACCTGGATACCTTCACCCGCTTTCCCGCCATCGAGAGGGCCGGCGCGATGGAGCTGGCCCGCAGCTATATCGCGTTGGCCCACGGCCGCGGACTGGCGATCGGGCAGAAGAATGCCGCCGAACTGGCCGGGATCGGGCGCGGACAGCTGGGTTTCGACTTCGCCGTCACCGAGGAGTGCGCCGCCTACGACGAGTGCAATGCCTACACCGGACCGTACGGACCGCACGTGCTGCAGATCGAGTACGTCGACAACCTGCCCGCCCCGTTCGCGGCGGTGTGCGCCGCGCCGGATCGAGCCCCACTGACCATTCTTCGCGACCGCGACCTCACCCCGCCGGGTGCGGCAGGCCACGTGTATCAGCAGTGCCCGTGAGTCGCGCGCCCAGGGGCTACTGCCCCAGCCGCTGCACGGCCGCGGCGATGCGCTCGTCGGTGGCGGTCAGTGCGACGCGCACGTGCTGGGCGCCTGCCGGGCCGTAGAACTCGCCGGGTGCCACCAGGATTCCCCGCTGCGCCAGCCATGCCAGGGTCTGGCGGCACGGCTCCCCACGGGTGGCCCACAGGTACAGGCCCGCCTCGGAATGGTCGACCGTGAAGCCGGCCGCCAGCAGCGCGGGTAGCAGCAGGGCCCGCCGGCGCGCGTAGCGTTCGCGCTGCACGGCGATGTGTTCGTCATCGGTCAGTGCGGCGACCATGGCCGCCTGCACCGGTCCGGGCACCATCATCCCGGCATGCTTGCGCACCGCCAGCAGCTCGGTGACCACCGCCGGATCGCCCGCGACGAATCCGGCGCGGTATCCGGCCAGCGATGACGTCTTGGACAACGAGTGGATGGCCAGCAGGCCGGTGTGGTCGCCGCCGCATATCGAGGGATGCAGCACCGACAGAGGTTCGGCGTCCCAGGCCAGGCCGAGGTAGCACTCGTCGGAGGCGACCAGCACACCGCGTTCGCGCGCCCAGCCCACCACTTTGCGCAGGTGGTCGGCTCCCAAGACCTTGCCGGTGGGATTGCTCGGCGAGTTCAGGTAGATCAACGCCGGGACCTGCGGACCGATCTGGGTCAACGAGTCCGCCGCCATGACCTGCGCACCCGCCAGCCGGGCGCCGACGTCATAGGTCGGATAGGCGAGTTCGGGGATCACCACGGTGTCCTCGGCGCCCACGCCGAGCAATGTGGGCAGCCAGGCGATGAGCTCCTTGCTGCCGATCACCGGCAGGACGGCCTCCGCCGCGATATCGGTGATGCCGAACCGACGCGCCAGCGCGGCGTGGATCGCCGAACGCAACGCCGATGTGCCCGCGGTCGTCGGGTATCCGGGCACGCCACTGGCCTGGGCCAGCGCATCGCGGATGACCGGGGCCACCTCGTCGACCGGCGTGCCGACCGAGAGGTCGACGATGCCGTCGGGGTGTGCCTTCGCCGCTGCGGTGACGTCAGCCAGCGTGTCCCAGGGGAACACCGGCAACGTGGCCGATATGGCCGATCGTGACGCGGTCACTCGCCCTTGGGCTCGAGGTCCTTGATGGCCTGCGGATCGTTGTCGGTCTGGCCGACCTTCGACGCGCCACCGGGCGAGCCGAGCTCACTGAAGAAGTCGGCGTTGCTCTGCGTGTAGCTGCTCCACTGGTCGGGCACGTCATCTTCGTAGTAGATGGCCTCGACGGGGCACACCGGTTCGCAGGCGCCGCAGTCGACGCACTCGTCCGGGTGGATGTAGAGCATCCGGCCACCCTCGTAGATGCAATCGACCGGGCACTCCTCGATGCACGCCTTGTCTTTGACGTCGACGCAGGGCTCGGCAATGACGTACGTCACTGATGTTTCTCCTGTCCAGTGGGCTGCTGGTCCGGGTTTCAGTACTGGGTGGGCACGCTCAGCGAACGCCCGCGGGCCAGTATGAACGGCCCGTAACTGGACGTGCGTCTCAGTGTGCCCTAACTTCACACGCCACCCTCACCGCGGCGGCGCGCGGTTACTGATACTAGACGTCGCACATACAGAAGGCCTAGTCACCACGCGCAGCATTGCGGCTCTGCAACTTGTTGCATAGAACCACCGGTACCGTCTAGCCTTCGCTCATGGCTTTGCCGCACGCCATCCTCGTCTCGCTGTGCGAACAGGTGGGTTCGGGCTACGAGCTGGCCCACCGCTTCGACCGCTCCATCGGGTACTTCTGGTCGGCCTCACATCAGCAGATCTATCGGTCGCTGCGCACCATGGAGTCCGAGGGGTGGGTGCAGGTCCGCGAGGTCGCGCAGCGCGGTCGCCCGGACAAGAAGGTGTACTCGGTGACCCCGGCGGGCCGGGCCGAGCTGGCGCATTGGATCGCCGCGCCACTGTCCGGACGGGGCTCGACCGTGGCGGACAACCGCACCCGCGACCTGGCGGTCAAGATCCGAGGCTGCGGCTACGGCGATATCGAGGCCGTCCGGGCGCAGGCGGTCGCGCTGCGTGCCGAGCGGGCGGCACTGCTGGACACCTACCGCGGTTTCGAGAAGCGCCAGTTCCCCGACCCGGCCCGGCTCACCGGCGCCGAGCTGCACCAGTACCTCGTCCTGCGCGGTGGTATCCGCGCCGAAGAGGGCGCCATCGAATGGTTGTCAGAAGTCGTGTCGGCACTCGGAGGTGTGCAATGACGTATCCGAAAGCGACGTATCCGAAAGCGACGTATCCGAACCTGCTCTCGCCGTTGGATCTGGGCTTCACCACGCTGCGCAACCGGGTGGTGATGGGCTCCATGCACACCGGCCTGGAGGATCGTGCCCGCGATACCGACCGGCTGGCCGCCTACTTCGCCGAACGCGCCCGTGGCGGGGTCGGCCTGATCATCACCGGCGGGTACGCCCCGAACCGCACGGGGTGGCTGCTGCCGTTCGCCGCCGAGATGCGCTCGGAGTCCGATGCGCGCAGGCACCGGAAGATCACCGCGGCCGTACACGCCGAGGGCGGCAAGATCGCGCTGCAGATCCTGCACGCCGGACGCTATGCCTACCATCCGCTCTCGGTCAGTGCCTCCTCGATCAAGGCGCCCATCAACCCGTTCCGGCCGCGGGCATTGCGCAATGTCGAGGGCACCATCGGCGATTTCGTGCACGCCGCGCTGCTGGCGCGATCCGCAGGCTACGACGGCGTCGAGATCATGGGCAGCGAGGGTTACCTGATCAACCAGTTCCTCGCGCCGCGTACCAACAAGCGCACCGACGCCTGGGGTGGGACGCCGGAGAAACGGCGACGTTTCGCCGTCGAGATCGTCCGCCGGGTGCGTGAGGCGGTGGGAGACGATTTCATCATCGTCTACCGGCTGTCGATGGCCGACTATGTCTCCGACGGCCAGACCTGGGCGGAGATCGTGGCGCTGGCGACCGAGGTCGAGGAGGCCGGCGCGACGATCATCAACACCGGAATCGGTTGGCACGAGGCCCGGATCCCGACGATCGTCACCTCGGTGCCATCCGGGGCGTTCGCCGGCACCAGCAGCGCGCTGGCCGAACATGTCGGTGTCCCGGTGGTGGCGTCGAACCGGATCAACATGCCCGAGGCGGCCGAGCAGATCCTCGCCGAGTCGCACGTGCAGTTGATCTCGATGGCGCGCCCGTTGCTCGCCGATCCGGACTGGGTGCGCAAGGCCGCCGAGGATGCCGCCGACCAGATCAACACCTGTATCGCCTGCAATCAGGCCTGCCTGGACCACGCGTTCGTGCACAAGACGGTGTCGTGTCTGCTCAATCCGCGGGCGGGGCATGAGACGACGCTGATCCTGGGACCGACCCGGCGGGCCCGCTCCGTCGCGGTCGTCGGAGCCGGACCGGCCGGGCTGTCGGCCGCGGTGAGCGCCGCGCAGCGTGGGCACCGTGTGACCCTCTTCGAGGCCGGGTCGACGATCGGTGGCCAGTTCGACCTCGCCCGGCGGGTGCCGGGCAAGGAGGAGTTCAACGAGACCGTGCGCTACTACACCCGGATGCTGGAGGTGCACGGTGTCGACGTGCGTCTGGGCGTGCGGGCGACGGTGGAGACACTGACCGGATTCGACGATGTGGTGCTGGCCACCGGGGTGACCGCGCGTGTGCCGGGCATTCCCGGGATCGAGCATCCGATGGTGCTGACCTACGCCGAGGTGCTTGCGGGCGCACCGGTGGGCAACGCGGTGGCGGTGATCGGGGCCGGCGGGATCGGTTTCGACGTGAGCGAGTTCCTCGTCACCGACCAGTCCCCCACGCTCAACGTCAAGGAGTGGAAGGCCGAGTGGGGCGCACTCGATCCGTTCGAGGCGCCCGCGGTGCGCGGCGCGTTGACCACGCCGGTGCCGCTGCCGCCCGTGCGCCAGGTGTTCCTGTTGCAGCGCAGCAAGGGGCCCCAGGGCCGCGGGTTGGGCAAGACGTCGGGTTGGGTGCACCGCGCGTCGTTGAAAGCCAAAGGTGTCGAACAGCTCTCGGGCGTGAACTATGAGCGCATCGACGACGAGGGCCTGCACATCAGCTTCGGATCCGAGCATGTGCGACCTCGGGTGCTGGCCGTCGACAATGTGGTGATCTGCGCCGGACAGGAATCTGTCCGCGATCTCGAGGACGGCCTGCGGGCACGCGGTGTCGAGCCGCACGTCATCGGCGGGGCGGCCGTGGCCTCGGAGTTGGATGCCAAGCGCGCGATCCGTCAGGGCACCGAACTCGCCGCCCGCCTCTGACTCCCGTTCCCCGCGAGCGTGCGTGTCTGCACCCTGACACGCCGTGTCCAGCACAGAGTTTCCGCACGCTCGCGGCAGGAATCAGGCCTGCTTGAGGGCTTCGATCTCCAGGGTGACGGTCACCTTGTCGCCGACGACGGCGCCGCCGGTCTCCAGCGGGGCGTCGAAGTCGATCCCGAAGTCCTTGCGGTTGAGCACCACCGATGCCTCGAACCCGGCGACCGCACCGTGGCCCATACCCGGGTTCACGCCGTTGAACTGAAGGTTCAGCGTCACCGGCTTGGTGACACCCTTGAGCGTGAAATCGCCGTCGACTACGTAATCGTCCCCGTCGGCGCGCACGCCGGTCGAGGTGAACGTGGCCGTCGGGAACTGCTCGGCGTCGAAGAAATCGGCCGCCTTCAGGTGCGCGTCACGCTGTTCGTTGCGGGTGTTGATCGAGGCGATGTCGATCGTGGCGGTGACCGACGGCGTGCCATCCTCGGCGACGGTGATGGCGCCGGCAACCGAGTCGAAGGTGCCGCGCACCTTGCTGACCATCAGGTGGCGGACCGAGAAGTTCACCGAGGAGTGCACGGGATCTATTGCCCAGGTCCCGGTGGTCAGGTCGGTGGCTGCGGTCATGATGTCGTCTCCTCGCGTCGTCGGGCCGGCTCTCCGGACACCTCTCAGGGAGATAAACGGACCGCGGTCCGATTTAATTCCCCGCGGCCCGCAGCACGTAGGCCAGCAGGGAAAAGCGCTCGACCGGCCAATCCTGCGCATCGAGCGGAATCGTGGTCTGGAGCAGGATCCTGGCCATCGTTCTCACTCCGTGACGCGCAAGTGCGCCCGGGCCGCCAACTCGTCGGTGTCGACGAGTACGAGCATCGGCGTTCCCGGCGTGCAGAACATCGTGACGAGAAACCGGCACGGGATATCGTCCCGGTTGTTGGCATCGCTGTAGTGGATGACATCACCGCCGGGCTCCCAGAACGTCTCACCGGTTCGCACGACACGTGGCGCCGATCCCTCCAACTCGAACAGCACCTCCCCGTCGAGCACATAGCCGAAAGCGGGTCCGCCGGGGTGCTTGTGCGGCGGCGCCCCGGCACTGCCGGGCGGATACTCGATGACCACCGTCATGGCATGTGCGCCTTGCGCTATGGCCGGCGGTATCGCCTCACCCACCACGGTGAGGGCATCTTCCCAACCTGGGTCGTACTTCACGGTCACCTTCACTCCTCGGTAGTCATAAGGCAGCACCGCCGCCGGGTCACAGGGCGGCACCGCCGCCGTCTACGTGCAGGGTCGAACCGGTGATGAAGCTCGATCGCGGCGAGGCGAGGAACAACACCGCCTGCGCGATCTCCATCGGGTCCGCGGTGCGGCCCAACGGCATCGAGCGACCCAACTCCTCATTGGAATCGCCCCACTCCGCCTGCACCCCTTCGGTTCTCGTCGGTCCCGGTGCCACACTGTTCACCCGGACGCCCGAGGCGCCGAATTCGACGGCCCAGGTACGGGTCAGCGACTCCACCGCCGCCTTCGACGCGCTGTATGCCGACGCCCGAGCGACGCCCTTGGTGGCGACCATCGTGGTGATGTTGACGATGCTGCCGCGGCCACGGTCCAGCATGCCGCGGACGATCCCCGCGGTGAGGAAATACAGTCCGCGGACATTGATGCCGAACGTCTCGTCGAAGGAGTCCGGATCTTGGTCGACGGTCAGCGCAGCCGGGAAGTACGCCGCGTTGTTGACCAGGATGTCGACCTCCCCCGCGGTCTGGATCAGATGCTCCACCCCACTGGACGCGCCGAGATCGGCTTGTACGAAATGCGCGCCCGACTGATCCGCTGCCGCCACACCGCGATCGGCGTCGCGCCCGGTGATGACGACGGCGGCACCGGCCTCGGCGAGTAGCCGTGCCGACGCCAGCCCGATACCCGCGGTGCCCCCGGTGACCAGTGCCCGTTGCCCTGCCAGTTCCATCAGGCGACCTCCTGGTCGACCAGCGCCAGGCGAAGCCGTTGCCGGGCACGCGACGCGCGCGACATCACCGTTCCCACCGGGATGTCCATGATCGCGGCGATCTCGGCGTAGGTGTAGCCCTCGACGAACGCGTAGAACAACACGTTGGTGAAGCCGTCCGGCAGTTCACCGAGCGCATCGCTGAGCTCGGGATGCGCCAGCGCGCTCAGCACCTCGGCCTCGGCCGACACATGGGCACCCGCACGTGCCAGCATCCGGTCGGTGATCTCGTCGACCGGTGTCTCGGTGGGTCGACGTTGTTGGGCACGGTGGTTGCTGACCCACCGGTTGTACATGATCTTGAACAACCACGCCTTGAGGTTGGTTCCGGGCTGGAATCTCGGATACCCCGCGTAGGCGTGTAACAAGGTGTCCTGGAACAAATCCTCGGCGTCGGCCTCGGAGCGGGTCAACCGTCGGGCACCGCGTTGCAGCATCTCCAACAGCGGTCGGGTCTCCGCCGCAAAACGTACCGCGAGGTATGGGTCGGGTACCGATGTCAGTGTCATATCGGCCGGCCCCCTACCGGTGCACCGGCGCAAAATCGGCCAGCCAGTCGGCGAACCGGGTTCGGAAAACCGTCGCCTCGGCACCGGCAACCAGCGTGGTCTCCTCGAGCACCACCCCGAAGTAGGGCGCCGCGCGATCGGTGACGACCTCGCGGTCATCGTCGGTCGCCCGCAGCTGCAGGCTCACCAGCTCGTCGAGTCCGATGAGTTCCGGTCCGCACACCTCGATGATGGCGTCGGCGGGTGCACTGACCGCGACACCGGCCACCGCCGTCGCGACATCGTCGGCGGCCATCGGTCGGCTCGCCGCCGAGGTGATCCGAACCGACCCACCCTGGGTGGCCGAATCCGCTATGCGGCTGACGAATTCGAAGAACTGGGTGGCCCGCACGATGGTGAAGGGAATCCCCCCGTCCCGAATCAACTTCTCCTGGGCCAATTTCGCGCGGAAGTAGCCGCTGTCCTGAAGACGGTCGGTCCCCACCACCGACAGTGCGACGTAATGCGAGACCCCCGCGGCCCTGCCTGCAGCGAGCAGGTTCTCACCGGCACGGGTGAAGAAGTCCAGCGCGGGCGCATCCTCGAAGGACGGCGAGTTGGCGACATCGACGATGACATCGGCGCCGGTCAGCGCATCGGCCAACCCCGCGCCGGTCAGGATGTCGATCCCCGACGCCGGGGATGCCGACAGCACGTCGTGGCCCTGCCTGCGGAGTTCGGTGACCACCCGTGAGCCGATCAGCCCGGTGCCACCGATAACCACGATTTTCACAAGTTCCTCCAGTTCCGAGTATTTGTCCGGAACCAGACTGTCGCGATGCGGTGGCGCACCGAGCCCTTGAAAGTCCGTAGTCTGCGCGACCACGTGGTCAACGGGTGGCGGTGCGCAGCTGCCGGCGCGACCTGATACCCAACTTCACGAACACCTTGCGCAGATGCCACTCCACCGTGTGGGTGCTGATGAACAGCTGGGCGCCGATCTCGGCGTTGGTCAGCCCGTCGGCGGCCAGCCCGGCGATCTGCGCCTCCTGTGCAGTGAGCGCGTCCCCCGCCCCGAACGACTGGGTGCGCACCTTGTCACCGACCGCCACCAGCTCGCGCCGCGTGCGCTCCGCAAAGGCCTGCGCGCCCATCGCGGTGAACAGGTCATGAGCGGCACCGAGCTGATACCGGGCGTCGGTGCGGCGGTTCGCACGGCGAAGCCACTCGCCGTAGGACAGCCGCACCCGGGACAGCAGCAGCGTGATACCGGCGCGATCCAACAGCTCGATCGCATCGAGGAACATCGCGTCGGCGTCGGCATCATCGGCCAGCAGTGCCTGCGCGGCCGCCACCGCACCCCAGCCCCACCGGGTGCCGCCGGCGGTGGCACGTTCGACGAAACTCGGGAGCGTCGCGGCGGCGGTCGTCCGGTCACCGACGTGCACAGCGGCCTCGATCAGTTCGTACAGGCACCAGCTGTGGAACCCGAGATCTTCGTACTCGCAACAGTGTCGGGCGGCGGCCAACGCCTCCGCGTACCGACCGAGGCCGTTGTGCAGCACCGCGCCGCAGAACGACGCCAGTCCGATCAGCCGGCCTTCACCGCGCGCCGCACCGTCGGCGGCCGCACTCTCGATGAGCCCGAGGGCCTCCGTCGGTACGCCTCGCCAGGCCGCCACATTCAGCGAGTGATATCGCACCGGCACCTGACCCATGGCGATGGCGAGCGCCGCGGACTCCTCCAGAACATCCGCGGCAGCGCCGAACTCACCTCGGTAGAAGTGCACGCCGGCCCGGTAACCCAGTGCCGGCGGCAGCGCCGCCAAGGCACCGGCGTCACGGGCGCGTCGCACGGTGTCGGTGGCGATGCGGTCGAGCACCGCGTCGTCCCACAACTCGTGGGCGGCCGATTCCTGGATCACCGGGAACGGCCAATAGAGCCGGCGGGCCGGGTTCTGCTCCGCATCGGCATTCCACATCTCCAATGCGGCGACGAGTTCCGCCGATCCGGCACCGGGACCGTCGATGATGCGCGCACACATGCCGGCGAGGAGACGATCGATCGACCGTGCCGGCTCACGGGCGTTGCGTGCGGCCTCGGCGCCGCCGGTGGCCACCTCCGTCAGCAACGTCGGTGGCCCAAGCCGCCCGGCGTACATCGCCGCCGCGAGCGCCTCCAGGTAGGTTTCTCTGGCGAGTTCGTCGTCGAGGCCGGCCAGACCACGTGCGGCGGTCAGTAGTCCCAATGCGGCCTCGCCTACCGGTGGCGCGCCCGATGCTCCGCCCCGGCTACGGGCGAAGTCCATCTGCGCCCGCATCCTGTCCACCCGGGCCTTCTGCACCGCATCCAGCGGCGCGGAGTCCGCCATCGCCAGCAGGGTGAAGGCCGAATCCGACTCGGCCACCTCGCGTTTGGCCTGGGCCGCGGCGATGGCACGGGCTCCGCGAAGGTGCGGATCCCTGGTCAGCACCGCCGCGCGCTCCAAGAACGCGGCCGCGGCCGCCATGCCACCGCGCCGCTGCGCACGGTCTGCCGACGCCTCCAGTTCCGCCGCTACCGCATCATCGGGCTCTGCCGCGGCGTTGGCGGCGTGCCAGGCCCGCCGGTCAGGGTCGGCGTGCGGGTCCGTCGCCCGAGCCAATGCGCGATGGACGTCGCGACGCTCACCGAGATCGGCGGCCCGGTAGGCCGCCGATCGCATCAGCGGGTGGGTGAACCGTATTTGCGCGCCGAGTTCGATCATGCCCGCCGCCTCGGCCGGCCCCAGAGCATCGATGGCGACCCCCAAAATCGCTGCGGCACGCAGGAACAACGCCGCGTCACCCACCGGCTCGGCAGCGGCGAGCAGCAGCAGCTGCCGGGTGGGCGCGGGCAGCGTCCGGATGCGGGCGATGTAGCCGTCTTCGAGGGCGGCCGTCGAGGAACGCCGGCCGGAGATCCAGAAACCACCGGCCAATTCGGCGGCCGACACACTGCGTGGCACATCGATCAGGGCCAGTGGCACACCGCGGGTTTCGGCGACGATACGATCACGCACCAGCGGGTCGATACCGCCGATCATGACCGAGTCCAGCAGGTCACGCGCCGCGGCGTCGCTCAGTCCCGCCACCGTGTGTCCGGGCAACCCGGTGAGCACATCGGGATAGCCGTCGCGGACGGCGAACACCATGGCGACCGGCTCTGCCAGCAGCCGCCGCGCGACGAACGCCAGAACCTGCACCGACACCTGGTCGAGCCATTGTGCGTCGTCGATGAGGACCAGCACGGGCTGTGCGGCCGAGGCGCCCGCCAGCAGGCTCAGTACTGCCAATCCCACCAGGAACCGGTCGGGCGTGGGTCCGGTGCCATATCCGAACGCGACCTCCAGGGCGGCGCGCTGCGGTGGCGGTAGCGCTGCGATATCGGCGAACATCGGCGCGCACAGCTGTTGGAGCCCGGCGAAGGCAAGTTCCATATCGGACTCGACACCGGCCAACCGAAATAACGTGAATCCTTTTGCACCACAGGCCAGGTGATCGAGTAGCGCGGTTTTCCCGACGCCCGCCTCACCGCGCAGCACCAGGACCCTGCTGCGGCCCGACCGCACATCGTCGGTAAGGGCGTCGAGGACCGCGCAGTCACGCTCGCGGCCGCGCAGCCTCACCGACATAGCCGTCGATGGTAACGACTACCGACCGCCGGCGACTCGGGGATGACTCCCGCGCCACGCGGGCGTTCGACCGACCAGGAGTGTGCAGCCCGCACCTTCGTGAGCATCGGAGAAACCATGAGCCTGGACAACCTCACCCGCGGCGACAACGGCCTCGACGAATTGGTGCCATCGCGATATGCCCTGCGCGTCGGCGATATCGACGTGTTGATCATCAGCGACGGCGTACTGCCGATCACGGCATCGACGATGGCCACCAACGCCGAACCGACCGCGTACTCGGCATGGCTGAAGGACATGTTCCTGCCGCCGGAGATCCTGGACTGGCCGCTCAACGTCGCCGTGGTGCGCAGCGCGGGCCGGACCATCCTGATCGATTCCGGTCTCGGCACCGAGTTCCCGGACTTCCCGCGGGCCGGTCAACTGGGCATGCGACTGTCCGCGGCCGGGGTGGAGCCGTCCTCGGTCACCGACGTGGTGCTGACCCACCTGCACATGGACCATATCGGCGGTCTGCTGGTCGACGGGTTGCGCAACAAGCTGCGCCCCGATCTGCGGGTGCACGTCGCCGCCGCCGAGGCCGAGTTCTGGCAATCCCCGGACTTCTCCCGCACCGTCATGCCGGCTTCGATACCGCCCGTGCTGCGACGGACCGCCAGCCAGTTCCTCGACCTCTACCGCGGCCGACTGCGCACATTCGAGGACGTCTACGAGGTGGCACCGGGAGTTGTGTTGCGGCGCACCGGTGGACACACCCCCGGGCACAGCGTCGTGCGTATCGAGTCGGGAGGCGAGGCGCTGACATTCGCCGGTGATGCGGTGTTCCAGCCGGGGTTCGACAACCCCGAGTGGCAGAACGGGTTCGAACACGATCCCGAGGAGGCGACCCGGGTCCGGATTGCGCTGTTGACCGATCTGGCGGCCAGCGGCGAACAGTTGGTGGCCACGCACCTTCCGTTCCCGTCGGTATGTCATGTGGCCGCCCACGGCGGGACCTTCCGCTTCGTCCCGTCGACCTGGGACTACTGACGGGCTGAGCCCGCACCCGGGCGGGCTACTCGGTGATGACACCCCACTTCGCCTCGGCTCCCGAGTGCCCGATCAGCACCACGCCGACCGTCGAGGACACACCGACCACCACGGCGAGGATCGCCACTCCGACCGCGAGCCCGCGACTCGGTCGCTCCGCGCGCGACTCCCGCACATGCTGAACCGCCTGCAGGATCGCCACGAGCAACAACCCGATCGCGAAGTAGATCATCCACTCACCGCGCTCCTCATGCAGCTCGAGGATCGCGCTGTGCTCACCTTCGCGGTTGTACAGCCACTCACCCGCCGACGTCGTCAGCGGTGTGAGCACCATGACGCCGGCAGCCAGGGCCAGCACCAGCCACACCAGACGAGTGCGTGCGGCCCGCCAGAACGCACAGAGGATGAGCAACGCGGCCGTCAATGGCGCCAGCACCACGACACCATGCACCAGCAGGGCATGAGCGGGGATTCCGGCAATAGTGGTCATGGCGTCGCTCCTCGGATATGCGCATCCAGAAGATACCCCCTCAGACCGCCGAGCGTCGCACCAAACACCCTTTCCGGCAACATGATCCGACACAGGCAAGGCTACGCTCACCCCGCCCGCCCGGGTCGGTGATCAGGCCGCCAGCGGGGTGTAGTCGGTGGTGCGCTGCCGGGCAGGCCTGCCGATGCCCTCGGCGATGGCGACGAGTTCGGCGACGGTCTTGGCCGACCCGTTCTCCGATCCGGCCATCCGCGAGATGGTCTCTTCCATCAGCGTGCCGCCGAGATCGTTCGCCCCGCCGTTGAGCATCACCTGGGTTCGCTCGACACCCAGCTTGACCCAGCTGGTCTGAATGCTGGGAATCCTGCCGTGCAACATGATTCGCGCCAACGCATGCACGGCGCGGTTGTCGCGGTGCGTCGGCCCCGGCCGCGCACCACCGGCCAGATACAGCGGCGAGGACTGGTGCACGAAGGGCAACGGAACGAACTCGGTGAAACCGCCGGTGCGATCCTGGATATCGCGCAGCACGTTCAGGTGACCCACCCAGTGCTTGGGGGTGTCGACATGCCCGTACATCATCGTCGAACTCGACCGCAGCCCCACCTCGTGCGCGGTGGTGACCACGTCGATCCACTCCGAGGCAGGCAACTTGCCCTTGGTCAGCACCCAGCGGATCTCGTCGTCGAGGATCTCCGCGGCCGTACCCGGAATGGAGCCGAGGCCCGCCGCGCGCAATTCGGTCAACCATTCGCGCACCGACAACCCGCTGCGGGTGACGCCGTTGGCGATCTCCATCGGCGAGAACGCATGCACGTGCATCGAGGGAACCCTGGCCTTGACGGCCCGCACCAGATCGGCATACCCGGTGACCGGGAGCTCGGGATCGATACCGCCCTGCATGCACACCTCGGTGGCCCCGGCGACGTGCGCCTCCCAGGCGCGGTCGGCGACCTCGTCGGTGGACAGCGAGAACGCATCGGCGTCACCCTTGCGCTGGGCGAACGCGCAGAACCGGCAACCGGTGTAGCAGATATTGGTGAAGTTGATATTGCGGTTGATCACGAAGGTGACGTCATCGCCCACCACCTCATGGCGCAGCGAATCCGCCAGCGCGGCAACCGCGTCCAACGCCGGGCCGTCTGCGGTGGCCAGCGCCAGGTACTCGTCGTCGGTACAACCGCCCGGGTTGCGTTCGGCCGAACGCAACGCCGCCAACACATCGGTGTCGATACGTTCGGGCGCGCGAGCGGCGAGCTCGGACACCTTCTCCCGGATGGACTCCCAGTCCCCGAACGCGCTGTCGAGATCACTGCGGGTGTCGGTGCGCCGACCCTCCGAATCGATGGCCGTGTGCAAATCCGTGCGGCCCAACGATTCCGAGGCCTCGTCGGGTTCCTGCCAGGGTCGCCCCACCGGGTTCACATCGCGGGCCAGACCGGTCTGCGGATCGGCCAGCGCGTCGACATGCCCACGCACCCGCGGGTCGATCCAGGCCGCGCCCGCCTGCACATACTGCGGTTGCGCGGTCAGTCGCTGCACCAGGTCGTAACCGGCCTCGGCGGTCACGGCGGCCAGATCGTCGAGATTGGGCCACGGTCGCTCCGGGTTCACGTGGTCCGGCGTCAGCGGGGACACCCCGCCCCAGTCGTCGACACCGGCACCGATCAAGGCCAGGCACTCCGCCGGCGACACCAGGTTCGGCGGCGCCTGGATGCGCATCTTGGGCCCCAGCACCAGTCGCGTCACCGCGATGGTCGCCACGAAATCGTCGATACCCGCATCGGGTACACCGGCCATGGCCGTGTGGTCCTTGGCCCGGAAGTTCTGCACGATCACTTCCTGGACGTGACCGAATTCCTTGTGCGACTTACGGATCGCATGCATCGTCTCGGCCCGCTCGGTGAGCGTCTCGCCGATACCCACCAGCAGGCCGGTGGTGAAGGGGATGGAGAGCCTGCCGGCATCATCGAGGGTCCGCAACCGAACCGCGGGGTCCTTGTCCGGGCTGCCGTAGTGGGCCAGTCCCTTGGTCTCGAAAAGCCGTCGCGAGGTGGTCTCCAGCATCATGCCCATCGACGGCGCGACGGGCTTGAGCCGGGAGAGTTCGGTCCAGCTCATGACACCCGGATTGAGGTGCGGCAGCAGGCCCGTCTCCTCGAGCACCCGGATGGCCATCGCCCGGACGTAGTCCAGGGTGGAGTCATAACCGCGCTCGTCGAGCCACTGCGCGGCCTCGTCCCAGCGCGCCTCCGGGCGGTCACCGAGAGTGAAAAGCGCTTCCTTGCAACCCAGCTCGGCGCCGCGGCGCGCTACGTCGAGGATCTCGTCGGGCTCCATGAACATGCCCTTGCCCTCGGCACGCAATTTGCCGGGGACGGTGACAAAGGTGCAGTAGTGGCATTTGTCGCGGCACAGGTGGGTCACGGGGATGAAGACCTTGCGCGAATAGCTGACCGGCAACTGTCCGGTCCCGCCACGCCGGCCGGCCGATTCCAGACCGGCGTCACGGACCCGGGCCGCGCTGGCACACAGGTCGGCAAGGTCGGCACCGCGGGCGGTCATCGCGATGGCCGCCTCGTCCACGTTGAGCGTCACCCCGTCGCGGGCGCGGCGCAGCACACGCCGCAGCGCGGACGGATTCGACTTCGGCGGGACCACCGGGCTGGGCAGATCGGAGCCGTGCTGGGGGTTCAGAGCCACTCCGGTGTAACCCCGCTGTCGGCGCGGATCATCCGCGCGTCTCACTATCTGAAACAGCTGCCACTGGCATAGAGGTCACGATAGCCTCCGACGAGACACCGCGACGCGACCCGTCCGCCGAATACCTCCCAGCTCGCTGACTAGCGCGTAAGTTATCCGACGTCGGGACTGATCACAGGAGCTGTCATGCGGTTACGCGTTCGTCCATATCTGATGGCAGGCGTCGCGGTGGTAGCCGCCGGAAGTATCTCGCTACCGTCCTCGGTGACGCCGGCCAGCGCGCCGACCGTCCGCCACGACAGCGTCGCGTTGACCGCCCAGACGCGCACCTTCGACACACTGCCGGCCGCCCTGGTTGCCGTCCGCCCGAACACACCCGACGCCGGGCCGACCGAGCTGCCGAAGCTGCTGGCCGAAGCACTGGACACCGCACCGGCCGCCCAGGCGAGCGCGCTTGCGCTACCGGGACTGGGCAACGCCATCATCGACGCCTATTACACGGTGATGCCCTGGGTGGACTGGGGCGTGAACCTGGCGGTGTACGCCACCGAGTGGATTCCGCTGGTCAACCTGTTGACCCCGCAGATCGACATCTTCTACTACTCACTGATCCGGCCGATCATCACCAGCGGCGTGTTCAACTTCGCCTACTGGGTCGGCGGCGCCCTCGACTTCAGCCAGGGGTTGACGAACTTCTTCAACGAGTCGGTGGCTGCGGCCGGCAACTTCGTCAACACCGAGATCAACTGGTTCCTGAGCTTGTTCCCGCCGCTGCCACCGTTCTTTCCCCTGGCCGCGGCGTCTCAGGCCGTGATGGCCGTCGAGGGGGCGCGCACGGCGGTGCAGATCCCCGCCACCCCCGAATCCGCACCGGAGTCTTCGGACGAGCAGCAGAGCGCGCCGGACGAGCCCGAGGCATCGACCCCGACGCCGGATTCGGCCACCCCGGAGGACGGCACCCCGGAGCCGGAGGCCGGCACCCCGAGTCCGCAGTCCCCCGTCGAGACCGGCCCGGAACCCGATATCGCCCCCGAGACATCCGGCCAGATCGATGACGAAGACGTCTCTGATGAGGCCGACGAGCAACAGGACGACCTCCGGGAGACGCTGCGCGAAGAACTGCGCGAGCAGGCCGCCCCGCAGGCGGGTGGCCTCGACACGGACGATATCGGCACCTCCGCCGGTGCGGACGAGAAGGCCGGCGGCAGCGTGGAGAACTCGACCGGTGACCGCACGAGCCCCGGCGATGACACCAAGCCCACCGACCGCGCCGCCGGGAACGGCACGTCGGACACCGGGGGTTCCGAAAGCTGACCTGCGGTCAGAGGTGGCGACGCAGCACTGCCGCCGGCGGCAGTAGCCCGCCGACGATCAGCAGGAGCACCGCGTAAGCCATCACACCTGCGCCGTCGAACACCACGTCCCCGCCCGGGCCGCCGAGCGCCAGCCCCAGCACGGTGGCCAGCCAGGCCCACATCGGCACGGCCGCGAGTCGGGGCGAGGATGTCCACTGCAAGGCCACCCACACCAGCGCCGCGTTGACCGCGCCACTGACCACCACGGTGATCGGGAAGGGCACCGCGCCGATGCGCAGCGGGAGAAAGAACGCCGAAACGAGCGCTGTCAGCACACCGTCGAGGGCGAGCACACCGAGGACGACGGGCGGCAGCCAGGCCGGCCCGTCCGCATGATCGGCCCTCAGGTCGGGATGCTGTCGAGCAGTGCGACCAACGAGCCGACGACCCACTGGAAGTTGTCGGCGCGATCCTGCTGATGCTGCAGGTTGGGATCCAAGTCCGGGTCCATGACGGTGACCATACCGCGTCCGCGCCCGGCTATTGCAGATTCAGCCCAGCCAACAGATCGGATTCGACACCGTCGGCCCCCCGGTCGCCCGCGACCAGGACGTAATGCTCGATGCCCCACAGCGGCAGCGCGATCTTGTTCGACAGCGCCAGGGAGCGCCCGTCCGGGGCGACCATCACCTGGGTGGCGTGGGCACGCAGGGCCGCGGCCTTGGCAGGCAGGTGGTCGGTCGCGTCGATGACGGCGTCGACCTGATCGTCGGGGAATCCGAAGGTGAAGTCCTCGGCCTTGATGACCACCCAATCCTCGGGCGGGGTACCGATGTTGCGGAACCCCTCGACGAACCCGGACACCGCCATGACCGTCCAGTAGAACTT
The DNA here is from genome assembly GCF_000416385.1 of Mycobacterium sp. VKM Ac-1816D. Lineage (NCBI taxonomy): Bacteria > Bacillati > Actinomycetota > Actinomycetes > Mycobacteriales > Mycobacteriaceae > Mycobacterium > Mycobacterium sp. VKM Ac-1816D. The sequence goes on from NZ_AOHQ01000138.1 coordinate 178,484, forward strand.
CGGCACCGCCCACCCGGCCTCGGCGGCCGCGGCCACGGCGGCGGTGCTGACCTCGTGCACCCGGATGTGGTCGGGATGGCCGTACCCGCCGTTGGGGTCGTAGCCGACCACGACATGCGGACGGAAATCGGTGATGACGGCGACCAACTCGGCCACTGGATCGGCCAACGGCGCCGCCACGAAGCTCTGCCGGTGCCGGGCCGGCGTGCCGGGCATACCGGAGTCCCGCCAGCGGCCCGCTCCGCCGAGATAGTGCGGGGCCCCGACGCCGAGGGCGGCCAGCGCCGCGGTCAGCTCGCCGACCCGGTAGCCGCCGAGCTGATCGGCGTGGTCGACGGCCAGTCCGCCCCACTGCTCGCCGATGACCTCGCCCTCCTCGCCCATCGTGCAGGTGACCACCCGCACGTCGGCACCGGCGGCGGCATACTTGGCGATCGTCGCTCCGGTGGTCAGCGATTCGTCATCGGGGTGGGCATGGACAAAGAGAAGCCGCGGCGTTTCCACTCCCCTAGGTTTACCGTGTGCCGCCACCCGATGCGAGACGCCGAGGTCTGCAGTTCGGTTGCGCGATCCTGGCGACCGGCCTGCTCGCCGGCGTGGCGGGGGCGGCGACCACCGTGGCGCTGCACGGAATCGAGCACCTGACCTATCACTACCGGTTCGGCAGCCTACTCGAGGGTGTGAGCGCCAGCGATCCGCTGCGGCGCGTCCTCGGGCCTGCGGTCGGCGGTGTGCTCGCCGGGCTGGGCTGGTGGTGGCTGCGGCGGCGCACCGCGGTGCCCGGGCTGTCCGCCTCGATTGCCTCGCACCGGCCGCTGGCCCGCGGCCCGATGGCCGTCGACGCCGGACTGCAGGTGCTGGTGGTCGGGTCCGGGGCATCGCTGGGCCGCGAAGGTGCACCGCGCCAGTTGGCCGCGGTACTGGCCGACGCCGCCACCGCGCGGCTGGATCTGACTGCGCGGGACAAGGAGATCCTGCTGTTCTGCGCCGCCGGTGCCGGGCTGGGCGCGGTGTACAGCGTGCCGTTGGGCGGTGCCCTGTTCACCATCAGCATCCTGGCGCGCAGCTGGCACCCGCGGGTGGTGGGCACCGCATTGATCACCTCGAGCCTCGCGGTGGCCGTCGCCGCCCCGGTCACCCACCTGGAGCACTCACTGCGCTGGCCCGACGCAGGCCTGTCCTACCTGTTCGTCGCCCTGGCCATCCTGATCGCACCGTTGTCCGCCGGTGTCGCGGCAATGTTCCTCCGTGTCACCGCAACCCGCGGCGCACCGCCTGCAGGGCGGTGGCTGGTGCCTGCCATCGCCGGTGCGGGTCTGCTGACCGGCATCTGCTCACTGTGGTGGCCGCAGCTGCCCGGTAACGGGCACAGCATCCTGGTGGTCAGCATCGACACCCAGCTGAGCATCCCCTCCGCGCTGGCGATCCTGTTACTCAAACCCGTTCTGACGGCACTGTTCCTGCGCGCGGGTGCCGTCGGCGGTCTGCTCACACCGGCGCTGGCCACCGGCGCTGCCGCGGGATGCCTTGTGGCACTGCTGATCAACGAGCTCACGCCGATGACGGGAGTCCACGTCAACACCGCGGCGCTGGCGTTGACGTGCGCGGCCGGGGTGCTGGCGATCACCCAACGCTCACCGGTCTTCGCCGCGGTGTTCGTCTGGGAGTTGGCACACCCACCGATCTGGTTGCTCGCGGTGTTCGCCCTTGCGGCCTTCACGGCCACCCAGGTGTGGCACCGCACCGCCGATCGTGCGTGATCGGTACGGTCGAGGGCATCGGCCACCCACCGGAAGGACTACCTGATGGGAACGAACTTCTACTCGGCGGTGCCATCGGCATCCGGGCACGCATTGTCCGCACTGGCCGCGACCGGTGGCACCCGGGTCGGGGTGCACCTCGACCCGATCTACACCTGGGCCAGGGACCCCGATCCGGCGCGCCGGGTCGGGCTGGTCAGCGGTGGCGGGGCGGGCCACGAACCCATGCACGCCGGTTTCCTCGGTCGCGGCGGGCTCGATGCGGTCTGTCCCGGTGAGGTGTTCACCTCACCGCACAATCGCCAGATCCACGCGGCGAGTGCGAAAGTCGCCGGCGACGGTGGCGTACTGCACATCGTCAAGAACTACACCGGCGACGTGCTGAACTTCGCGATCGCCGCCGAACGATTGCGCGCGGACGGTATCGAGGTCGATCGCGTGCTCGTCGATGACGATCTCGGTTCGCAGGGCCAGGATGTCGGCAGGCGGGGCACCGGCGCGACGGTGGTGGTGGAGAAGATCCTCGGCGCCGCCGCCGATCGCGGTCTCTCGCTACCCGAGCTTGTCGAGCTGGGTCAGGCGGTCGTCGCATCATCGCGCTCGCTGGCGGTGGCTCAGCGCGCCTGCACCCCGCCCGGCGCGGACCGGCCCGCCTTCGATGTGGCACCAGGGACCCTGGAATACGGCGTCGGTATCCACGGTGAGGCGGCCCGTGAGTCGATCGTCCGCCCCGAGTTGGACGCGCTGGTGACGCGGATGGTCGGTGAGCTGCTCGATGATCTCGACATCACCGACGCCGGGGTTCTCGTCCTGGTCAACGGCCTCGGCGGCACCGGGGATCTGGAGCTGTGGCATGTGCTGGCCGAGGTCGCGCGGGCATTGGCCGATCGCGGGGTGCCGCTGCGCAGTGCGGTGGCGGGCACGTTCGTCTCCGCACTGGACATGGCCGGGTTCTCGATCACCGTGACCGCGGTGGGCGACGAGCAATGGCTCCAGGACTGGTGTGCACCGCATCGCACCGCCGCTCTGCCGTCGCCGGTGCCCGCCGACATGATCATCACCGGGGACCAGGCGAGGCAGCCGGCGGGTGAACCGTCGCCATGGCTCGGTCAGCTCGCCGACGACGTGGCCCGGATCCGCGAGCCACTCAACGATCTCGACCGGCGGGCCGGCGACGGGGATATCGGCACCAATCTCGACAACGCCTTGCAGGCGGCGGTCCGTCGCGGGACAGGCGCCGACGCCGACCTCACCGCCGATCTGCATTCTCTGGCAACGGCTTTCGCCGAGGACGTCGGCGGCTCCAGCGGGCCGCTGTTCGGCCTGGTCCTCGGTAGGGTCGCGGCCAGTGTCCACGCGAAAGGCTCAGCGGGCGCGGCCGAGGGGTTGCGCGACGGGGTGGCGGCGATCACCCGCGCCGGGGGCGCGCGCGTCGGTGATCGCACCATGGTCGACGCGCTGCATCCGGCGGGCTGGGACGGCAAGTCGCCACGGGGCGCGCTCGACGACGACGCGCTGACCGCCGCCCTCGACGGTGCGGCCGCGACCAGTTCGATGGTCGGCAAGCGCGGGCGGTCCAGCTATGTCGGCGACAAGGCGATCGGCACCACCGATCCCGGCGCACTGGCCGTCGTCGTGGTGCTCACCGCCATCGTCGAGCGCATCGACGGCCGGCGCCGGGATGTGCGGTGCGCGCCAAGCTCGCCGAATTGATCGACGGCTGAGCGTCAGGGCTGTTTGACCCACTTGCCCGCGTCGCCGACGATACCGACCGGCACCGCTCCGCTCAGGCTCACCCCGGCGACATGCGGGCCGGCGGCCACGATGGTGGTGTCCTGCAGGATGGGCAGCACCGTGGCCATCTCCCACAGCCGCGGTTCGACGGCGTCGATCACCTTCCCGATCTCCTCGGTGCCGCGCAGCGCGGCATCGATCCTCGGTTGGATGCCGCGGTCGCAGATCCCGGTCAGGTTACTGGGCGCCTGCACCAACTCTCCTGGACCACTGGGCGTTTGGGGCGCGGTCGTAACGGTCGTCGTCGGCGTTGTCGGTGCCGTGGTCGTCGGCGGTTTGGGCGGCGGCGCCGGGCTGGCAGGGGTGCCGGAGGTGGGCGTCGTGGTGGTCACCGTGACGCTGGGGGTGGGCGTGACGGTCGAGACGGCGGTGGCCTCCAGCGCCGGGCAGCCATAGCGCGAGGCCAGTGCGGTGGCCAGATCGCCGCCGGCATGATGCCAACCGACGATCGCGTCGACCGAATTGTCGACCAGCGCATCGCCATAGAGCTTCACCGGGTCCAGCGCGGACACCGAGGCCGTGATGCCGACACTGCGCAACTGGTCGGCGGCGGTGTTGGCGACGGCGATCGAGGTGGGGTCGTTGGCGGCCACACCGAGCACCAATGTCAGCGGTTCGCCGTCGCGCATGAGCTGACCGCGCGCTTCATCGGGCGCCGGTGTTCCCGGCGTCGCCGTCGCGGTGGGAGATACCGGGGTGATCTGGTACCCCGAGTCGGCAAGTAGGGCCAGCGCATCCTGCTGGCTCATCGCCTGCGGGGCGGTGGGCACATAACCCGGATCCGACGGGGAACGCACCTGCGATTGCGCCAGCGTCACGGTGTTGTCCGAGCCGGCGCCGACGGCGGCCAGCAGGTCGACGTCGAGCAGGCCCAGCAGCGCCTTGCGCACCCGCAGATCGGTGAGCTCCGGCTGTTGGGCGCGCAGGGTCAGTTGCATCACGCGCGGCGTGACGATCCGGGCGGTGCGCACATCCGGGATCGCCGACAGCTGGGCGAACGCGGCCTGCCCACCGTGCACCTGGGCTACCTGGGTGTCGCCGTTTCGAATCGAATCGGCCAGGGCGGCAGGTGATCCGCCCCGCCGGAACAGGATCTGGTCGGGGGCGGCGGGCTGACCCCAGTATCGGTCGTTGCGGGCGAGCATGATCTCGTCGCGCTGCGGGTCGATGCTCTCCACCCGGAACTGGCCACCGGTGACCGGCAGGGCGCGCACCAGCCCGGCACCGAAGCTGCCGGGCATGTCCTTGACGATGTGCGCGGGCAGGATGTTGTTGAACAGCTCGCGCCAGGCGGGATAGGGCTGGGCGAACGTCACCACGGCGGTCTTCCCGCCCTCGACCGACTGGACCCCGGTGATCAGGTCATAACCCGCCGGGTCGACGACCCCGGGAACGCTGACCATCTGGCGCCACAGGTACCAGAAGTCGTCGGCACCGATGGGCGCGTTGTCGGTCCAGGCCGCTTCGGGGCGGATCTTGTAGGTGACCGTGAATGGTTCCTCGTTGGTGACCTCCGCCGAGATCAGCAGGGTGGGGTCCATCTCCCAGCGGGACCCGGTGGGCGTGTTCGCGTCCGGGATCGGCCGGAACGAACTGGGCAGCACCAACGCGGCGACGGCGGCGTTCACCGAGGACTGGTCCGAGAGCAGATGCGGGTTGAACCCGGCGCCGATCGCGTCGATGGCCATGATGATCTGCATGGCCTTCGCCGGCGGTGGTGGCGGGGTCTGCGTCGTCTCGGTGCTCTGCGGGGCCGGCGGCGGGCTGACCGTGCAGCCCACCAGCAGCAACGCCGACAGGACGGCGACAGTGGTGGTGAGTCGTCGGGCTGTCGGCACGCCGTTCAGGGTATCCGGCGGTACCGCCGGACCTCGCCCAGACGGTCTACAGGCCGGTATCGGTGATCACCGATACCGTCGTGGCCTGGGCATTCACGACGTAGATCCGGCCGTCACCGACCGCGAATCGATTGGGGCCGGCGCCCACCGCGACCGGGTCGACGACGGTGTTGGACGAGGTGTCGATCACCGCGACGGTGCCGTCGCTCAGGCCCACATACACGCGGTCACCCGCCGCGGTCACGCCCAGCGACGTCGCCCCGACGTCGATCTCGCCGATCTTGGCGTAGGTCGTGGTGTCGATGACGAGGACGGTGTTGCCCCCGACGTTGGCGACGTAGAGCTGATCACCGCTGATCGCCAGCGCCACCAGCGGGTTGGTGAAGGGAGCCGTCAACACGATCGGATCGATCGCCGGCGTCGACGGGTCGACGTCGATCTGGGTGTTGTCGATGGTGTCGACGACCGTGACGGTGCCGAACACGTAGTTCGCCGCGAACAGCCGGGTGTCGGTCGCGGCCAGTCCGAAGGGGGCGATACCGACCGGCGCGGTGCCCACGACGGTGTCGGTCAGCGTATCGATGACGGTGGCGGGCGATCCCGCGTTGTCGACGTTGGCGACGTAGAGCAGCGACCCGACGAGTTGCATGTCCGATGGGCTCTCCCCCACCGGGATGACGGCAACCACGGTGTCGGTGACGGTGTCATAGGCTCGTACCGTTCCGTTGCCACCGGCCGGGGGCGATTCGCTGATGTAGAGCTTGTTGCCGACGGCGGTCAGGGTGGTCGGGTTGGTGCCGGCCTGGAACTCCCCCATCTTCGCGTTGGTCGCGGTGTCGAACACCAGCACACGACCACCGGCAGCCACATACAACCGGTCTCCGATCACCGCCGCGTCGGTCGGTGCGGCGCCCAGCTCGATGGTCGCGGTCGTTGCCGCGGTGGTCGGGTCGATGGGTGCCGCGACCGGCACCGCCACCACGTTGACCCCGTCGGTGGCCACGATGACGAAGGTGACGGTCTGCTGGGTGGCCGCGGCCGCGCGCGTGAAGACCGCTGCCGCAGGGGCGGGGTTGGCGTCGAGCCGGGCCTGCGGGTTGGGCGTGAAGGTCCATTGCCCGGTGGCAGGATCGACGGTGACCGTCCCGAGTGTCGGATCGATAGGTGCGGCAAGCGAATACGCGACCGGGTTACCGGTGCGCGAGACCACGGTGACCCGGCCGGTGACCAGCCCGCTGGCCTGGTCTGGTTCACCCACCGTGGTCACCGGCGGCACACCGCCCGGCACGGTGACCACGATGCTGACCGTGGCGCTGTTACCGGTCACGGCACCGTCATCTGCGCTGTAGGTGAAGAAGTCGGTACCGCTGAAATTGTCGTCCGGGGTGTAGGTGAACGATCCGTCCGCCGCCAGCGTCACATCACCGTGGCTCGGCCCCGTAACCAGCTGCGCCGCAAGAGGTGTGGTGCCGTCATCGGTGTCATTGGCCAGAATCCCGGAACCCACCGGCACCACCAGGGTGGTGGCTTCGGCCGTGGTGTAGGAGTCGTCGACTGCGACCGGGGGCTGATTGGGCTGCGCCACCGGCGTCACCGTCAGTGTCACGGTGGCGGGCCCGCTCGCGGCGAACCCGTCATCGGCGCGGTAGCTGAACGAATCGGCGCCGCCGAAGCCGGCGGTCGGGGTGTAGGTGAACGACCCGTCGGAGTTCAGCGTCAGCGTCCCGTGGGACGGGCCCGTCACCAACCGGGCCGTGACCGGATTGCCGTTGGCATCAGTGTCATTGGCCAGCACACCGTCGCCCGTCGCCACGGTGAGTGCGGCGTCTTGCATGGTGCTGTAACCGTCCGCGCGCGCCACCGGCGGTGCGTTGAACAACCGGGCGATGATGTTCTGCAGCCCGGCCACCAGATTGGACAGGGCCGTGCTGATGAAGGTCCCGATACCGTTGATGATGCGGCCGACCGTCGTACCGATGACCTCGAACAGGTTCGGCGCGGCGCCGGCCGCCGATGTGGCGGCGCCGACGGGTGCGGTGGCCGTCGGTGACACCGTGCGCGCGGCGACCGGCGACCCGGCGCCGGTCGCTGATTCGCTGTCGGCGGCGACCTCACGGCGGGCGAAGGACAGGGCCGCCCAGAGCAACGGTGCCCCGACCTGACCCCATGGATCATTCGATGCGGCGGGCGCACCGGAGGTGGCGATGACGGCCAGGGAATTATCTTGCACCGCAGCAGATTCGGGGATCAGCTTGGCCTGCAGCGTCGCCGCGGCGCCCAGCTCGTGCAGCGGCACCGGCGCCACCTCTAGGGGCGGCTGCGCTGACGTCGATTCGAGCTCGAGAAAGGGTTCGAGGGGTGCTGGTTCGGTGACGGACAGTTCGGTGGTCGCCCCCTCGACCGGGTCCTGGCCGTGATCATCCTCGTGCGCGTCGCCGGTGATCGGTGCCCGCTCCTGCGACCGCTCGCGCTGACGGTTCGGCTCGGCATCGTCGGGCGGCTCGAGCTCCTCGGCGGACTCGTCGGCGGCCTCGCCCTCGCCGGTGGACTCGGCGACGGGGTCGGCTGATGGTCGCTCGGAGTCGTCCTCACCACCGATTCCCGATGTCTGACCGGGATCCGGTGTGGCCGTGTCGACGCCGCCGGCGTTCGCGGAGTCGGCGGTGTTCGGGGCGTCCTCGGCGTGCGCCACCGCAGCGCTCAGCCCACTGGAGAGCGCCACCCCCACCCCGAGCGCCACGGCGAGTGCGCCCGCCCGGCCGATGGGCCGGCGCAACGGTGCCGCCGGTTCCTTGCGATGCCGCCCGATATCAGATCGCTGTGCCATCGGATGCCCCCTCCGCCCCGCCCGGACGTTGCGAAGCGTAACGCGATCAGCGCCGCACGAACGGCCCTTTCGACGATATCGAGCGTTTGCTCAGCCCGATGCAGCACCGTAACGGCTGACACCGCGTGGCCGATCGAGCGAGCAAATCCGTTCGCGCGACAGCGTTTTCAACGGACCTCGATCCAGCGACCTCCGACCATCGGCATCCGTCGAAGATTTGCCGATCGCAAAGATCTGCCGGTCGATCCGCGCCGCAGGTCAGGAGTTCTGCTGTTTGGCTCGCGACTTCGCGCGCGCCCGCAGGCTCGCCGTCAGCTCCACCTTGCGCACCCGCACGATCTCCGGAGTCACCTCCACGCACTCGTCCTCGGCGCAGAACTCCATGGCCTGCTCCAGACCGAGTTCCAGCGGCCGGGCCAGCGTCTCGAACACATCGGCCGTCGACGACCGCATGTTGGTGAGCTTCTTCTCCTTGGTGGCGTTGATGTCGAGGTCCTCGGCGCGCGGGTTGATCCCGACGACCTGGCCCTCGTAGGTGTCCTGGCCCGGCTCGACGAAGAACTGGCCGCGGTCGGCCAACTGGGTCATCGCGAACGGGGTGATCTTGCCGGAACGGTCCGACACCAGCGACCCGGTGTGGCGGGCCCGGATCTCGCCGGCCCACGGCCGGTAGCCGTCGAACACGGCGTTGGCGATACCGGTGCCGCGGGTGATCGTCAGGAAGTCGGTGCGGAACCCGATCAGTCCGCGGCTGGGCACGATGAAGTCCATCCGAACCCACCCGGCGGCATGGTTGGTCATGTCTTCCATGCGGCCCTTGCGGGCGGCCATCAACTGGGTGATGGCGCCGACGAACTCCTCGGGAGTATCGATCGTCATCGCCTCGAACGGCTCGTGCAGCTTGCCGTCGATGGTCTGGGTGACCACCTGCGGCTTGCCGACGGTCAGTTCGAAGCCTTCGCGGCGCATCTGCTCGACAAGGATGGCCAGCGCGAGCTCACCACGTCCCTGGACCTCCCAGGCGTCCGGCCGGCCGATGTCGACGACCTTGATCGACACGTTGCCGACCAGCTCGGCGTCCAACCGGCTCTTGACCATCCGCGCGGTCAGCTTGTGCCCGGACACCTTGCCCGCCAGCGGCGAGGTGTTGGTGCCGATGGTGACCGAGATGGCGGGCTCGTCGACCGTGATGCGGGGCAGCGCATGCGCGTGCTCGGTATCGGCAAGGGTGTCGCCGATCATGATTTCCGGCATACCGGCGACGGCGACGATATCGCCGGCGATCGCTTCGTCGGTCGGGGTGCGCTCGACACCGACGGTGACGAGCAGTTCGGTGATCTTGGCGTTGGTGATGACGGGATGCCCGTCGACCTCACGCATCCAGGCGACCTGCTGGCCCTTCTTCAGCCTGCCCTTGTAGATGCGGACCAGCGCCAGACGACCGAGGAACGCCGAGGCGTCGAGGTTGGTGACCAGGGCCTGCAGCGGGGCGTCCGGATCGCCCTGCGGCGGCGGGATGTGCTCCATCAGCACGTCGAACAGTGGGTCGAGGTTCTCCCCGTCGGGGTTCTGCCCGTTGGCCGGTTCGGTGGTGCTGGCGATGCCTGCGCGACCGGATGCGTAGAGCACCGGCAGACCGAGAGCGAACTCGGCGGCTGTCTGCGCCTCGTCGTCGAGGTCGGAGGCCACATCGAGCAGCAGGTCGTGGCTCTCCGAGACCACCTCGGCGATCCGGGCGTCCGGGCGGTCGGTCTTGTTGACCACCACAATCACCGGCAGGTGTGCGGCCAGCGCCTTGCGTAGCACGAAGCGGGTCTGGGGCAGCGGGCCCTCGGAGGCGTCGACCAGCAGCACGACACCGTCGACCATGGACAGGCCGCGCTCCACCTCGCCACCGAAGTCGGCGTGGCCGGGGGTGTCGATGACGTTGATCACCGTCATGGTGCCGTCCGGGTTCTGCCGGTGCACCGCGGTGTTCTTGGCCAGGATGGTGATGCCTTTTTCTTTCTCCAGGTCACCGGAGTCCATCAGGCGTTCAACGGCATCATCGCCACGGTGCGACAACGCACCGGACTGCCGCAGCATGGCGTCGACCAGCGTTGTCTTACCGTGGTCAACGTGCGCGACGATGGCTACGTTGCGAAAGTTAGGGCGAGAATCCACGTCAGTGATTGTCGCAGTGTGAGTACCCGATCACGAAAACGACGGGATTCAGCGGAAGGCGTGCGTGAAGAAGCTGCTCTTGGCCAAGCCGAAGAAAAAGTGCTGCCGTAGCAAGCCCCGGTGCAAGAAGTGCCCGCTGGTCCTGCACAAGGTACAGAAGGCGGCGCACAACGGGATACGGGGCAAGGATCTGGAGAAGGTGTACAAGCTCGCCAGAAAGGCCTAGTGAGCTGCGGTGATGCGGGTTTCACCCGGGAGCACCCCCGCATCGCGACGGCCCTGTCGACGGTATCCGGGCGGCGGTGTGGACACCGCCCACGGTGGCCCCGGCCACGCCCGTGCGAGCCGGCCACATCGCCGGCCGCACACCGGTCGCGACGATCCTCCAGGCGGCCCCGCGCACCGCTCGGAATGTGCCGCATGTCACTACCGGCGGGCTCGCGACCGAGAGTCTCCGACGGCACCCGCAGCGGTGTTGCCGGCAACCCGACACCGCGCCCGCCGGTGCACATCGGCGGAGGAGAGCGCGCCGCTGAGCAAACCTGACGGCGGCCAATGGACCGTCGATTGACGGGCATTCGCACACGCCCTGCTACTGAGAACTTCTCAGATTCCCAATTACCCTGCTCGTCAATACATCTCGGGCAGCAAAGCCGTACACGCGACCCGAAGGCGCCAATCGGCGAGGCCCCTGATGGTAACGTTCGCCGTTCCTGAGCGACGAGTAGAGCGACCATATTGGTCCGATGTGACGAAGGGTTCGAGCCGATGCCGGAGAACACCAGAAGCGTGTGGCGCCTCGCCACCAAGATGACCGCCATGGGCCTGGGCACCGCTGCCGTCGCCGCCGCGTTCGCCACCGTCGGCGCGGCCACCGCCGCCGCGGACGTCAAAGAGATCACCCCGCGGCCCAACGTGACCAGTCGGCAGGCTTCGGAGTTCGACAAGAACGCGTTGCGTCGCTCGGGTCACGGTGTCGCGCGTGGCGCGCTGGCCGACAACCGTCGCGCCGACGGCGGCGGCATCCAAACCCAGGGCGAGGTCCGCGACGGCGTCATCGCCGTGCCCGGCACCACCTCCAACCCCTTCGGCGTGCGCCCCAACGGTCAGTTCCGGCGCGGCGCACCGCTGGGCAGCTGGTAGCAAACACCGTCAAAAAGAACCCTCAGCTCAACGCGGCCGTCAGCTCGGGTATCCAGGCACGGTCGGCAGGCACCCAGGCCAGCCCGTCGAGGTCGGCGGCACGCACCCAGCGCAATGCCTGGTGGTCATGGGGATGCGGACTTCCCGACCGCAGGGTCACCAGATGGGCGCGCATCGTCATCGTCGGGCTCAGCACCACCTGCGCGGCCAGCGGGTCGCCGACGCTGACCTCGACACCGAGTTCTTCGCGCAATTCACGGGTCAGCGCGTCGGCTTCGCTCTCTCCGGGCGCCACCTTGCCGCCGGGCAACTCCCACAGCCCGCGCAGTTCGACGGGACGTAGCCGCTGGGCCACCAGCAGCGCGCCGCCGGAAATCAGCGCACCCGCAACGACGATCTGCTCGGTCATCGGGTCCGACGGTATACCGTCGGATCCATGGCTGTATTGACCGACGACCGCGTCGACGCGGTGCTGGGCGAGCTGAACGGCTGGGAGCGGTCCGAGGGCGCGTTGCGCAGATCGGTGGAGTTCCCGACGTTTCTGGACGGTATCGGCGCGGTCAGCCGCATCGCCGAGCTCGCCGAACGAAAAGACCACCATCCCGACATCGATATTCGTTGGCGCACAGTAAAACTGGCGCTGGTCACGCATTCCGAAGGCGGGATCACGGACAAGGATGTGGAGCTGGCGAAGGCGATCGATCAGCTGCTCGTCGACTGAACGGGCGGCTGCGGGCGGCCAACCACCCGAGGGTGAGCACGGTGGCCACCGGGTAGACCAGACCCGCCCAGGCCAGCTGCCACGGCCTGCCGATCTCCCAGATGGTCGGCTGGGCGAAGCTCAGCAACCAGGGCACGCCGATCAGCGTCAGCACCAACCAACCCCAGCCGAGCACCCGGGCACCCAGGCTGTCGCGCAACGGTCCGTGCACCATCCAGATCATCAACGGGATCAACCACACCCAGTGATGCGTCCACGAGATCGGCGACAACAACAGCCCGAACAGCTGCACGATGAGGATGCCGCCGAGGCGATCACCGGTGCCGACCGCGCGCCATGCGAGGACGGCGAGTACGGCGGTGAGCGCAAGGGCCACCAGCACGGCAGGCCCGTACCCGGCGTCATGGCCCACGATGCGCGAGATGGCGCCGCGCCATGACTGGTTGAACGAGGTGCCGATGGGCCCGACCCGGCTTGCGTCGCCGAGCAGATCGGTGAAGTAGTAGCGGGCCTGCTCCCCGACCACCAGAGCCGACACGCCGATGGTGGCCGCGAACACCACGGCCGAGAACACCGCGACACCCCAGCGCCGCACCCCCACGAAGTACAGACCCGCTACCGCGGGGGTCAGTTTGACACCGGCGGCCAGGCCGACCAGCAGACCCGACAACCACCATCTGCTGCTCTGCACCGCCCACAGCACGGCCAGCACCAGCACCACGTTGATCTGGCCGTAGTCGAAGGTGCTGCGCAGAGGTTCGGTCCAGATCCCGACGGCGGTCCAGGCCATGGCCGGCCGGGTATCGGTGCAGCCCAGCAGGTTCAGACTGATGCGCACCACACCGTAGAGGGCGGCGAAGATGCCGAGTTGCCAGATGAACGCCACCAGGGCAAAGGGCAACAGGCTCAGCGGGTAGAAGACCACGGCGGCGAACGGCGGGTAGGTGAACGGCAGCGGGAAGTCCGGGGTCTGCTCGGCGTAGACGTAGTCATACAGCGCGCCCGGGGTTTCCAGCGTGTCGGCGCCGCCCACGTAGACGTGCAGATCCACGAAGTTCGCCCCGTTGGGCACCAGGTAGGTCCACGCCAGCCGGGCCAGGATGCTCAACACCAACAGCAGCGGCGCCCAGCGATGGAGCTGCGCGGTCGGGGAGGTGTCACGGTCGGTGTTTACCGGCCCGACTCTATCGACCGAGACGCAGACGGTGCCGCTGCGCTCCCGCCGTAGGTGAATCCCCGACGCCCGGGGACATCAGATCCCGGCGAGGACTCGCGCTCGACGCCCGGAACGCGGTTCCGATCACCATCGGCGCACGCCTCCGTAACGGTTGAATAAACCACACTCCTGTCACTTGAGTAACACCAGTAACTCGCTACCTTCGGTTTCAGACGTGCCGCCAACGAAACGGGGAGAACCGTGTCATCTTTCAGAAAACTGTTTGCCACCAGCATGATTGCCGGTGCCGGCGCGGCCGTGGCCGCGTTGACCCTGAGCCCGGCCGCGGTGGCCGAACCGGCTCCCCCGGTGCCCAACCCGCCGGCGATCCCCGGCGCACCGAACGTGCCGTTCGCACCGCAACTGGCCAGCATCCAGACCGTCGCCCCGCAGATCATCCAGGGTTTCGCCTCGGTGCTCACCGGCGGTAACCAGGCCCCCAGCACCCTGCCGGTCGATCCGATCACCCCGGCCGGTGCTCCGCTGACCCAGGCCGCGGCCACCCTGCCCGGCGCCGTGCCTGCCGCCGCGGGCCCCGCCGCCGCTGCCGCTCCCGCCGCCGCGATGGCCGGAATGCAGAACCTGGTGCCCGGACTCGCCGGCCTGATGCCTGCCGGCACCCCGCTGGCGGGTCTGCTCCCCGCGACCGGCGTCGCTCCCGCCGCGGCACCGGCAGCACCGGGTGCACCCGCCGCACCGGCGGCGGGCCTGCCCAACCCCTCGGATGCCGCCCAGTCGCTGGTGCCGATGTTCGTTCCGCTGTCGGGCCTGCCCTGATCAGCAACGCCGCCGACACAACCACCACCTAGCCAGGGGGAGACATGCCATCGATCCGGACCACGCTGACCAGTGCCACGGCCACCGCGCTCGTGATGCTGGGCGGGGGCTCGGTGATACCTGCCCACGCTGATCCGGCCGCGCCCATGCCGCTGCCGATCAACAATCTGCAGGCACCGGGATTACCGGCGATGGAGACTCTCGGACCCGCCATCCAGCAGGCCGCCGCCAACCCGGGCGATGCGGCGTCGATGCTGATGGCGGCCGCCGCCGCGTTCGCGGGAAACGCGGCGGCCCCGGCTGATTCGCAGAACCTGGCCACCGCGGTCAACCAATTCGCCGCCGCGCCGCAGGTACACACCCCTGCGGCCGGCGCGGGCGCCGAAGCGCACCTGCCCGCCGGGATCAACCCCGCCTACTCGGTGGGCCCGATCCCCGATGCCATGCCCGCGGCCCCCGAGGCCGCCGTCGACGCGCCCGTGGTCCCGGCACCCGAAGCGGTGCCCCCGGCCCCGGCCCCGGCCGAACCGCTGGCCGCGGCGGCCGCACCCGCTCCCGCGCCAGGACCGGTGCCGGCGCCCGGCGCGATGCCCGACTTCGGCCCGGACGCGCCCACCACACAAGACTTCATGTACCCGTCGATCAGCAACGGGTGCCTCAAAGACGGCGGCAACGTGCTGGCCGCCGCGATCTCGGTCGCCGGTCCGGCGAAGATTCCCGCGCCCGGCCCGGGACCCGGCCAGACCGCCTACATCTTCACCGCCATGGGCACACCGGGACCGGCCGCCGAACAGAAGCTGCCCCTCAATGTCACCTGGGTGAACCTGAGCACCGGAAAGTCCGGCACCGCGACGCTCAAACCGCAGGCCGATATCAACCCGGCAGGCCCGACCACGCTGACCGCCATCGCCGACACCGGTTCGGGCAGCATCATGTCGACCATCTTCGGTCAGGTCACCACCACCGAGAAGCAGTGCCAGTTCATGCCCACCATCGGCTCGACGGTGGTGCCCTAGATCGGCTGCCTCAGTAGGCCATGAACAGGATCATCTCGCGGTCGTACTCACGCCCGGGATGTGATTCGGACAGATGCGCCTGCGCCTTGGCGACCAGGTCGTCCTCATCGGCGCCCTGAATGGCTTCTCCGCAGGGGCAGTTCAGATGTGTCTTGGCCATATGTCCACAATCGCATACACGCCAAGATGGTGAGCATGGACACCTACGACGTCATGCGTACGACCGGCGCGGTACGCCAGTTCACCGGTGAACCGCTGCCCGATGAGACGCTGACCCGCATCCTGGACAACGCCCGGTTCGCGCCCAGCGGCGGCAACAGGCAGGGCACCCACGTCATCGTGATCCGCGACGAGGCCACCAAGTCGGCGCTGGCCGATCTGAGCGTGACGGGCGCGCGACGCTATATCGCCCAGAAGCGCCACGGCGAAAGCCCGTGGAATCCCTTGCATCCCATGGGTGTGACCGATGAGGACCTGGCCGCGGTGCAGGTGCCGCGGGCCACCCATCTGCTCGACGCCGAGGTGCTGCTGGTGATTTGCGTCGACCTCGGCGTGGTCGCGGCCTTCGACCAGGACCTCGACCGCATCGGCGTGGTGGCGGGCGCCTCGGTGTATCCGCTGGTGTGGAACATCCTGCTGGCCGCGCGGAACGAGGGCTTCGGCGGTGTCTTGACGACGATGGCCATCGCCGAGGAACCGGCGGTGAAGCAACTGCTCGCGATTCCCGATGACCACGCGCTGGCCGCGGTGCTGCCGCTGGGTAAGCCCGTCACACAGGTCCGCAGACTGACCCGCAAACCGGTCTCGGAGTTCGTCACCCGGGAGCGCTTCGACGGCCCCGCGTTCGGTTGACTCTGCGGTGACGGCGCGCGCTACTCGCACTTTCGCGCCGCAAGTGCAGAGTCAGCTGGTGTTAGGCCTGCTTCGCAGCCTTCGCGGCGGCCTTCATCTTCTTCTTGTACGCCCGCACCTCCTGCAGCGAGTCGGCGTCGACGACGTCGGCGACCGACATGTGCGTGCCCGCCTTGCCGTAATCCCCTGCCGCGGCTCGCCATCCCTTCGGCGTCACGCCATACTGCTTGCCCAGCAGCGCGAGGAAGATCCGCGCCTTCTGGTCACCGAAGCCCGGTAGCCGCTTGAGCCGGCGCAGCACCTCCGCGCCATCGGGATCTCCCTCGGTCCACAGACGGCTCACGTCACCGTCGTACTCGTCGACGATGGCCTGGGCCAGCGCCTGCAGCCGAGTGGACATCGAACCCGGGAAACGGTGGATCGCCGGGGTTTCCGAGCACAGCGCGGTGAACTCGTCGGGGTTGTAGTCGGCGATCACCCGCGCATCCACGTCACCGATGCGGTCGGCGATCTTCTTCGGCCCGGCGAACGCCACCTCCATCGGGATCTGCTGGTCCAGCATCATCCCGACCAGCAGCGCGAACGGGTTCGATTCAAGTAATGCGTCCGCCGCTGGATCTTGGGTCAGGCACAGATTCCCGGTCATGCCGGCAAGCCTACGACGTCCAGTTTCGCCAGAACCGCCGACGGCAGCGCGACTCCTGCCAGACTGGCGAACATGAGCGCAGCCTCCGCGGTGCTGCACCGGCTCGCCGAGATCAGGTCCTGGCAGGAGGACCTGTACCGCGATCTGCACCAGCACCCCGAGCTGTCCCACCACGAACACCGCACCGCACGGCTGGTCGCCGACCGGTTGCGCGCCACCGGTTACGACGTGCACGAGCGGATCGGAGGCACCGGGGTCGTCGGCATCCTGCGCAACGGCAGCGGTGGGTCGGTGCTGCTGCGCGCCGATATGGACGCGCTACCCGTCCAGGAGGCCACCGACCTGCCGTATGCAAGCTCCGCGCGCAGCGGCGACGTGCCCGTCATGCACGCCTGCGGCCACGATGTGCATGTCACCTGCCTGCTCGGCGCCGCCAGCTTGCTCGCCGAGGCCACCAAGGATTGGTCGGGGACCCTGATCGCCCTCTTCCAACCAGCCGAGGAGACCGGCGACGGTGCCCGTGGCATGGTCGAGGACGGCCTGGCCGATCTCCTCCCGCCGGTGGATGTCGCACTGGCCCAACACGTTTTCCCGATACCGGCAGGCCGGGTCGTGACGCACCCCGGCCCGATCCTGGCGGCCGCCGACAGCATCCGGATCACCGTCTACGGCCGCGGTGCACACGGTTCGATGCCGCAGTCCGGGGTCGACCCGGTGGTGCTCGCGGCGATGATCGTGCTGCGCCTTCAGACCATCGTGTCCCGGGAGGTCGCCGCCACCGACACCGTGGTCCTGACCGTCGGCGCCATTCACGCCGGCAGCAAGAGCAACGTGATCTCCGACCGCGCCGTGCTGGAGGTCAATCTGCGCACCTACGACGATGGCGTCCGCGAGACGGTGCTGGCCGCGATCCGGCGCGTCGTCACCGCCGAATGCCAGGCATCGAATTCCGCGAAGGAACCCGATTTCGAGCTGTACGACCGGTTCCCCCCGACCGTCAACGATGAAACCGTCACCGCACGGGTCGGCGACGCCTTTACCGGGTTCTTCGGCGAACGGCATGGGCCGATCGGGGCAGGCGCGGCCAGCGAGGACTTCAGCGACCTCCCCCGTGCGCTCGGCGCGCCGTACACCTTCTGGGGTATCGGCGGCATCGACGAACGGCTGTACCGCGAGGCGGTCGACTCCGGCCGTGTCGCTCAGGACATCCCGGTCAATCACTCACCAACATTCGCGCCCGTCATCCAGCCCACCTTGGACACCGGCACCCAGGCCCTCGTGGTCGCCGCGCTGGCCTGGTTGGCGACCTAGGTCCCGCCGGCGCCGGCGTCCGTTCTCCAGAACCGCGATTCCCGAGACGATCTCGGCGCGGTGTGCGACCGTGATCCCCTGACCAGCACACAACCGGAGGAGACGGCCCATGAGACGCGGGATCGCACCGCTGCTGACGGTCACCGCGGCCGCCATCGCCGCGGCCGCATCGATCACGTTCGCCGGCACCGCCCAGGCCATCCCTGACCAGGGCACCCCGGCCTTCGACGAGTACATGGCCGGTCTGCAGCGCAACGGCTACAACCTCAACCCCGACACCGCCTGGCGCGCCATGCACCAGGCCTGCGTCGGCGGGCTTCCCGGCTACATCGGACTGGAACTCGCCGCCCAGGGCGCGATCGGGCCCGGCGCGCAGGAGCGGGTGTTCGACGTGGCCAGAAAGTACGCCTGCCCCGTTCAGTAGCCGCCGCGGCATAGGGTTGGCGCCACCATGTCGGGTCAGCTCACACTCGCGCTGGCCGCGACGCTGCTGCTGGCAGCCGTCGCGGCCGTGTTCGTGGTGCGGACCCGGCGCGTGGTGGCCACCCCCACCGAGCGGGCCGTGCACGCCGCGCTGCACACCGCGTCGCTCGCCGCACGCGCCCTGCGCCGGGGCCTGGACACCGAATCCGCTGCCACCGCAGCGCCCTTCCTTCGCGATCTCACCGGCACGGACGGGATAGCCCTTTTCGACGGCGACGGACAGCTGCTCGCCGCCGATCCTGAAGACAAGTTCATCTGGCGCCGCAGCGTCGCCGACACGGCAGCGACCGCCGCGGCGGCATCCATCGACGGTGAACGCCGGGTTCTCGACGATATCGACACCACGACGGTGGTGGCCCAACCCCTGCTGGCCGAGGCCGGCGATGTTCTCGGCGTGCTGGTCGTCGTCACCACCGGCACACCGGGACCCGGCATGCTCGGCGCCATCGGCGAGGTGGCCCGCTACGCCGCCAGTCAGATCGAATTGGCCGAGCTGGACGCCTCCCGTGCCCGCCTCGACAAGGCCGAGGTGCTGGCCCTGCGCGCGCAGATCAGTCCGCATTTCATCTACAACGCGCTCAACACCATCGCCTCGTTCGTGCGCACCGACCCCACCCGCGCCCGGGAACTCATCCTGGAATTCGCCGATTTCACCCGCTACTCGTTCCGTGCCGCCGGGCAATACACCACCCTGGCCGAGGAACTGCGCAATATCGACCGGTACCTGACGCTGGAGCGCGCACGGTTCGGTACGGCGTTGACGGTGCGCTTGCAGGTCGCCCCCGAGGTGCTCAATGTCGTGGTGCCGTTCCTCGCGCTGCAGCCGTTGGTGGAGAACGCGGTCCGGCACGGCCTGGCCGGACGGGGCGGCGGATCGGTGGAGATCATCGCCAACGACGCCGGTTCGGACTGCGTCATCACCGTCGAGGATGACGGTGCCGGAATGGATCCCGACAGCCTGCGGTCCGGGCCCGGTGACGCGCTGGCCGAGCGGACCCCGTCCGCCGGACACGATCAGTCCGCGCACGTCGGCCTGACCAATGTCGACCATCGGCTGCGCGCGGCATTCGGCAACGATTACGGTCTGGTGGTCGAAACGGCGATCGGAGCGGGGACAAAGGTCATCATGCGGGTACCGAAGTTCCGGTCCGGTGTGCGCGCCGACGGAGGTGGTTTCGGGTGACTGCCGAGCTGACCGTGCTCGCCGTCGACGACGAGGCACCCGCCCTCGACGAATTGGCCTATCTGCTGGGCGAACATGCCGATATCGCCACCGTCTACACCGCGTCCGACGCCACCTCCGCGCTGCGCGAGCTCAACGCCCACACCATCGATGCGGTCTTTCTGGACATCAACATGCCGGGCCTCTCGGGTATCGAACTGGCCGGGGTGCTGACCAATTTCGCCCATCGCCCCGCCGTGGTGTTCGTGACCGCCCACGATGACAAGGCGGTCGCGGCCTTCGATGTCGGCGCGCTGGACTATCTGCTCAAGCCGATCCGGCAGAACCGCCTCGACGAGGCGGTGCGAAGGGTGGCCACCGCCAGGACCGCCGACGCGCCCGATGAGGACGCCCACGATTCCGATGTCATCCCCGCCGAACTCGGTGGCATCACCCACCTGGTGCCCAGGGAGAGCATCGGCTGGGTGGAGGCAGAGGGCGACTATGCCCGGCTGCACTCGGCGACCGGCGCGCACCTGGTGCGAATACCGTTGAGCACCTTGGAAACCCGCTGGCGCGATCACGGCTTCCAGCGCATCCACCGGTCCTATCTGGTGTCGCTGCGCATGGTCACCGGATTGCGCACCGCCGACGGTGCGGTCCTGGTCCGGTTGCGCGCCAACGGGTCCTCACCGGCGGTGGAGCTGCCGGTGAGCCGGCGCCAGGCCCGCGAGTTGCGTGATCGGCTGGTCCGCGACCCGATGCGCAACCTCAAACCGGCGGGCGCCGATGAATGAGCGTCCCGCGCCCCATACCCGGCCCACCGGAGCCCGCCAGCGTGTCGTGTTGGCGCACCGGCGCGGCGCCCGCATGGTCCGCACCCGCGTCGAGGTGCAGGAGCAGACCCAGGTCGGTGATGCCCTGGTGCGTGGGCTGGTGCGTGCGCAACTCGGGCTGGCCCTGCGCTTGAGCGTGGTCGTGGTGTGCGCGGTCGGCGGCATCCTGGTACTCACCTCCACACTTCCCGATCTGACCGTGCTGGGAATGCGGTTGAACTGGCTGCTGCTGGCCATCCTGGCGTTCCCCATGCTCTACGCGGTCGGCAGCCTCTATGTGCGACTGGCCGAGCAGGCCGAACGCGATTTCGTCCGCGTCGTCGACAGCGAACCGTGACCGGCTCACCGTTGACGGCCGCCGCGCTGCTGGCCGCGGCGATCGCCACCGTGGCAATCGGCAGTTGGGGGGTGCGACTGTCGCGCACCACCTCCGATTTTTTGGTGGCCTCGCGCAGCGTCGGACCGCGCTGGAACGCCGCCGCGATCTCCGGTGAATACCTCTCCGCCGCATCCTTTCTGGGCGTCGCGGGGCTGATCGCGAAATACGGCGCCGACGCACTGTGGTATCCGGTCGGCTTCACCGCCGGTTACCTCGGCCTGCTGCTGTTCGTCGCCGCACCGCTGCGCCGGTCCGGCGCCTACACCGTGCCCGACTTCGCCGAGTTCCGGCTCGGCTCACCACGTCTGCGCAAGGTCGCCATGCTCGTGGTGGTCGTGGTCTGCCTGTTCTACCTCGCCCCGCAGTACCAGGGCGCCGGGCTGGCGCTCAAGACGCTGCTCGGCATGCCGGTGTGGATCGGCCCGATACTGGTCGGTGCCATCGTCATCACCAATGTGGTCGGCGGCGGCATGCGGTCGATCACCTTCGTGCAGGCCTTCCAATACTGGCTCAAACTGACTGCGGTCGCCATCCCCGCCCTGGCGCTGCTCGGCCTGTTCCTCAGCGACCGCGGCGAACTCGGCGGACCGTTGCCACCGAGCGTGGAGCAGCAGACCACCGTGCTGGTCGAGACCGACGTGGTGGTCCAGGTGATCGACCCGGCCGGTATCACCATCACCGGCGAGCTGGACGGTAACACCGTGCGCGACAGCGGCTTCGGCACGCCCGGGCAACACACGCTCGGCGCCGACACCCGACTCACCCTGGCCGCCGGCGCGGCAACGCCGGTGGTCGCGGGTACCCCGGGCACCGGCAGCGAATGGATCGCCTCGGGTACCGGACTCGGTGGCGAACACCCGCTGTATCAGGTGCTGTCGATCATCATCGCGACGTTCCTGGGCACCATGGGTCTGCCGCACGTGTTGGTGCGCTTCTACACCAACCCCGATGGACGCGCCGCCCGCCGGACCGCGCTGGCGGTGATCGCCCTGCTGTCGTTGTTCTACCTGTTTCCCATCCTGCTCGGCGTCTTCTCACGCCTCTACGTACCGCAACTGCTGATCACCGGAACCGCCGACGCCGCAGTGCTGTTGGCCCCCGGGGCGGCCATCGGTGGCATCTTCGGCGAGCTGTTGGCGGCGCTGGTGGCCGCGGGTGCCATCGCCGCGTTCCTGGCGACATCGTCGGGACTGCTGGTCAGCATCGCCGGCGCGCTGGCCACCGATGTACTGCGGGGTCGGGTCCGCGATTTCCGGGTGGCCGCGGTGATCGGCGGGCTCATCCCGATTCCGTTGTCGCTGCTGGTCTCCGACCTCGAACTGTCCCGGACGGTGGGCCTGGCATTCGCCGTCGCCGCCTCCACACTGTGCCCGTTGCTGGTGCTCGGCATCTGGTGGCGCGGCCTGACCGCGACCGGGGCCGCCTGCGGACTGGCCGTCGGCGGCATGGTCTGCGGCGGCGCGGTGTTGGTGGCCATCACCGGGGCCGTCGACGAGCACGCGCTCGGCGGCTGGCCCGCGGTGATGATCGGCTACCCGGCGGCGGTCAGCGTGCCGGTGGCCTTCGCGACGATGATCCTGGTCAGCCGATTCACCACGGCCACCCCGGGCGTCGCGCAGATCTTCGCCAGGATGCACGTCCCCGAACGGCTCGGCATGGGAATCGAGCGCCTTCCCGGCGCATGACGCCGGCCCGCCGGGCACCGAACCGCTCATCGTGGTCAGCGCGCCGTTCACCGCAGCGCATCCGGCGTCCGACAGGTTGACCTCGGCTGACGCTTCGATTGTGACCTGAGTCTCAATACGCTCTGACCACGCTGCGGAACACACTCGATCAGTCAGGAGCAATACGGTGCCCACCACCGAAAGTCGGCCGGCCCCCACCGGTCAAGAGTTCATCGCCATGCAGGCGAGCCCGGAATTCCAGGAGTTGCGCAGTCGGCTGCGCCGGTTCGTCTTTCCCATGACGGCCTTCTTCCTGGTCTGGTACGGGATCTACGTCCTGCTCGGCGCCTTCGCCCACGACTTCATGGCCACCAAGGTCTTCGGTGACGTCAACATCGGGTTGATCATCGGCCTCGGTCAGTTCCTCACCACCTTCGTCATCACCGGCCTGTACGTCCGGTTCGCCAACCGCGAGCTGGATCCGCGCGCCGCCGCGATCCGCGAGGAACTGGAAGGACCTGCCCAGTGAACATCGACACCGCAACGACCTATCTGGCCGCCACCGAGTCCGTCGGCAACCCGGTCGCCAACATGGCCATCTTCGGCCTCTTCGTCGTCGTCACGATGGTGGTGGTGATCCGCGCCAGCAAGAAGAACGCCACCGCGGCGGAGTTCTTCACCGGCGGCCGCGGCTTCTCCGGCCCGCAGAACGGTGTCGCCATCGCCGGTGACTATCTGTCCGCGGCCAGCTTCCTCGGTATCGCCGGGGCCATCGCCGTGTACGGCTACGACGGATTCCTGTACTCGATCGGCTTCCTGGTCGCGTGGCTGGTGGCTCTGCTGCTGGTGGCCGAATTGCTGCGCAACACAGGCAAATTCACCATGGCCGATGTACTGAGCTTCCGGCTCAAGCAGCGCCCGGTACGGGTCGCCGCGGCCACCTCCACGCTGACGGTATCGCTGTTCTACCTGCTGGCCCAGATGGCAGGCGCCGGCGGCCTTGTCGCGTTGCTGATGAACATCAACAGCAAGAGCGGACAGGCCGTTGTCATCGCCGTCGTCGGCCTGCTGATGATCGTCTACGTCTTGGTCGGCGGCATGAAGGGCACCACCTGGGTGCAGATCATCAAGGCCGTGCTGCTGATCGTCGGCGCCGGTTTCATGACCGTCATGGTGCTGACGAAGTTCGGCCTGAACTTCTCCGAGATCCTGACCTCCGCGCAGGCCGCCATCTCCGGGTCCGCCACCGAGGCCGTGGCCAGCCGTGACGTGCTCGCCCCCGGCGCGCAGTACGGCGGCTCGCTGACCAGCCAGATCAACTTCATCTCGCTGGCGCTGGCGCTGGTGCTGGGCACCGCGGGCCTGCCGCACGTGCTGATGCGCTTCTACACGGTGCCGACGGCCAAGGAGGCGCGACGCTCGGTCGTGTGGGCCATCGCGCTGATCGGCGCGTTCTACCTGTTCACCCTGGTGCTCGGCTACGGCGCGGCCGCCCTGGTCGGCCCCGATCGCATCCTCGGCGCGGCGGGCGGGGTGAACTCCGCGGCCCCGCTGCTGGCGCTCGAACTCGGCGGCGTGGTGCTGCTGGGCGTCATCTCCGCGGTCGCCTTCGCCACCATCCTGGCGGTGGTCGCGGGTCTGACCATCACGGCCTCGGCCTCCTTCGCCCATGACATCTATGCCTCGGTCCTCAAGTCCCACAAGGTGACCGAGGAGGAACAGGTGAAGGTCTCCCGCATCACCGCGGTGGTCCTTGGCGTCCTGGCCATCGGCCTGGGCATCCTCGCCAACGGACAGAACGTCGCCTTCCTGGTGGCGCTGGCCTTCGCGGTCGCCGCATCGGCGAACCTGCCCACCATCGTCTACTCGCTGTACTGGAAGCGGTTCAACACCCGCGGCGCACTGTGGAGCATGTACGGCGGCCTGATCTCCTGCATCGTGCTGATCGTCTTCTCCCCCGCCGTATCCGGCAGCAAGACCGCCATGATCCCCGCGGCCGACTTCGCCTGGTTCCCGCTGGCCAACCCGGGCATCGTGTCGATCCCGCTGGCCTTCGCACTCGGCATCATCGGCACCCTGACCTCCAAGGACACCGGCGATCCGGCGGTCAATGCCGAGATGGAGGTCCGCTCGCTGACCGGTGTGGGCGCCGAGAAGGCAGTCACTCACTAACCGGGCGCACTAGTTCACATCCGGAACTACCGAGACCGGCGGCGGCGTTGTTCACACTCATGGACACCCGCCGCCGGTTCGCGTTCGCCGCCCTGGCCTACGCCTTCGCCGTCACCATGCTCGGGACGACCGTGCCGACCCCGATGTACGCGCTCTACGGCGAACGGATGCACTTCGCGGTGTTCACCACGACGGTGGTGTTCGCCGTCTATGCCCTCGGCGTGCTCGCCGCACTGCTGGTCGCCGGCGGCTGGTCCGATGTCCTCGGCCGCCGCCCGGTGCTGCTGGCCGGCCTGGCCTTCGCGCTGGCCAGCTCGGCGGTGTTCCTGTTCGCCGACAACATCGCGCTGCTGTTGGTGGGCCGTCTGCTGTCCGGACTGTCGGCAGGGTTGTTCACCGGAACGGCGACGGCAGCCGTCGTGGAATCGGTGCCCGCCGAACGGCGGGACCGGGCGGCCACCGTGGCGACCATGGTCAACATCGGCGGGCTGGGCAGCGGGCCGCTGCTCGCCGGTCTGCTGGTGCAGTACGCGCCGCACCCGCTGCTGCTCTCGTTCCTGGTGCACATCGCGCTGTTGGCACTCGCCATCCCCGCGGTGCTGCTGGCCCCGGAGACCTCGGGCGGGACCGGCCACATCGCGTTGCAACGCCTGGCGGTGCCCGCCGAGGTCCGCGCCGTGTTCCTCACCGCGGCCACCGCAGCCTTCGCGGGGTTCGCGGTCACCGGGCTGTTCGCCGCGGTCGCGCCGGCCTTCCTCGCCGAGGTCATCGGGGTGACCAACCATGCTGTCGGCGGGACGGTGGCCGGTTCGATCTTCCTGTCCTCGGCCGTGGCACAGTTGCTCGGGCGTCGCATCCCGTCCACCCTCGCCGTGGCGGTGGGCTGCGCGATCCTGGTCGTCGGGATGGTCATTCTGGCTGTCGCACTGTCACATTCATCGTTGCCTGGCATCATCGCCGCGGCGGTCATCGCCGGGATCGGGCAGGGCATCAGCTTCAGCCGCGGGCTGGCGGCCGTCGTCGAGCAGGTCCCCGACCGGCAGCGCGGGGCGGTCAGCTCGACCTACTTCGTGGTGGCCTATGTGGCGATCGCGCTGCCGGTGGTGGGCGTGGGTCTGGCCGCGCAGTCCTGGGGCCTGCGCACCGCCGGGGAGAGTTTCGCCGCCGCGATCGCGGTGCTCGCCCTCATCTGCCTGGCCGCGGTCCTGGTCCAGGAACGCCGGACCCGTCAATTGAGTGGTTCTACTCAGGCCTGACCGGGATCGGGCACCCTACATTCGGGACATGCCCGTTTCCGCCTTCCCGAGCGTCGACGACGTCGCCGCGGCCACGCCCGCCGGGCGGGACCGCGCACTCGACGTCATCCGGATCACCGCACTACTCGGGGTGATCGCCGGCCATACCGTGATGGCCACCAGCATCATCCGCGACGACGTCTTCGTCTGGGAGAACCTGCTCACCACATCGGTGATGTTCCAGGCGCTGACCTGGATCTTCCAGATCATGCCGCTGTTCTTCTTCGCCGGTGTCGCCGCCTCCGCCGGGTCGTATGCCGGCAACTGGGGCGGCTGGTTGCTGAAGCGCTGCACCAGGCTCTACCGACCGGTGTTCTCCTATCTCGCGTTCTGGGCCGTCGCCCTCGCCATCGGCCAGCGGGTGCTGCCGACGCACGTCTACCAACCGATCGCCGGCATCTCCATTCAGCTGCTCTGGTTCCTCGGCGCCTACGTCCTGGTTCTCGCCGCGGTGCCGCTGCTGCGCGCGATCACGACCGTGGGCCGGATGACGGGTGGCGTCGTGGTGATCTACACGCTGATCGCCACGATCGACGCCATCCGGGTCAACGACCCGGGCTGGGCCACGCTGGGCTACCTGAACCTGGCGGTGTGGCTGATCCCCGGGATCTTCGGGGTGGCCTACTGCAACCGGTTGTTGACCGTCTCACAGGCCGCGCTGCTGGGGTGCGCCATGTTGGCGGCGAACATGACGCTGCTGCGTTTCGGTCCGTACGAACTGAGCCTGGTGGGCATCGAAGGCCAAGAGCTCAAGAACATGATGCCGCCGTCGCTGTTACTGGCCGGACACGCAATCATGATGTGCGCCTTCGCAATTGCCGCCGCACCTGCGATCGGCCGGTGGGCCCGCCGGCCGCGGGTCTGGTGGCTGACCGCGATCGGCAACAGCGGTGCGATGACGCTGTATCTCTGGCACATTCCGGCACTGCTGGCCGTGCATCTGGCGTTCGACATCGCCGGGTTTCCCCGGTATCCGGGTCAGCCGCATTTCCTGGCACTGAGCATCGCCCAGGTGCTGATCATGGGTGCGCTGGTGGCGGTGTTGTTCGTCGCGCTGCGACCGCTGGAGAACAACCCGCTGCCCTTTTGGGACGGCGGCGTGGTAAGCGCCGATCGGAGCGTGGCGGTGGGGATACTGCTGTGCGTCGCGGGGGCTGCGACGCTGGCCTCGTGCGTGTGGGGCCTGAAGGATCTCGGCCTCTACTGCGTGGCGGCCGTGCTGGTGGCGCTGGCCGCCGCCCGGGCGCTCACCTAGCCGCTCTTGCGCCGGAACTCGCGCCGGTTCTCCACGGCACCGTGCGCGCGGGCCTTCTTGCGTCCACCATCGGCGTGCGAGGCGCCCCCGGTGGCCTGCGCCTTCTTGCGCTCCAGCGCTTCCCGGAACTTGCGCTTGGTGTCGTCTTCCGGAGTTTCGTCGGCCATGCGATCAGCCTAGACGCACGTGCGACGTATTTCCGTCAGCGCAGCCCTGGCGGCATTCCGTACAGGTGTGCGATCGGCAGCGTCAGCAGTACGCGGCGGTCGTCGACCATCGCACGCCGGTAGTCGGCCCAGTCCGGATGTTCACCGGCGATGTTGCGATACAACGCAATAAGCCCCTCGACCGTGTCGTCGTGCGGGTTGGCCGCCGGCGGCGTCAACACCGCGTCACCCTCGGCCACCGCATAGGACCAGCCGTCGTCGGCGGACACATGTATCGAGGCGCGCGGGTCGCGACGCAGGTTGCGGGTCTTGGCACGCGGTTCGGTGATGGACACCTGCAACGCGGTGTTGGGCGCGTCGAACCAGTAGGACACATTGGACAGCTGTGGCCGACCGTCGCGCTTGATGGTGGCCAGCACCCCCAGCGCGTTGCCCTTGATCAATGCCAGCAGCTTGTCGTCGAACACCTGACGCCCCATGAGTCGAGCGTACGACTCTACGATCGGGAGCATGAGCCGGATCGACGGAACCAGTCTGGAAGGAGTGTCCGCGACGACGTTGTGGACACTGCACAACCGCGGCACCGAGGCCAGGCGCTCCGACGGGGTGATCCGCGACCCGTGGGCGGTCAGCCTGCTCGATTCGATCGACTACGACTACCGCAAGTTCGGTAAGCCCAACCAGTCCCATCCGCTGCGCGCGCTGGCCTTCGACGCGGCAGCCACCGCGTACCTGAAAGCTCATCCGAGGGCGTCGGTGGTGGCGTTGGCCGAGGGTCTGCAAACCAGTTTCTGGCGGTTGGCCCGCGCCGGAGTCGCCGACGAATTGCACTGGTATTCGATCGATCTGGAACCGGTGATGCAGCTGCGCCGCCAACTTCTGCCCCGCGATGACCGGATCACCGAACTGGGCCAGTCGGCGCTGGATCGCAGCTGGATGGACCGGGTGGATGCGCAGGATGGCGTGTTCATCACCGCCGAGGGGTTGCTGATGTACCTGGAGCCCGAGGATGCGCTGGGGCTGATCGCCGACTGCGCTGCCCGTTTTCCCGGTGCGCAGTTCATGTTCGACTCGATCCCACACTGGTTCAGCCGCAGGACGCTCGAAGGTATGCGACTGTCCGATCGCTACCTCACCCCGGCCATGCCGTTCGCGCTCACTCCCGACGAGGCGGTGTCGCTGGCGGGCACCATCGACGGCGTCCGGTCGGCCCGCGATGTGCCGTATCCGCCGGGGCGCGGGTTCTGGCGGCTGGCCAACCCCGAGCGCTGGGACCGCATCGGCGCGTTCCGGCGAAACCGGCCGAGTATCACGCTGCTGGAATTCGCCGGGCGCTGAGTACCCTCGATGTAGTGACCTCCCCGAGAGCCGATGCGCGGTCGCTGACCGGCGTGTCCGAGACCGCACTGTTGACGTTGAAGGTGCGCGCCACCGAGGCCGCCCGAGATGATCGGGTCATCGATGATCCGGTGGCCGTCGATCTGGTCGACGCCATCGATTTCGACTTCGCCAAGTTCGGTTTCGTCGGCCGTCAGGACATGGCGCTGCGCGCCCTGGCGTTCGACAAACAGACCCGCAAGTACCTGCGCGATCATCCATCGGCGACCGTGGTGGCGCTGGCCGAGGGCCTGCAGACCAGCTTCTACCGGCTCGACAACGGTGATGTCGGGCATGAATTCCGCTGGCACACCGTCGATCTCCCACCGATCATCGCATTGCGTGAGAAGCTGCTCCCACCATCGGAGCGCATCACCGTCAGCGCGCAGTCGGCGCTGGACTACAGCTGGATGGATACCGTCGATGACACCGACGGCGTGTTCATCACCGCGGAGGGCTTGCTGATGTACCTGCAGCCGGCCGAGGCGATGGGCTTGATCACCGAATGCGCCAAGCGTTTTCCCGGCGGTCAGATGATGTTCGACCTACCGCCCTCCTGGTTCGCGTGGTGGGCCCGGAAGGGGCTGCTGCGCCCCTCATTGCGCTACAAGGTGCCGCCGATGCCGTTCAGCCTGTCGGTCGCCGAGGCCGTCGACCTGGTCAACACGGTGCCGGGGGTACGCGCCGCCCACGATGTGCCGATGCCCACCGGACGTGGCACCGTGCTCAACGCGCTGCTGTGGGCCGCGCACCGGCTGCCACTGCTGGATCCGGTACGGCCGGTGCTGACCCGGCTGGAGTTCGGCTGAACCGCAAGCAGTCATCGACGACCGGTCCGTTGCGCAGCACCTGGGCGTCGACGGTGTAGTTCATGGTCATCTGCCACGGCCCGCGGGTGCCCTGGCGCGGTAGGCGGTCGATCACCCGCTGCACATAACCCGCCGCAAAGTCCAGCAGCGGCAGGGTCGGCATGGCCGGGTCGGTGAACACCGGGCGCACCTGGTCGACGCCCTGGGCATCCATATGCGACAAGAGCCGGCAGAAGTGCTCGCACAGCAGACCTACCTTGAGCGTCCATGACGAGTTGGTGTAGCCGAAGGCGAAGGCGAAGTTGGGCACGCCGCTGAGCATGATGCCCTTGTAGGCGACCGTCTCCGCGAGATCGACCGGCTCTCCGTCCACGGTGAGCGTCACCCCGCCGAACAGCTGAATGTTCAGTCCCGTGGCGGTGACGATGATGTCGGCCGCCAGCTCCGCTCCGGATTCCAGCCGGATACCGGTCTCGGTGAACGTCGCGATCCGGTCGGTCACCACCGAGGCGCTGCCATCGCTGATGGCGGCGAACAGGTCGCCGTCGGGTACCGCACACAACCGCTGGTCCCACGGATCGTAGGCCGGGTTGAAGTGCTGGTCGACCGGATACCCGCCGGGTAGCTTACTCGCGTTGATCCGGCGGATCAGCCGCCGCGCCAGCACCGGATGCTGCTGGCAGAACGTGTACACGGCACGCTGTTTGAGAATGTTCTTACGCCGGGCCAGTGCGTAACCACGGTCGTCACCGAGCACTCGGCGCGCGATATTGGCGAAGGTGTCCTTGGCCGGAACCGGCATGACGTAGGTCGGCGATCGCTGC
The DNA here is from genome assembly GCF_000416385.1 of Mycobacterium sp. VKM Ac-1816D. Taxonomy (NCBI): domain Bacteria; kingdom Bacillati; phylum Actinomycetota; class Actinomycetes; order Mycobacteriales; family Mycobacteriaceae; genus Mycobacterium; species Mycobacterium sp. VKM Ac-1816D. The sequence goes on from NZ_AOHQ01000138.1 coordinate 208,971, forward strand.
AACATGGTCACGTGCTCCGCACGGGCTGCCATGGCAGGCACCAGCGTCACCGCCGTCGCGCCGCTACCGATCACCACGACGCGCTTGCCTGTGTAGTCCAGGTCCTGCGGCCAGTGTTGCGGATGGATGATCCGGCCGCCGAACCGGTCGCGGCCCGCGAAGTCCGGGGTGTATCCCTGGTCGTATCGGTAATAGCCGCCCGCGCAGAACAGCCAGCGTGCACCGATCTGGATCAGCTCACCGTCACGTTCGACGTCGACGACCCAGCGTCCGTCGGCGCTGCTCCAGGCCGCAGCAAGCACCTTGTGCCCGAAGCGGATTCGCTGGGCTATCCCGTTCTCGTCGACGGTCTCGCGCAGGTAGGCCAAGATCTTGTCCGCGGTGGCGATCGCATACTCGTCACGCCACGGTTTGAACTCGTAACCGAAGGTGTGCAGATCGGAATCGGACCGAATACCCGGGTACCGGAACAGATCCCAGGTACCGCCGGTGGCCTCGCGCGCCTCAAGGATGGTGTAGTCGCGGCCTGGATGCTCGCGCTGCAGATAGTAGGCGGCTCCGATACCGGAGATGCCCGCTCCGACGATCAGCACGTCAACTGTGTCCATCAACCGATGGTGCCGACTGCGACACCATCGGCGATAGGGCGAAATGCCCCCACAATGCGCCGACACTGGTGCCATCTGCACCCGCTGGCCTACGGTGTGGTCATGAACCCGCCGGGACCATCACCCGCCGTGCGGGAACTGATCCGCCAGTGCGCGCAGATCGTGGTAAACGCGCGCCCCGAATGGCTCGACGAACTCGACACCACCATCCTTGCCGGCAGCCCCGCCATCGCCGCCGACCCCGAACTGGCTGCGGCGGTGAGCCGCAGCAACCGCGCCAATCTGGCCTACTGGGCGACCGCCAACATCCGGGATCCGGGTGGGCCCGTCCCGCCGAACACCGGTCCCGAACCGCTGAGCATCGCCCGCGAATTGGTGCGCCGCGGGGTCAACTCACTGCCGATGGACGCCTATCGGATCGGCGAGGGAGTGGCGTGGCGGCGCCTGATGGACATCGCCTTCGAGCTGACCTCCGATCCGGCCGAACTCCGCGAGCTGCTGCAGGTCTGCTCGCGTTCGATCAGCGCCTTCGTCGAGGCCACCCTGGCCGGTATCACTGCCCAGATCGAGCTGGAGCGTCACGAACTCACCCATGGCACCCACGCCGAGCGGCGGGAAACTGTTGCTCTGCTGCTGGAGGGCGCTCCCATCCCCCGCGACCGCGCCGAAGGACGCCTCGGCTACGCCTTGACCGGCACCCACACCGCGGCGGTGCTCTGGATTGCCGAGGCCGATCACAACCTCACCGAACTCGATCACGCGGCCGAGGCGATCGGCCGAGCGGCCGGGGCGCGGCCGCTGAGCGTGCTGCCCAGTAGCGCGACGCGATGGGTCTGGGTGCCCGGCCAGGTGGATGTCGATGATCTGACCGGCTCGATCGGCTCGGTCCGGGTGGCCTTGGGCACCGCAGGCGAGGGTGTCGAGGGTTTCCGCACCAGCCACTTCGAGGCCATCACCACCCAGCAGATGGTGGCGCGACTGCGTTCCCGACAGCAAGTTGCGCGGTTCACCGATATCGAACTGGTCGCCCTGGTGACCGCCGATCCCGACCGCGCGGCACGGTTCGTCGAACGCGTCCTCGGTGACTTCGCCCATGCGCCTGCCGAAGTGCACACCGCGGTGGGCGTGTTCATCGCGGCGCAGTGCAACGCGGCGCGCGCGGCCACCCAGCTGTACACCCATCGCAACACCCTGTTGCGCCGACTGGCCCGCGCCGAGGAACTGTTGCCCGCCCCGCTGTCGGCGTGCAGCGTGGAGGTGGCCGTCGCCCTGGACGTCCTGCGCTGGACGGGTCAGTCCAGCAGCCCGTCCAGATAACGCAGCGCACGGTCCTTGCTGAGGCCCTGGGCGCGGGCCACCTCGGCGAAGGCACGGGCCGCGGCCGCCATCGCATTATCGGCCGGATCCACCCGTGCGACGAATGTGCCGAAGCGGCCGCGGGTTTCGAGTACGCCGGCCGCTTCCAGCTCGCGGTAGGCGCGGGCCACGGTGTTGACCGCAAGGCCCAGCTGTCCCGCCAGATCACGCACCGTGGGCAAGCGGGTACCCGGGGCCAGTCGGCCGTCGCGCACCCCGGCGATGATCTGGGTGCGCAACTGGTCGAACAGCGGCGCGCCCGCATCGGCTTCCAGGTGTATCCAGTCCCCCAGACCTCCCACGAGTCCAGTATCACGCACACGCGCTAGTTTGGTGAGGTGCGAGTGACGTTGCTGAGCGGGGCCGGCATGTCCGCCGAGAGCGGTGTGCCGACGTTTCGCGATGTCGAGACCGGTCTGTGGGCCAACGTGGATCCCTACGAGATTTCCAGCAGCGACGGCTGGCAGCGCCACCCGGAACGGGTGTGGGCGTGGTATCTGTGGCGGCACTACATGATGAGTGCCGTCGAGCCGAACGCCGGCCACCTGGCGGTCGCCGCCTGGGAGGACTACGCCGAAGTTCACGTGGTGACCCAGAACGTCGACAATCTGCACGAGCGCGCGGGCAGCACAAGGGTCCACCATGTGCACGGCAGCCTGTTCGAGTTCCGCTGCGATCGGTGCGGGACACCGTTCACCGGTGAGCTGCCCGTGATGCCCGCACCGGTGGAGGTCGTGCAACCGCCGCGGTGCGCGTGCGGCGGCCTGATCCGACCGAACGTGGTGTGGTTCGGCGAGGGGCTGCCCGATGATGCGTGGGACAGCTCGGTGGAGGCGGTCGCCAAGGCCGATGTGGTGATCGTGGTCGGCACATCGTCGGTGGTCTACCCGGCCGCGGGTCTCCCGGAGGCCGCGGTGGCCAACGGAATCCCGGTCATCGAGGTCAATCCGCAGCCGACTCCGCTCTCGGCCGCCTGCACCGCGGTGGTGCGGGAGACCTCGGCGACCGCGCTACCCACCCTGCTGCAGCGCCTGCCCCAGCTCCTCTGAGCCGCAGGCTATCCGCGCACGGCGCGCCCGATCGCCAACTCCGACACCGGTACCGGCACCCAGGCCGGCACGCTCTGTTCGCGCCGCGACCCGGCCACCGTGAACCCGGCGTCGGCGATCGCGGTCTCGGTGTTGCGGTGGGTGTGACAGTTACCGAGCAGTCGCGGCCAGATCGTGGCATCGGCGACCCGCTGCAGCGTGGCACGCCATCCGGTGCCGGCGACATGTTCCAGATAACGCAGTTCACCGCCGGGCTTCAGCATCGAGAACAGCTGGCGCAGAACACCATCCGGGTCATCGACCGAGCAGAGCACCAACGAGCAGACCACGGCGTCGAACGGCTCGCCTGCCTCGAATTCCTCGATGGTGGCGGTGCTGACCGATACCGGAACCGGCGCGGTGGCGGCCGCCTCCCTGGCCACCTCGGCCAGCTTCCGCTCCGGTTCGAGCGCGACGACCTCGCTGACCGCGCCCGGGTAGTGCACGAAGTTGGTGCCGGTTCCCGCGCCGACCTCCAGCACGCGGCCACGCAGGCCGGCCAGGTTCTCCACGCGCAGCCGCCGCACCGATTCCGGTTCATGTCCACTGGTCACGAGCCACAATCGGGCGAAGAACGGATTGTCGACCGCGGCAGTCATGTCCTCAGCGTACCGAGCTTGGCGATGGTCTCTTCCGGCGTCGAATCGGCGCCGACGATGCCGTAGACGATCCGGCCGCAGCAGACCGCGCTGAGGACCCGGTCGGCGAACTCCTCGGCGTCGCCCCACGGCAGGTACGGCTTGGCGATCAGCAGGGCGGCGACCCCGTGCACCGCCGCCCACAGCTCCAGTGCTGCGGCGGTCGAATCCCCCTGCGGGTAGATACCTTCGGCAATCAATGCCTCGACGGAGGCGCGCATGTGCAGAAACGCCGAGCTGGCCAGTGTCACGTCGACATCACTGTTCGGATTGCCCTCGCCCATAGTGGCGATGCGATACAGCTCGGGGGTCTGCCTGGCGAATCGCACATAGGCCAGCCCCTGGGCCCGCAGCACCTCGATGGTCGAGGTCTGGTCGGCCGCTACGCGCTGCATCTCCTCGTCGAGTTTCTCGTAGTAGCGGGCGCAGACGGCGTCCAGCAGGGCGTCCTTGTCGGCGAAATGCAGGTAGATCGACGGCGGGGTGACCCCGACCCGCTGGGCGACGGCGCGGATGGACACCGCTTTGGCGTGCCCGGTCTCCAACAGCAACTCGGTGGCGGCGTCGAGGATCTCGTCGCGCAGCTGATCGCCGGACCCGCGTGCGGCGCGGCGTCGTCTCAGTCGTGGGGCGGACACGTTATCCAGTGTCCGCCACCGGCGCCGACGTCGTCCGGGCAGGCTCGGGCGCGCCGGATTCGCTGATCCCGATCCGCTGATGCAGCCATACCAGCGGTCGCGGCGCCCACCAGTTCCAGCCACCGAGGACGTGCATGAAGGCGGGCACCAACACCATGCGCACCAGGGTCGCGTCCACCAGTACCGCCAACGTGAGCCCCAACCCGAACATCCGCATGAACGAGACCTCCGCGGCGATCAGCGCCGCGAACGAGATAGACATGACCAGTGCCGCCGCGGTGATGACCCGCCCGGTGCGGGCCAGACCGAGCGCCACCGCCTCGTCGTTGCGTACCCGCGCAGCACCGCCGCCGGCACCAAGGGCCAGCCAGTTCTCCCGGATGCGGGCAAGGAGGAACACCTCGTAATCCATGGACAAGCCGAAGGCGATACAGAACAGCAACACCGGCATATTCGCCACCAGCGTGCCCGTCGGAGTTGTCCCGAGGGCCGACAGATGGCCGTCCTGGAAGATCCAGACCAGGGCGCCGAATGCGGCCGTCAACGAAAGCACGTTCAGCACAATCGCTTTGACCGGTAGCACCACACTGCCCGTCATCAGGAACAGCAACCCGAAGGTGATCACCGCGATCAGACCGAGCACCCATGGCAACCGGTCGGTGATGGCGTCGACACTGTCACGATTGACCTGCGCGGTGCCGGTGAACTGTACGGGACGCTCCCCCGGTCCGGGAACGGCATGCAGCGCGTCCAATTGCCGCTCGGAGGCGTCGGAGAACAGCGGCGCGGTACTGGCCACGGTCAGGAAGGCGCTGCCGTCGGCCATGCCGGTGGCCGCCACCGGTGGACCGGATTTGCGGCCGTCGACGAAGGTGCCCGTCGGGCTCGAGACGGCGGCCACGTCGGGCACGACGGACAACGCGCCGGCGTACTGCTCGATATCGGCGGGACCGAGACCGTCGGAGTCGGGGATCACGACGGTGACGGCGGTTGCGGAGTTGTCGGCGAAGTCGGTGCGCAGCTGGTCGCCGACCTGATGTGCCGATGCCGATGCCGGTAACACCCGGTCGTCCGGGAAACCCCATTTCACCCCGAGGAACGGCGCTCCGAGCATCAGCAGCAGGATCACCAGCGCGAGTCCGAGCGGCAGCGCGCGACGCATCACGCCGTGCGTCCACCGGTACCAGAACTGGGTCTGGACCGGTTTGGGAGTGGCGCTGCGGCGGAAGACGTTCAGGGCATCCAACCGGTCGCCGAGCAACCAGATCGCGGCAGGCGTCACCACGATGGCCGCGAGGGCGGCGAAACCGACGGTGGCCACCCCGGCGTAGGCGAAGGACGTGAGGAAGTACATCGGGAACAGCAGCATCGCGGCCATGGACAACGCGACCGTCGTGGCCGAGAACAGCACGGTGCGCCCGGCGGTGGCCATGGTGCGGGTCAGCGCGCGGTCGCGGGAAAAGCCTTCTGCGCGTTCGTCGCGGTACCGGCTGATGATCAGCAGCGTGTAGTCGATGGCCAATGCCAGACCCATCGCGATGGACAGGTTGAGCGCGAAGATGGACACGTCGGTGGCAAAGGTGATGAGACGCAGTACCGACATCGACCCGACGATCGCGAACAGTCCGACCAGCATGGGCAGCGCGGCGGCGACCAGGCCGCCGAACACCCACACCAGCACCAGGAAGCTGAGCGGGATGGCAATGGACTCCATGCGCAGCAGATCACGTTCGGTCTGGGCGTTGATCTGCGCGTAGACCATCGCGCTGCCGCCGGTACGCACGGTGACACCGGGCCGGTCGTGGTCGATATCGTCGGACAGCGCCGCAGCGTACTTTTGCGCGTCGTTCTCACCGCCGGTGATGCCCGCGATGATCAATCCCGCGGTTCCGTCCTTGCTGAGGAGTTCGGCGGCGGCGCCCGGCGGAGCCGTCCACGCCGAGGTCACCTGTGCGACGTGTGGCGACCGGCTCAGGCGGTCGGTGATCTCGGTGGCGGCAGCGGTGGCGTCCGGGGCGAGTGCGCCCTGCGGTGAGGCGACGGTGACGAGCAACTGCATATCGCTCTGATCGAACTTGTCCGCGAGCAGTGCGGCCGCCTGCGACGATTCCGACGTCGGGTCACCGAAGCCGCCTGCGGACAGTGTCGATGCGACAGGGACGCCGAAGATGGCGGCGGCGGCCAGCAGAAGTCCCGCGAGGGCCAGCACGCGGCGTGATGCGGCCATCGAGAGCTGCGCGACTCGGTTCAACATGGTCCCCCCTCAATTGACATATCGACGTTAAGTTAACAGCGATAAGTCAGGTGTGGCAATACCCGCGACGCGTCCATCCACCCGACCCGCTCCGACTCCGGCTTACCGGAACACTCAAGTCACTTCAGTCACATCAGCCCCAAAAATCACTTCTGTCACACGCTCACAGGGCCGTCGCCCTACTCGTGAGTAAGGATTTGCTGAGACACCCCTCGAAACCGATGGTCCCGGCAAACTTCGGAATCCGGGGTTTGGCCCGGCAAAACACCGCTAAGAAGCAGCTCAGGCATACTTTCAGGAGTGCGGAAAATGCATGTTTGAAACACGCCAGCAGCGGTAACCTACCCGCCGGTAAGAATTGCCACGAAATTGCGAGCGCAGCCTCAAAGAACCCTTAATGAGCGGTCATACGCTCAGTGTCATGTGGATCGACGACACCAGTGCCGATGTCATCAAGGTTGATTTCGACGCCCTCTATCACGGGGACGTCCTGGTCGAGGGTGACACCTCCGAGCAGTTCCCAGATCTCGCTGAAGCTGTCTGACGCCAGCTGCTCGACAGCGAGGCCCTGACGCGGCCCACCCGGAGACGTCAGGCTCTCCTCAGTTCTGTATGCGCTCACGCCTCTGCGACGCACAGCACCGCCCGATCGGCCCCTAGCGGGTCCGGCCGGGCGGTGTTCTGTCTCTGGAGTCGACGCCTTGGCGTGGTGCCACCTGTCGACGAAGAAAGACCGCCCGGTCGATCACCGCGACGCTGCGGTGCCGACCGGGCGGTCTTCGTCTGGAGCGGGCCGACGCCTACGCGGGGTCGTCCAGCTTGACCATATCGCCGAGCCGACCGGTGATGATGTCCTCGGCCTCGTCGACGATGCGGCTGATGAGCTCCGCACAGGTCGGGATGTCGTCGATCAGACCCATCACGGTGCCGACCGTCCAGATTCCGGCATCGATATCGCCGTCGTCGAACACCTTGCGGCCACGCACCCCGGCCACCAGATCCTTGACGTCCTCGAACTGACCACCATCGGCCAGGATCTGCACCACCTCGCGTGAGACCGCGTTGGACGCCACCCGCGCGGTGTTGTGCAGGCTGCGGAAGATCAACTCGGTGCCGCGCTCGTTGCCGGCCACGATCGCATCCTTGACGTTCTGGTGGATGCAGGACTCGACCGTGCACATGAAGCGGGTGCCCATGTTGATTCCGTCCGCGCCCAGCGCAAGGGCGGCCACCAGGCCGCGCGCATCCGCGAATCCGCCCGAGGCGATCATCGGGATCTCGATCTCCTTGGCTGCGGCCGGAATCAGCACCAGACCCGGTACATCGTCCTCACCCGGGTGGCCGGCACATTCGAAACCGTCGATGCTGATGCCGTCGACACCCAGGGTCTGCGCCTTGACCGCGTGCCGCACCGAGGTGCACTTGTGCAGCACCTTGATGCCGTTGTCATGGAACATCGGCAGGTGCGGACCGGGATTGGACCCCGCTGTCTCGACGATCTTGACGCCGGAGTCGACGATCACCTGTCGGTACTCGTCATACGGCGGCGGGTTGATCGACGGCAGGATCGTCAGGTTCACCCCGAACGGCTTGTCGGTCAGGTCCCGGGTGCGGGCGATCTCATTGGCCAGATCGGCCGGAGTCGGCTGGGTCAGCGCGGTGATGAAACCCAGGCCGCCCGCGTTGGCCACGGCCGCAACCAGTTCCGCGCGACCGACCCACTGCATACCGCCCTGGGCGATCGGATGTTCGACACCGAAAGCCTCGGTGAACTTGGTAACCAAAGACATATCGGTTCCTTACTTACCGGGGAGCCATACGGATGGCACCGTCGAGGCGGATGACCTCACCGTTGAGCATCGGATTTTCCACGATGTGCACGGCGAGGGCGCCGTACTCGTCGGGATCGCCGAGGCGGGCGGGGTGCGGCACCTGCTGGCCGAGCGACTTTTGCGCCTCTTCGGGCAGCGAACCCAGCAGCGGGGTCTTGAACAGGCCCGGCGCGATGGTGTTGACGCGGATCAGGCTGCGCGACAGATCACGTGCGATCGGCAGGGTCATGCCGACGACGCCACCCTTGGAGGCCGAGTAGGCGGCCTGGCCGATCTGGCCGTCGAACGCGGCGACCGAGGCGGTGTTGATGATGACGCCGCGCTCCTCGTTCTTGAGCGGCTCTTGCTTGGCGATCCGCTCGGCGGTCAGGCGCAGCACGTTGAACGTGCCGATCAGGTTGACCTCCACGACCTTGCGGAAACCGTCCAGCGGGAACGGCCCCTCCTTGCCGAGGGTCTTGATGGCGTTGCCGATCCCGGCGCAGTTGACGTTGATGCGCACCGGCCCCATCGACTCGGCCACATCGAGTGCCTTGCTGACGGCGTCCTCGTCGGTGACGTTGGCGGCGACGAACTTCGCGCGCTCACCGAGCTCGGCGACGGCCTCCTCCCCCTTGAGATCGATGACGACGACCGAAGCACCGGCGTCGAGCAGCCGCTTGGTGGTGGCCAGTCCCAGGCCCGAGGCCCCTCCGGTGACGACCGCTACCGAATCCTTGATTTCCACGTGCTGAATGTCCTTTCTGGATGGTGATTTTCGAGATGACCAGCGATGGAGAGAGCCGTCAGGCCCAGTCCTTGAGGATGGTGTCGTTATCGGCACCGATCACCGGCGGCGCACTCGGCACATCCGGCGCCGTGCGCGAGAACCGGGGGGCCGGCATCGGCTGCAGCCCGTCGGCGGTTTCGTAGAAGGTGGAGCGAGCCGTCACGTGTGCCTCGTCGAGGACCTCGCCGAAGCTCAGCACCGGGGTCGCGCAGGCGTCGGTACCGGCGAAGACGGCGGCCCATTCGTCGCGGGTCTTGGTCTTGAACGTTGCGGTGAACACCGAGCGCAGCTCGTCCCAGCGGCTCATGTCGTTCTGCCCCGGCAGCTCGGCGGCGTCCAGGCCGAGACCGGTGAGCAGTTCGGCATAGAACTGCGGTTCGATGGCACCGATCGAGAAGTACTTGCCGTCGGCGGTCTCGTAGGTGTCGTAGTACGGAGCGCCGGTGTCGAGCATGTTGGTGCCGCGCTCGTCGCTCCACATGCCCTGCGCGCGGAACGCCCACATCATCTGGATCAGCACCGAGGAGCCGTCGATCATGGCGGCGTCGACGGTCTGGCCCTTGCCCGAGGTCTGGCGCTCGAACAGTGCCGAGAGGATGCCGAGCAGCAGGAACAGCGAGCCGCCGCCGAAATCGCCGGCGAGGTTCAGCGGCGGGACCGGGCGCTCGCCCTTGCGGCCGATCGCGTGCAGCACACCGTTGAGCGAGATGTAGTTGATGTCGTGACCGGCCTGCAGTGCCCGCGGGCCCTCCTGGCCCCATCCCGTCATCCGGGCGTAGACCAGCTTCTCGTTGACCTTGGCGCAGTCCTGCGGACCCAGACCGAGGCGCTCGGTGACACCGGGGCGGAAGCCCTCGATCAGCACATCGGCCTTGGCGACCAGATCGAGGACGAATTGCCGTCCCTCATCGGATTTCAGGTCTGCGGTGACCGAACGCCGGTTGCGCAGCATGGCGTCCTTGCCCGGACTGTTCTTCGACGAGGGGCGGTCCACGCGGACCACCTCGGCGCCCAGATCGCCGAGAATCATCGCCGCGTGCGGACCTGGGCCGATACCGGCCAGCTCGACGACTCGCAAACCCTGTAATGGTCCTGCCATGGCTACCGTCCTCCGCAGTTTCAAATCCTGATTAGTTGACCGCCGACATAGCTTACTTGTATAACCAAGTCGACCGGCTTCGGGCCACCCGCCCGCCGAACGTGAAGGCAACAGATGACCTACCGCAGCATCGATCAGCTCCCCGTACAGCTCGCCGACGGCGTGCTGTCGGTGACCTTGAATCGCCCCGACACGCTGAACTCGTTGACGGAGGACATGCTCAACGGCATCGCCGACACGCTCGAACAGGCCGCCACCGACGTGGACGTCCGCGTCGTGAAGTTGTCCGGCGCGGGCCGCGGTTTCAGCTCGGGCGCCAGCATCGGCGCCGATGACGTCTCCGAGACCGACACCGACGGTCCCCGCCGCGCCCTCGACGGCGCCAACCGCGCGGTGCGGGCCATCGTCGCACTGCCCAAACCGGTGGTCTCGGTGGTGCAGGGACCCGTTGCGGGCGTCGGGGTGTCGCTGGCCATCGCCTGTGACATCGTCCTAGCCTCGGAGAAGGCATTCTTCATGTTGGCCTTCACCAAGATCGGCCTGATGCCCGACGGCGGCGCCTCGGCGTTGGTGGCCGCGGCCGTCGGGCGGATCCGTGCGCAACGGATGGCGCTGCTCGCCGAGCGCATCACCGCCGCACAGGCCTACGACTGGGGCCTGGTGACCTCGGTGCACGCGCCCGAGGATCTCGACGACGCGGTGAACACCGTGATCGCAACACTTTCCGGCGGGCCCGCGGTGGCGCTGCGTAAGACCAAGCAGGCCATCAACGAGGCGACGCTCACCGAACTGGAGGCGGCGATCGAGCGCGAGCGGGAGGGTCAGTTGACCCTGCTCGCCGCCAAGGACTTCGTGGAGGGCGCCAAGGCCTTCCAGCAAGGTAGGAAACCCGCCTTCCGCGATAGTTAAATCAGTGGACTGAGCGTCGGCACTGCGCGACCATCGACCACGTGAGTGCGCATGTGGAAGCCGGCGGTTGGCGCGTACTCGCACCCTTCAGGATCCGCGATTACCGGCTGCTGATCGCCGCCGTGGCATGCTCGATCTTCGCCACCGGCATGTGGACCGTCGTGATGGCGCTCCAGGTCATCGCGATCAGCAACGACCCCGCGGCGCTGTCCCTGGTGGCGAGCTGCCTGGCCATCGGCCTGGTGGCGTTTGTCTTGGTCGGCGGTATCGCTGCCGACCGATTCCCGCAGCGCGCCATCATCATCGCGGTCGAGACGGTGAACACCGCCGCGGTGACGGCCGTGGCCGCACTCGGTCTTCTCGGCGAGCTCGCCCTATGGCACATGGCCGTCGCGGCGGCGGCACTCGGCATCGGGGCGGCATTCTTCTTCCCCGCCTACAGCGCCATCCTGCCGCGGCTGTTGCCTGCCGAACAATTGCTGGCCGCCAACGGGATCGAGGGCGTCATGCGCCCGACACTGCAACAGGCGATCGGCCCGGCGGTCGCCGGTGTGCTGATCGGCGCCACCTTCCCCACGGTCGGTGCCGTCGTCTGCGCGGTGCTCTTCGGTCTCGGCCTGTGCCTGCTGATCGCCACCCGTCCGGTCGCGCAACCCGGCGAGGTCACCCGGGCGAAGACACACGCCCTCGCCGATCTGCGCGAGGGATTCCGCTTCATGGTGCGCACACCGTGGCTGCTGGCGACCCTGTTGTTCGCCAGCGGGTTCATCCTGTTGATCATGGGACCGATCGAGGTCCTGCTGCCGTTCATCACCAACGCGCGTTTCGAGCACGGCGAGCGCATCTTCGGATTCGTGCTGGCCGCGTTCGGACTCGGCAGCGCAATCGGTGCACTCGCGGTGTCCTCGCGGATGCTGCCCCGCCGCTACCTGACGGTGATGATGGTGTCATGGACGGTGGGCAACGTCCCGATCATCGTCATCGGTTACACGACATCGTTTGCCTGGATGGCGGTGGCGTCCTTCGTCGTCGGAGCGACAAGCGGTGCGGCAATGGTCATTTGGGGCACGCTCTTGCAGCGCCGGGTGCCACCGGCGATGCTGGGCAGGGTATCCAGCCTGGACTTCTTCGTATCACTGGTGTTCATGCCGGTATCGATGGCGCTGGTGGGCCCGCTGTCCAAGGTGATCGCCGTCGAGACCATCTTCCTGGCGGCCGGGGTGGGCCCGGTGCTGCTGGGTGGTGCGGCGTACCTGATGGCCCGGATGTCGCGCGACGAGATCGAGCACCCGCTCGACGGCTGAGATCAGACCCCGAAGATCGGCGGCAGGGCCAGCACCATCACCAGTCCCCAGAAGAAGTGCACCAGCATGGGGGCCAGCACCCCGCCGGTGGCCCGACGCAAAAACGCGCAGACGGTGCCCAGAATGATCGCGGCAAAACCGAGCATCGGATTGCCGGTGGTGGCCGCGGTGGCGATCACGTACAGCACCGTCGAGGTGAGTACGGGACGGTGCCGCAACAGCGCCGTGTACAGCGACCCGCGGAAGAACATCTCCTCGGCGAGTCCGTTGATCACCGTGATGAACACGATCAGGTACAGCGGCCCCGATTTCGAGTACTCCAACACGTCGCGGATGTAGTCGTCGACGCCGGGGATCTCGCGCGCCACCAACCCACCGACAACGAACACCGCAGCCAGCCCGAGCCCGATCGCCGTCCCGGTGATGACGGGACGGCGCATCCGCCCACGGAAGTCGACCCGGCCCATGTGCAATGGTCCGGAGAGATACGCGCCGATGGCCCACACGCCCGCCAGCGCGAGCGTGAGCCAGATGAACGTATCGTCGCCGGGAGGCCTGCTCAGCGAGTAGCCGAGCAGCGCGGCTCCCACCAGCAGCACCGCACCGACCACGAACTTGCGGCGGCCGACCACCGCGGCCGGCTCGTCCGAGGGCGGTGCCTTGCGGCCTGCGATCCGACGGAGCTCACCGGTCCACTTCGTCCGGTTCGTCACCACGGGCTCACCTCGGATCCACCTTGGCCGCGATCTCGGCGAGGACGTCCAGACCCGCGCGGACGGTCGCCCGCGCAGGCCCGGGCAACGGCGCCAGGACGCCCAGCGCCGGTCGCACGATCGCCGGTGTCAGTTCTCGGATGCGGGCGGAATCTCCGCCCGCCCAATCCGGGTCGGTGTCGGCAAGATGATGCGGGTCGGCCAGATCGTTGACCGGGCGGCGACGGTGCCTGGCCAGCGAACGGCGGATCGACTCATCGATGCCGAGCAGACCACCGTCGGGGTCGGCAACCAGGTCACGCAGGCCCGCGTCGGTGGCCACCATCGGATAGTCGAGGGAGGCGGTGAGGTCCGCGGTCAGGCTGCCCGGCACCGGCAGTGCCAGCGCGGACACCTTGGAGGCGAGCACGGTCGGCACCGGGCCCACCGGGATCTCGACCCTGATGTTGCCTGCCAACCTGGCATAGCCGGCGAGCAGATCGCGATAGGTCGTTCGCTCGGGACCGTAGATGTCATACGAGCCGGCCGGGACGCGCTCCGGATCGGCCGCGGCCACCAGATAGTGCAGGACATCCCGGATGGAGATCGGATCGATCGGGTTGTGCATCCAGCTCGGTATCGGAAGGACCGGGAAACGGTCGCCGACATAGCGCAGGATCTCGAACGAGGTCGACCCGGCGCCGAAGATCAATGCCGCGCCGAGCCACACCAGCTCCGCTCCCCCGGGTTCGGTCAGCGCCTCGGCGACCTCGGCCCGGCCGGCCAGGTGGTCGGAGAGCTCCTCGTCACCGGGCACGAACCCGCCCAGGTACACGATGCGGCCCACACCGGCGGCCTTGGCCGCCTTCGCCACGTTGGCCGCGGCACGGTTGTCGACCTCCCGGAATCCGGGGTCACCGATACCGTGCACCAGGTAGAACACCGTGTCGATCTGCCCGGCATCATCGAATGCCTTTGTCGTCGAATCCTTCTCGCGCGCGTCCAACTGCACGACGGAAACCCCGTCGAACCAGCCGTACGCGCGCAGGCGTTCGGGTTTCCGGCTGGTCACCACCACCTGATGGCCCGCGTCGAGCAGTTCGCCGACCAGGCGGGAGCCGATGTATCCGGTCGCACCGGTCATCAAGATCCGCATACGCCCCAACGTACCCAGGCCGCGCCGAACTTAAGCGCCGCTAGCGATGCAGCTCGATCAGGCCTTGATAGACCTGCGCATTCAGTTGATTACCGGCCTTTTCCTCATCGCTGAGTTCGCGGCGTACCTTGCCGGGGACACCGGCAACCAAGGATCCCGGTGGCACGACCGTTCCCTGGGGTACCACCGCACCGGCCCCGACGAGCGAACCGGCGCCGATGACGGCTCCGTTCAGCACGATCGCCCCCATCCCGATCAGGCAATCATCCTCGACGGTGCAGCCGTGCAGCACCGCGTTGTGGCCGACGCTCACCCCGGAGCCCACCCGCACCGGGAAGCCCGGGTCGACATGCACGGTGACGCCGTCCTGGAGGTTGGACCCGAAACCGATCTCGATGGGTTCGAACTCGGCCCGCAGGGTGGCCGAGTACCAGACGCTGGCCTTCGCGGCCAGGGTGACCTGCCCGATCACGGTGGCATTGGGGGCCACCCAGGATTCGGCGTGCAACTGCGGGGCGCGGCCCTGGATGGGGATGATCAGCGGTTCAGCCATGGCCGTCATGGTAAACGGGCCGCGACCGGCTCCCCTGATACACCTTGCGGTAACTCGACGGCGACATCCCCACGCCACGGCGTAGATGGTGACGCAGATTTCCGCCCGTGCCCAACCCCGCTCGGCGAGCCACCTCGTCGATGGCCAGGTCCTGTGATTCGAGCAGTTCTCTGGCATGGTCCAGGCGCCGGTTGCGGACCCAACTCGCCGGTGCCTCACCGGTTTCCGCGCGGAAGCGGCGATTGAACGTGCGCGGGCTCATATGCGCGTGCCGTGCCAGTTGCTGCACGGTCAGCTCCTCGTCCAGGTGATCGAGCGCCCATTGCCGGGTCGCCGCCGTCGAGGCGCGATCGGGCACCGGTACCTGCCGATCGATGAACTGCGCCTGGCCACCCTCGCGCCACGGCGGCACCACGCAATGACGCGCCACATCGTTGGCCACCTGGACACCGTGATCGGACCGAATGATGTGCAGGCACAGGTCTATTCCGGCGGCCAGCCCGGCCGAGGTGAGCACGTCACCGTCGTCGACGAACAACACGTTCTCGTCAACACACACCGCCGGGTGCAGCGCACGCAGCGCGTCGGCGTACCGCCAGTGCGTGGTGGCCGGCCGCCCATCCAGCACGCCTGCGGCAGCCAGCACGAACGCACCGGTGCAGATCGAGACCAGCCTGGTGCCCGGGCGGATTCCGGCAAGGGCCGCGCGAACCGCGGGTTCCAGGGTGCCGTCGAGCCGGGCCGGCGCGTAGCGGGTTCCGGGGATCACGACGGTGTCGGCGTCGGCCAGCGCGTCGGGTCCGGCCGTCGGCAACAGGGCGAACCCGTTGGTCGAGGGCACCGGACCCGGCTCGACGGCACAGGTGATCACCTCGTACAGCGGATCGCCGGTGGTGTCGGCGGCGCTGCCGAACAGCGTCGGGGCGATGGTGGCGTCGAAGCCCACCACCGGCGGCAACAGCAGTACGGCGACGCGGTGCATGCGATCCAGTTTGGCACGTTTTTGATGGGTGCTGTCATTTATGCCACTGGTGGACGGCACTGCCGTCGGAGACAGTCATGGCATGACAGTTGTGCGTGCCCCGGGCCGGGTCCACTGGGCCTGGGTGATCGCCGGCGTCAGCTTCGTCGCGCTGCTGGGCGCCGCGGCGTTCCGGTCGGTCCCCGGGGTGTTCATGGTGCCGCTGCACGGGGAGTTCGGCTGGAGCCACGGCACCATCGGGCTGGCGATGTCGGTCAACATGACGCTGTTCGGCGTCACCGCGCCGTTCGCCGCCGCGCTGATGGACCGTCTCGGGGTCCGCCCGGTGCTGGCGGGCGCGCTGGCCCTGATCGCGGCCGGATCGGCGCTGAGCGTCGTGATGACCACCGGCTGGCAACTGGTGCTGCTGTGGGGCGTACTGGTCGGAATCGGCACCGGCGCCATCTCCATGGGCTTCGTGGCCACCGTCGCCACCCGGTGGTTCGAGGCCCGCCGCGGTCTGGTCACCGGAGTGCTGACCGCCGCGAGCGCCACCGGGCAGCTGATCTTCCTGCCGGTGGTGGCGCAGGTGACCACAACGCACGGCTGGCGCTGGGCGGCACTGATCGTCGCGGGAGCGGCGTTGGCGGTGGTCCCGCTGGTGGCGGTGTTCATGCGCAACCGTCCGCAGGACGTCGGGCTGACCGCGTACGGCGCGATCTCCGACGAGCCCGCGGCGGTGGCAGGCGGATCGTTCGGCGCCGCGTTCGAGGGCTTGCGCATCGGCCTGCGTTCACGGGCGTTCTGGCTGCTGGCAGGCAGCTTCGCCATCTGCGGGATGACCACCAACGGGCTGATCGGCACACACTTCATCCCGGCCGCGCACGACCACGGGATGCCGACGACGCTTGCCGCGGGATTGCTGGCGACCATCGGGGTGCTCGACGTGGTCGGGACCATCTTCTCGGGGTGGCTGACCGACCGCATCGACCCGCGCATCCTGTTGTGTGTCTATTACGCGGGTCGGGGCTTGTCGCTGGTGCTGCTGCCGTCGCTGCTGTCTCCCCAGGCCGAGCCGAGCACATGGGTTTTCGTCATCTTCTACGGGCTGGACTGGGTGGCGACTGTGCCCCCGACGATCGTGCTGTGCCGGGAGTTCTTCGGCTCCCGCGCGCCGATCGTGTTCGGCTGGGTGTTCGCCGCGCATCAGCTCGGGGCCGCCGCCGCCGCGGCCGGTGCCGGCTGGATCCGTGATCTCCAGGGCCAGTATGACCTGGCGTTTTACCTGGCCGCCGGGCTGTGTCTGATCGCGGCACTGCTGTGCGCGGCAGTGCGCCGCCCGGCACGTTGACGGCTCTGCATTTGGCCTCACCGGGGCCGCCGCATACGATTCAACCGGCGCTGCGGGGACGCCATGGCTCGTCAACATCAGTTAGCTGACGGTGGGCAACGCTGGAGATCTCAGAGTTTCCGCTGCTGCGCGCCGACCAACCCAGGGACACAGACACCCTGTCTTGAGCGGAGGAAAATACGTGCACGCTCGCACCGGAAAGCTCTTCGGCGTCGCCGTCGCATCGGCGGCCATCGTCTTCGCGGGAACCGCGGTCACGGCGCAGGCCGAAGAACCCACGACCCCGAACATGGTGATCCCGGAGCCCAAGGGACCGGGCTGCGAGGCCATCAAGTCCGTGGCATCCGGCCCCGGATCGCTGGCCGTGTTGTCCAAGGCGCAGTCCTCGGCCGCGCTGGCCAGCATCCCGGAGATCTCGACCTTCAGCGAGCTGGTGTCCGGGCAGTTGAACCCGGCCGTGAACGTGGCCGCCGTGCTCGACAACGGCCCCTACATCGTGTTCGCGCCCAGCAATGAGGCCTTCGCCAAGCTCACGCCCGAGCAGCTCGAGACGCTCAAGACCGACCCGGTCGCCGCGACCGCCACCGTCTACTACCACATGGCGCTGGGCATCCTGACCCCCAACGACATCGAGGGCATCATCTACACCCAGCAGGGCAAGCCGGTGACCGTCAAGGGCGACGAGAACAACCTGACCGTCAACGAGCAGGCGAAGGTCACCTGCGGCGGGATCGGCGCCGACCACATGCGGGTCTACATCATCGACACCGTGCTGGATCCGAACACCGCACCCGCGAGCGTCACGCCCACCACCACCTCGAGCAGCACGTCCGCCACGACGAGCACCTCGGCAGACGAGACCACCACGTCGGCGACGCCGACCTCCGGTGCCGCCGAGACCCCGGCGACCGTCACCGTCACCGAAACCGCAGCCGGATAGGTCTTCCACTTTCCGTCGAAACGGCGCCCACTCCCACGAGTCGGGCGCCGTTTCTGCGTGCGCTCGGTCTCACGGGCTCGGACGGTCCGCCGGCTGAAACCAGGTGGTCGTAGACACGAAAACGGCGCCCGCTCCCCCAGGGAGTCGGGCGCCGCTCTCGTTGTCGGATCTTTACAGACCCAGGTCGCGGCCGATGATCTCCTTCATGATCTCGGTGGTGCCACCGTAGATCGTCTGGATCCGCACATCGACGTAATCCTTGGCCACCCGGTACTCGTTCATGTAACCGTAGCCACCGTGCAGCTGCAGGCACTGGTCGACGACCTTCTTGCCCAGCTCGGTGCACCACCACTTGGCCTTGGCGGCCTCGACCGCGGTCAGCTCACCGTCGACGACGGCCTGCAAGCAACGATCCACATATTGCTCGGCGATGTCGAGTTCGGTCTCCAGCTCGGCCATCACGAAGCGGCTGTTCTGGAAGCTGCCGATCGGCTGCCCGAAGGCCTTGCGGTCCTTGACGTACTGCAGGGTCTCGTCGAAGGTGGCGCGCGCTCCGGCGACACCGGCGATGGCGATCGACAGCCGCTCGGACGGCAGGTTCTCCATCAGGTGGTAGAAGCCCCTGCCCTCCTTGCCGAGCAGGTTCGCCGCGGGGACGCGGACGTCCTCGAAGTTCAGCTCGGAGGTGTCGGCGGCATGCTGGCCCATCTTGTCCAGCTTGCGACCGCGGGTGAAGCCCTCCATGTCACGCTCGACGACCAGCAGCGAGAAGCCCTTGTGGCCGGCTTCGGGATCGGTGCGGGCCACCACGACCACCAGGTCGGAGTTGATACCCGCGGAGATGAAGGTCTTGGAGCCGTTGACGATCCAGTCGTCACCGTCGCGCACCGCGGTGGTGCGGATACCGGCGAGATCGCTTCCGGCGCCGGGCTCGCTCATGGCGATGGCGCCGATCAGCTCACCGCTGGCGAAGCCGGGCATCCAGCGGTCCAGCTGTTCCTTGGTGGCCAGGTTCTTGAAGTACGGGCCGACGATGTCGTTCTGCAGGCTGATGCCCGGGCATGCCAGTCCGAACTTGGCGAATTCCTCGACGATCACCGCGTTGAAGCGGAAATCGTCGACACCCCCGCCGCCGTACTCCTCGGGCATGTTGAACCCGATGAGGCCGTAATTGCCTGCCGCCACATAGGCTTCGCGGTCGACCAGACGATTGGCCTCCCACTTCTCCACGTTGGGCAGACACTCCTTCTCCAGGAACTGCTTTGCGGTCTCCCGGAGCTGCTCGTGTTCGGTTTCGAAAACCAGTCTCTTCACTGCTTACTTCGCCTTCCAGACGGGCTCGCGCTTCTGCGCGAATGCCAACGGTCCCTCCATGGCGTCCTCGGTCTTGAGCAGCGTCGCGAACTCGCCGAACGTCTGCTTCCAGAACGGCTCGTCGGCGGCGACGACGCCGTCGATGGCTCCGTAGGACACCCGCTTGCTGGCCCGAACCGCCAACGGCGCGTTGACCGCGATGCGTTCGGCAAGTTCCAGTGCCGCGTCGACGACGGTGCCGTCGGGGACGACCTTGTTGATCAGACCCCATTTGAGCGCGTCGGCCGACGACAGCGGCTCACCGGTGAACACAAGCTCAAGTGCCAGCTTCTGCGGTAGTTGCGCCACGATGCGGAACACCCCGCCCGCCCCGGCGATCAGACCGCGCTTCACTTCGGGCAGACCGAATTTCGCGCGCTCCTCGGCAACCACCAAATCACTGGCCAAGGCCAGCTCGGTGCCGCCACCGAGGGCGGTGCCGTTGACCGCGGCGATCGTCGGCTTGTCGACGAAGTGCCGCACGTAGCCGGCGAAGCCCCACTCCGGATGCTCCGGGTGGAACAGGTTCTCCCCGCGCGAGATCGCCTTGAGATCAGCTCCGGCACAGAAGGACTTGTCCCCCGAGCCGGTCAGCACGATGACCCGTACGTCCGGGTCGTCCTGGGCTGCCTGCAGGGCATCGCCGACGGCGGTCGACACCGACGCGTTGACCGCATTGCGGGCGTCGGGCCGGTTGATCGTGATGATCAGGACATTGCCCCGACGTTCTGTAAGCGCCCCGGGGGCACTGCCCGGCTGCTCGTCGCTCACAACAGCTCCAGGATGGTCGCGTTGGCCTGGCCGCCACCCTCACACATGGTCTGCAGGCCGTACTGAATGTTGTTGTCCCGCATGTGATAGAGCAGGGTGGTCAGGATGCGGGCGCCGGAACCGCCGAGCGGGTGGCCCAGCGCGATGGCGCCGCCATTGGGGTTGAGTTTGTTCTCGTCGGCGCCGATATCCTTCAGCCACGCCATGGGAACCGGAGCGAACGCCTCGTTGACCTCGAACGCACCGATCTGATCGACACTCAGACCCGACTTGGCCAGCGCCTTCTGGGTGGCCGGGATGGGCGCGGTCAGCATGATGACCGGGTCCGCGCCGGCCAGCACCGCGGTGTGCACCTTGGCCAGCGGCTTGAGACCGAGATCCTTGGCCTTCTCTGCCGACATCACCAGCAGTGCGGCCGAGCCGTCGGAGATCTGGCTGGAGTTACCGGCGTGGATCACGCCGTCCTCGCGGAAGGCCGGCTTGATCTTGGCCATCGACTCGACGGTGCCGCCGCGGCGGATGCCGCCGTCTTCGAGCACGACGGTGTCGTTACCGTCGGCGTCCTTGGTCTTGATGCCGACGATCTGGTCCTTGAATGCACCGGAATCCTGTGCGGCAGCAGCCTTTTCATGCGAGCGCAGCGAGAACTCGTCGAGCTGGGTGCGCGAGAAGCCCCACTGGTCGGCGATCATCTCGGCGCCGACACCCTGGTTGGGGGTCTGCTCGTAGCGCGCCCGGAACGCATCGGGGTAGGGGTGCCCGCCGTTGGCCAGCGAGGAACCCATCGGCGTGCGCGACATCGACTCGACGCCACCGGCGACCACGACGTCGTAATGTCCGGCGATCACACCGGCGACGGCGAAGTGCAGCGACTGCTGGCTGGAACCGCACTGGCGGTCCACGGTCACCCCGGGAACGGTCTCGGGCCAGCCTGCGGAAAGCACCGCGGTGCGCGCGATGTCGAGGGCCTGCTCGCCGGCCTGCATGACGCAGCCCCAGATGACATCGTCGACCAGGGCAGGGTCGACACCGGCGCGCTCGACCAGGCCGTTGAGCACCTGTGCCGACAGATCGGCGGCGTGCACACCGGACAGGGCGCCGTTGCGCTTCCCGACTGGTGACCGCACCGCTTCGACAATGACCGCTTCAGCCATGAACTTCTCCTTCGAAGGTTGTAGGCGCTATATATAGGTGAAGGTAGAGCAGAAGGTTTACTAGGTCAACCTACTGGTTGGTAGACGACCGGTGAACTCGGATACCGTCCGCGCGTGCCCCGACATGGTTTACTGAGTTGAACACCTAGACGCACGTTAGCCCAGAGGAGCCCACCGTGGCAGGCAGCACCCCGCTTTCACCGATGATCGGCCGCGATGCCGTCCCCTCGGTAGCCGGTGCGCCCATCCGGAGCCCGAAGACCGCCGAGCTGGTCGCGGGCACCCTGCGGCGCATGGTGGTCGACGGCCAGCTCAAGGAGGGCGACTTCCTGCCCAACGAGGCCGAACTGATGGCGCATTTCGGGGTCAGCCGCCCCACGTTGCGCGAGGCGGTGCGGGTGCTGGAGTCCGAGCGGCTCGTCGAGGTGCGCCGCGGTTCACGCACCGGCGCCCGGGTCCGCGTGCCCGGCCCCGAGATCGTCGCCCGCCCGGTGGGTCTTCTCCTGGAGCTGTCCGGGGCCACCATCGCCGATGTGATGACCGCTCGCGCCGGTATCGAGCCGATGGCGGTGCGCCTGCTCACTGAGTCGGGGAACACGGCGGCCTTCGACGAACTCGACACGATGATCACCGAGTATGTCCCGTCCGGGCGCGAGACGGGCCGCATGGCGGAGACGACGGGCGACTTCCACCAGCGCATGGTGGAGTTGTCGGGCAACGCGACGCTGACGATCATGGCCGGGATGCTGCACGAGATCACGGTGCGGCACACCGCCTTCGCCATGAAGGAGAACCGACCGCTTTCCAAGTCGGACTTCGAGATCCTGATGCGGTCCTACAAGCGGTTGATGACGTTGATGCGCTCGGGTGACGGCGGGGCCGCCGAGGCGCACTGGCGCAAACATCTCGACACCGCCCGCGAACTACTGCTGAAGGGCATGGAGACCGTCAAGGTCCGCGATGTCATGGGTTGAGTTCTTCCCGTTGTCTCTGCGGTCAGGGCCTCAGCCATCCGCACTTTCCCGCCCCTGACGCAGGGTCGATGAGCTGACCACGTCGTGCACCGGCACCGTGTCGTCCCACGGCTGGCGGGTCACCATGTCGGCGACCTTGACGTGGCCGCGCTCGAACTCTCCGGTCGCGGCGTCGACCAGCCGGTACTGCTGGGTTTGGCGGTGGATGGGTTGCGCGTCGAGCATCACGATCCGCACCTCGCCGGGCTCGAAGTGGCAGCGCGACTGCAGGGCCGCCACCAACTGTTCGTTGCTCATGTGGCCGTCACCGAAGTTCCAACCGATGGCGGTGGACACGATCCGCTCGCCGTCGGTCAGCGTGTAGTCGTCCTCGTTGTGCCCGGCCATCGCCCGGTGGGCCAGGGTGAACAGGGCGCGACCATGGGTGTTGAACGAGCGGAACGCATACCCCATGTACATCGGGATCTGCGCGGCCTCCTTGCTGCCGTAGAACTTCTCCAGCTGGGCGGCAGGCATGCTGGCGATCGCGACGATGCCCGCTGCGATCTTCGCGTCGGCCGAGGGTTTGATGCACCACAGCGAGGTGTCCCAGTTCCCGGCGTAGTACCGCATGCCGGGCAGGAAGGACACCTTGCGCGGGAACAGATTTCCCAGCACGACGGTGCCGGCGACGACCGCGAACAGCACCAGCGGCCACGGGCCGTTAAGGTCGCCGAGCCCGATCGGCGCCTGGCCGACGAACAGCGTCAGCACGCTGAACATCATGAAGACGTTCCACTCCAGCGGCACACCCATCGGGATGGAGCTCAGGATGCCGAAATGGAAGATGAGCATGACCGCCGCGGCAACCGCGCCGGCCACACCCCCGTGGCTGAAGAACAGCACCAACGGCACCAGCCCCTCGACGGCGGTCGAGAAGTGTCCGATGAATCGGGATCGCCAGCCGGGCCGCAGGTCGTCGGGGAAGTGCTCGAAGAACTTTCGTTTGATCGCCGGCGACCGGAAGATCGGGTTGTTGCTCATCATGGTGGAGATGACAAACGGGAAGTGTTTGTTGAGCTTCGATGTGGCCGCGCCCAACCAGATGACCAGGCACACCAGCTTCGCGGCGATGATGATGTCGGCGCCGCTGAACAGGAAGCAGAACGCCAGCGATCCGTACACCTCACCGCGGGCGGCCAGGAAGATCACCTTGTCGCGCAGCCCGGCCAGCGCCAGCAGGCCGAGGATCGTCGCGGTCTGCCAGACCGGCAGCACCCCGACGTCGGTGCCCAGTTCCGGGATGGGTCCGGTCCCTTGTGAGAAGAGGGCGACGACGAGCATCACCAGCAGCGCCGCGTAGAGCACCACGTCCAGCACGGTGCGGCCGTCCCCTCGGGTCAGCGGGATCCGGTTGGGCCACGGTGGCAGGCGAATGGTGCCGGGTCGCAACCAGTACAGGATCGATCCCATCGGCGGGAAGAATCGGTTGTTCAGCGGCCCGAATCCGCAGCCGAGGCCGATGACCTCGAAGAGCATCGTGTAGAAGACGACCTTCTGGTACAGGATCGGCTCGGCGTACCAGGCCGTGACGTCGGTGAACCCGCCGAGGCCATCGGTGGTGGACAACACCAGCACCCAGGCCACCAGGATGTAGGCGAGGATCTTCACGACGTAGAAGAGATGCAGGGCCACCGGCGTGCCGAAGCCGACCTCGGCCCAGTGCCGCGCCATCGGGACGATCCGTTCGGCGCGGGTGCCCTTGCTCCACTCCTCGAAGTCGATCACCGGAGTGTTCTGCTTCAGGAATCCCATGCCGGTCAGATTAGAACGTGTTCTAGTGCGACCGCCAGCACTTCCGCGATCTCACCCGGCGCGCATCATCGGCGGGTGCAACAGCTGCAGGTCTCCCCGCCGGTACAGCTGGGCAGGCCTGCCGCCATCGCGTCCGGTGGTGCGACCCGTGGGCACCAGGAATCCGTCGGCCCCGGTCACCTTGCGATGGAAGTTGCGACTGTCCAAGGTTGTCCCCCAGACGATCTCATACACGCGACGCAGTTCGGCCACGGTGAATTCGGCCGGACAGAACGTCGTGGCCAGCGGGGTGTATTCCAGCTTGGCCCTTGCGCGTTCGACCCCGTCGGCCAGGATCCGATCATGGTCGAACGCCAGACCGGCGAGAGCGGCCACCGGTAGCCATTGCGCGCCGTCGGCATCGCCGCCGGGGATGGGCAGCGGAAGATCGGGCGCCAACCCGAGGTAGGCGACGGAAACCACCCGCATCCGCGGGTCACGTTGCGGCGCACCGTAACTACCGAGCTGCTCGAGGTGCAGGCGGTCGGTCGTCAGGCCGGTTTCCTCGGCCAGCTCGCGTCCGGCGGCGGCATCGAGATCCTCGTCGGGGCGCACGAAGCCGCCGGGCAACGCCCAGCGGTCACGGAACGGCTCCACGCCGCGGCGCACCATCAGCGCGCACAACTCGTCGGATCGGATGGTCAGCGTCACCAGATCGACGGCGACGGCGACCGCCGGATGGTCACCCGAGTCGTAGGACACCCCAGCAGCTTAATCGTCATCTTGACGTAAAGCCACGGACAGGCTTATCGTCGAAATGACGATAATCAACCAGGAGGTGGCCCGATGGCCGTAATCACCCGATACCCACTGATCCGTCACCTGCGGGTGGCACCGACCACACACATCCGCGCTCTGCGGTCCGGGAAGGTCAGCCACGACGGGGCCGGGCTGGCGTTCTGGTTCCGTCCGCTCACCGCGGCGCTGTCGGAGATTCCGCTCGACGACCGCGAACTGCCGTTGTTCTTCCACGCCCGTACCGTCGATTTCCAGGACGTCACCGTGCAGGCGACGGTCACCTACCGCATCGTCGATCCCGCATTGGCGGCCGCCCGTATCGATTTCGCGATCGACGTCGACACCGGAGCGTGGCGGGCGGCGCCGCTGGAGCAGGTGGCCGGCCTGTTGACCGAATCGGCGCAGCAGCACGCGCTGGATCTGTTGGCGCGCACGGCGCTGACCGATGCACTGGTAGACGGGATCACCGCGGTCCGGGAGCGGATGAGCGGCGGGCTCACCGCCGATCCGCGCCTGGCCGAAACCGGTATCGCCGTGATCGGCGTGCGGGTGGTGGCCATCCGGCCCGAACCGGAGGTCGAGCGTGCACTGCAGACGCCGACCCGCGAGAAGGTGCAGCAGGACGCCGACAAGGCAACCTTCGAGCGCCGCGCGCTGGCCGTGGAACGCGAGCGCGCCATCGGTGAGAACGAGTTGCAGACCAAGATCGAACTGGCCCGTCGCGAAGAGGAATTGGTGGCTCAGAACGGCGCCAACGACCGGCTCAAGACCCAGGAGTCCTGGGCAGCCGATGCCATCGCCACCGAGGCCAAGGCGCGACGCGAGGTCGCGTTGGCCGAGGCGCAGGCGCAGGCCGCGCGGTTGGTCGGCGCGGCCGAAGCCGATGCCGAGGCCGCCCGGTTGGCTGCCTATCGCGATCTGGACGAGGCAACGCTGATCGGATTGGCGGTCAAGGAGTTGGCGGCGAACCTGCCGAAGGTGGAGCACCTGGTGTTGACACCAGATCTGCTGGCGCCGGTGCTGGCACGGCTGGGGGCGACGTCATGAGCACCGCGAGACGCAAGCGAGCGAGGATCGCAGCGAGGCACGAGCGAGGACCGGAACGAGCAGGAGTCGAGCCATGACATTGCCACCGCGGGCGGTCATCGTGCACCGCCGCACCGAACTCGATGACGCGCTGGCCCGGCATGGCACGCACGGTCAGGCGGCCTACTTCCTGAGTAGCCGCGGGCAGGACATTGCCGAGCTGGAGCAGCGGCACCGCCTGGTACAGGAGGCCTTGACCACGGTCAGCGCCGCGCTGCCCGTGGAGTGGCGCCGCGGCCGGGTCGAGCGCGCGGACCTGTCCAGGTTCCTGTTCGAGCCCGAGGACGTCGTGATCATCGTCGGGCAGGACGGGCTGGTCGCCAACGTCGCGAAATATCTGCTCGGACAACCTGTTATCGGCATCAACCCCGATCCCGGCCGCAACGCGGGGGTGTTGGTGGGCCACCAGCCCGCGGCGGTGGCCGGCCTGCTGCGGGCGGCTGTGCACCCCGACGCCGACGCCGAGTTCCGGGCCATGGTTGCCGCCCGCACCGATGACGGTCAGCAGTTGACCGCGCTCAACGAAATCTTCGTCGGGCACGCCGGCCACCAGACGGCCCGCTACACCCTGGGGTTGCCCGACGGCCGGGTCGAGCAGCAGGCGTCCTCGGGGGTGATCGTCTCGACCGGGACGGGCTCCACCGGGTGGTGCCGTTCGATCTGGCAGCAACAGGCGCGCAGTGTCCGGCTGCCCGATCCGGAAGACGCGCGGCTGGCGTGGTTCGTCCGCGAGGCATGGCCGTCACGCGCGACGGGGACGACACTGGTCGAGGGTGAGTTGGCGGGTGCGGCAATGACCCTGCGTGTCGAATCCGATCGGTTGGTCGCCTTCGGTGACGGGGTGGAATCCGACGCGCTGACCCTGTCCTGGGGTCAGCGGATCACCGTCGGGCTGGCGCAGCAGCGGTTGCGGCTGCTGCGCTGACCCCCTCGTGAATTCGGTGAGGATACGTGCGGTGAGCGCCCGCATCCTCACCGAAATCACCGAGAGGTGGTGCTCGGGGGTCGGAAGAAGAGGACCAATTGGCCGATGCCACCTGCCAACCCGAGCCCGGCCGCGATGGCCAGGCCAGCCCAGCCCGACAGCCAACCGATATCTGGGAACAGCAGGTGATCGAGGCTGTAGCGGCCGGGTCCGGTACCGGCGATGGCCACCGCGGCGACCGCGAGCACCAGGTTGTACTCCCAACCCTCCTTGACGATGAAGAAGCCGTTGTGGCGGTGCACGGTCCACGCGGCGACGAGCATCAGCGCGACGAACCCGGCCGCCGGGATGGGGGTCAGCAGGCCCAGCGCCACGCCGAGGCCTGCGGCGATCTCGGTGCTGGCGGCAACCCGGGCATGGAACAGGCCCGGCTTCATGCCGATGCTGTCGAACCAGCCGGCGGTACCAGGGATCCGGCCGCCGCCGAAGAACTTGTTGTACCCGTGGGCGGCCATGGTCAGGCCGAGGACGAGCCGCAGGACCAACAGCGCAACATCGTGAGGAGCATCAGCCACCTGACGGAATCTAGGCCATCTGTCAGGTCGCTGCCCATCCCCCGTACACATTGCGGACCGCGGCGGCATCGAAGCCGGTGATCGATGCTCTACGAGCGGTGAAACGCGTAGTGTTCGGACGCATGAGTCCACGAGCGGGCCGATGAGAATGGACCTGCAATTCCAGTATCCGACCCGCCCGAGTTGTCCGCTGAGAACACTGATGTGCGCGACCGGGCGCAGCATATCGCCGGGCGCGCGATGACCGATATCGTCCGGTCGGCACCGGAGATCGGTTATCTGAGCCCCCAGTCGTTTGCCGAACTCGGTATCTCGCAGACCGTCACCGCCGGTGGGACGGTCTACGTGTCCGGTATCGCACCGCTGACACCCGAATTCGACGTGGTCGGTCCGGATCTCGCCGAGCAACTACGTTTCGTGCTCGACGTGCTCGATCGCTCGCTCGTCGCCGCGGGCACCGACCGGACCCGGCTGGTGGCCTGGACCATCTATGCCCGTGACCTGACCGCACTGTCGGGATGTCTTCCCATGCTGCGTGATTGGGTCGGGGAACACCGGCCCGCCAGCACCTGGATCGGTGCGGCCGGGTTCATCCACCCCGCACAGCTGATCGAGCTCACCGCCACCGCGGTGATCTGAGGAGCCGCAGCCGTCATCAGGGCGGGTGCGACTCCACAAATCTAGGAGAAAGCGGAGCCCAACCGCTCCAGGTATTCGTCGACGTCGCCGACCGCCGACTCGGCGGCGAACACACTGATCGCGATGGTGTCACCGACGCCGGTCACACAGTGGGTCAATCCGACCATCGGCGACAACCCGGGGAACGCCGCCGCCATCCGCACCGGCCTCCCACCGAAGGCGAAGTCCGCCGGGCCACATTTGACACTGGAGACCACGGTGTTGCCGGTCACCGCCGGCGCCCGCACCGACGGATCGAACTTGCTCACCCCCCACCGCAGCAGGGGCGCCGGGGTGGCCGCGAAGGCGCGATCGGAGGCGCGCATCGCCGGGTGCGCGGCGCGGGCGCGGCGGTCGGCAAGTTCGCCGGCAATCGCCGCACGGCGTTGGAGCACAGTCAGATCCGGATGCAGGCCGACGCCGACGGTGCCGAAATGGTTGTAGGCACGGCGCGGGCCCGGTTTGGCCATCGTGACCTCCGCTCCCAGCGTCGACGTGTCCTCTCCCAGTGTGGACAAATGGGCGGCCAGCGCCGCCGAGATGGCCGACAACGCGGCGACCGTCACTGTCGCCCCTGCGAGCTCGGCCCGGTCGAACACCAGCGTGCGCATGCTGCGCAGGCCTGCCGGACTGGCGTTGGTGCGCAACGGCGGTCGCGTCGGAGCTGGACCAGGCACGCGGCCCATCTCGCTGTCGCGCACCAACTCCCGGTGCGCCCCTGCCGCCTCGATGCTGCGCCACACCAACAGCGCCGGGTGACCGTACCTGGGTCGGATCGGCTCCACGACGGCGCGCCTGCCGAACATCACCGCGGCCGGAGCACAGGTCCGCCCGCCCCCGCCGAGGGCATGGGTGATCTGCAGTACCGCAACGGTTGCCGGCCCGGCGATACCGGGAACGCCGGCGATGCCGACGAAAAGGTGTATCCGCCAAGGCATCACCCGCGCATCGAGCTGATCGTCGACCAGCGCCACCACGACCGACAGGCAGTCCGCCCAGCCGTCGGCCAGATGGGTGACGATGCACTCTCGACCCACCGTGGCGGGCACCCACTCCGGGTAATGCAGCCGGGACTCGTCGTGCACACGGCGCGTGAGATCGACCGAGGTACGCGCAGCGACGATCAGCTCGGCGATGGCCGCGTCGAGATCGTCGGGCACACCGTCGAAGGCATAGAGCAGGAAGGTGTCGTTGGGAATCGTGGCCGACATCCAGAACATCTGGGCGTCGACCGCGGTCAACCTATCGGTGGCCACTTCCGATGAACTCCAAGATGTGGTGCGCGGTGGCCTCGGACTGATCGAGCTGCAGGAAATGCCCGCCGCCGCCGACGACCTGCGCGGAGCTTCCCGGTGGCAGCACCCGACGCACCCACTCGGTGTAATCGGCTGAGGCACAACCGTCATCGCTGCCATGCAGATACAACGTCGGCAACACCGGCGCCTGCAACCAGTACCGCTGCAATTCGGCGTAGCGGGCCGGCGGCCGCGAGTTGCGCACCATCGCCCGGTAGTAGCCCAGCGCCGCCCGCCAGTTGGCCGGCGCACCGATGGCGCGCAGGACCCGGTCGACATCCTCGGCACCGTCATATCCCGGAGACCAGTCGCGCCACAGTCGCGGGACCACCCGCTCGGCGACTCGCTCGGGCAGCCACGGTAATTGGAAGAACAGGATGTACCAGCTGCGGCGCAGCTGGCGGGGCAGGCGTGCCATCAGCCGGCCGGCATCGGCGAGACCAGCGCGCGACCGGAATGCCGCCGAGGGCGGTACCGACATGATGGCGGCCTTCACGAACGGACTGTCCGGCATGGCCGCCAACCCAGTGGCCGCCATCGCACCCCAGTCGTGCCCGATGATGACATCGCGACCGGTCGGTCCGGCGGCGTCGAGTACCCGCAGCGCGTCATCCATCAACGCGCCGACGTGATAACTGTCCAGCGCCGAGAGCGACGACGGTGCGTATCCGCGCATGAACGGCGCCGCCACCCGCCAGCCCGCTTCGGCCAGCCGCGGCGCCACCTCGCGCCAGCCGTGGGCGGTATCGGGGAAACCGTGCAGACATACCGCCACCGGTGCCGCCGCGTCGGTCCAGTCACCCCAGGTCAGCGCGCGCAGCGTGACATCGTCGGTGACGATCTCCAGGGGCCCCGCCGTCACGCGCTAGACCGGATCGAAACCGGAGATGAGCCAGCGGTCGCCGTGCTTCTCCATGGTCACCCGCACGCTGGAGGCGGTATCGGTCGGGGCGTCACCGCCGACCACGACGGTCTGGTTGACGAAGACGATCACCACCGCCTTGTTCGGATCCGCCGACACCGAGGCGGCCGCGGGAACCGTCGCCACCGCCGAGATCTGCTTCTCCTTGGCACCGGGAATGACCACGTCGGTGGTCAGGTCGGTGTAGGCGTTGGCGAAATCTCCGGTCAACAGGGAGCGGGCATCGGTCAGTTGCTGCTCGACGGTGTCGGGCTGATACGACAGCAGCGCCACGGTGCTGTCCTTGGCCACCTGGACCGATTCGATGCGGGCGAGATCACCGTCGCGCACCGAGTTGTCCTGCCACTTCAGGAATCCGGCGACCAGGCCGAGGATCAGCGCCAGACCGGGCAGGATGCCGTAGGCGAGCACGCGGCCCCACCGGGTCCCCTGCGCGGCGGATGCGCCGGTGGATTCATCAGCGGCTTCGGTGCTCTCGACGCTTTCGGTGCCCTCCGGGCTCGCTGTCGACGCGACGGCGTCGTCGAGCTCGACCGCGGTGGACTCCACGTCCGGAGTGTCGGATTCGGGCTTGTTCTCGGTCACGGCACGAACTCCACGTTGGACACCTTCACCTGATCATCGCCGACGTCCTGCACGGTGACACGCATCCGCCACAGTCGGGGTTGTTGTTCGGCGGCACCGGCGTTGGAGGTCTGCACGGTCACCGCGACCAGCACACGGGCCTCCGTGTCGGTGTCGGACTCCAGTCCGGCCTCGGTGACCGAACCCACCGATTTCGACTGTGCCTGCTTGACGACGTCGACGAACGGCGCGGCACGCTGTTCGAAATCATCGTAGAAAGACCCGGTCGCCGAATCGAGAATGCGCTGGACATCGCCCTCGGCATGTTCCCAGTCGATGGTGGTCAGGTTGATCGCACCCTGCCTGCCGACCTGGAGGAACAGCTCACGCTTGGCTTCGAGCTTCTGGGACTCGTAGGTCCGGAATCCCAGCCAGCCGACCAGCCCGGCAAGGGCGAGCACCACGACGAGTCCGAGGATGGTGGCCAACCGCAGATGTGATCCGCTGTCGGCCGTCGCGGCCTTCTCCGCCGCGTCGAAGTCTTCAACCCCCTCGGGATCCTGCGAGCTCTCGGGCTCCTCCGATACCGCAGCCTCCTGGACACCCTCGGCCGACTCGGTGTCCTCGGCTTTCGCTGCGGTCTCTGCTGCGGACTCGCTCACCGCCCCGGTGGGGGTAGCAGCATCGTCTGCCATGTTTGCTCCTCATTCGCGGTGCTGCCCAGATTGGACTGGGTGTACACCTTGCCGTCCGGTCCAACGTACGTGCCGCTCGCCGGATCATATTCGGCGGCCGCGACGGCGGGCGGTTCCGGTGCCGGGGCCGGCACCGTTTCCGCCGGTTGCTGGCCCGGACGCAGTTGGGGAACGGCCTGACCGGACAGGGTGGCGTTCGGGTCACCCTTCCAGTTGTTGCCGTCGTTGAGCGGGACGTAGGTCTCGTCACTCTCGCACATGGCCACCGTGGGCGCCCGCTTGCCCGGGACGGTGATACACGGCAGGTTGCGGGCACCACGAACGTTGTTCGGCGAATCCTGCGGGATGCGGCAGTAGAGATCGCCGGCCGGTCGGTCGGGATAGTCCTCCAGTGCCGCGACCCGCTGCTGCTGAGCAGGCAGGAAGCCGGTGGTGCACGCCGGAGGCAGGTTCAGGTTCAGGTTGAAGTTCAGGTACGCACCCTTGTAGTCCTGCTTGGTGTTGCGGTTGGCGGTACCGGTGGCCTGGGTGGTCGCGGTGCCCTGCGGCAACAGCACCAGCAGCTGCTCCAGCGCGGGCTGGTAGGCGATGGCCACCTCGTTGATGTTGACCAGGTTGGCCAGCACGATCGGCAGCGTCGGCTGCAACCGGTCGAGCAGGGCACGCACCTCCTCGGCCGCGCCCGGACCTTCCTGCAGGATCGACCGCACCGCGCCGTCGTGATCGCGCAGCTCGGCGGTGACGGTCGCCAGGTTGGACGCCCACGCCCTGATCGAGCCCGCGGTGTCGGTCTGGCTGTCCAGCACGGGCTTGGACTGATCGATCAGTGCGGTCAGCGGGTCCAGGTTGGCGCGGGCGTCGATGGCCAGCGCGGTGGAACCCTTCACCAGACGGTTGAGGTCCGGTCCCAACCCGCCGACGGCCAGGTACGCCTCGTCGACGGCGGTGCGCAGGTTGTCGCCAGGGATCGCCTGCAACCCACGGTTGGTGGCATCGAGCAGCGTGTTGACGTCCATCGGCACCGTGGTGCGGTCCAGCGGGATGACATCCCCGTCGCGCAGGTCCGGCCCATCGGAGGTGCGCGGCAGCAGTTCGACGAACAGTTCGCCGACGGCGGTCTGACTGTGCACCGCCGCGTCCAGGTCCGCCGGGATGGCCACGCCGGACTCCAGGGACAGCACCGCCTCGACGGTGCCGCGCTCGGTCAGTCCCACCTTCTCGACACGGCCCACCTGCGAACCGCGGTAGGTGACATTGCTGCGCTCGTAGAGGCCGCCGGTCTCGGGCAGCTCAAGGGTGACGCGGTAGTGCCCGGCGCCGAACAGCAGGTTGGGCAGCCGCATGTAGCTGAACGCCATGATGCCGATGGCGACGATGGAGATGGCGATGAAGACCGCCACCTGAATCAGGATCCTCCTGGTCAGCACCATGTCATCGCCCCTGATCCCATCGGTACGGCGCCACAAGGGGATTCACCGCGGTGTACGGGCTGGGCAGCTGCCCGATCGTGCGACCCCATTGCATCTCCAACTCGGTGAGATCGCCCTCCCACCGGGTCCCCGTGAACAGGCCCTGGTCCATCCGGCTCAGGGTCAGGTCGACCACCAGGGTGAGGTTGGCGTAGTCGCCGCGCATCCAGTTGGTGATCGTTTCCTTCGGGAACGGGTAGGTGGTGAGGAAGCTCAGTCCCCTGGTCAACGCGGGACCGGCATTGGCCAGCGATTCCAGCGTGGGCCCAAGGGCTTTCAGCTCGGCGACGAGCGCATCGCGGGTCTGGTTGGTCGAGTCGGCGGCCAGCGCGCTGAACCGGCCGAGCTGCACCAGCGCCTCGGCGAGGATCTCGCGTTGATCCTTGAGCACCTCGACGGCCTGGGGCAGGGTCTGCAACGCCTTGTCCACCACCGGCTTCTGCTCGGCGACCTGACCGACCAGCGAGTTCAGGCTCTCGGCGGCGGCGATGATATCGCCCTTCTGGTCGTTGTTGTAGGCGATGAATCTGTCCAGCTGCTCGATCAGGCTGCGCAGGTCGGCCTCGCGGCCGGTGAACGCCTGACTGAACGCCGCGGTGATGTCCTGGACGTTGCCGAGCCCACCGCCGTTGAGCAGCAACGAGATTGCCGCCAGCGTCTGCTCGGTGGTCGGGTAGGCACCACTGGACGCCAGCGGGATCACCGCGCCGGCCTGCAGCCGGCCCTGCGCGTCGGATGGGGCCGCGAGCTCGATGTGCTGCGATCCGAGCAGGCTGGTCTGGCCGAGCGTGGCGGTCGCGTTGGCGGGCAGCACCACGTCACCGTTGAGGCTCATGGTGACCAGCGCGTGCCAACCCTGTCGTTCGATACCGGTCACATTGCCGACGGTCACATCCCCGACCCGCACCCGTGAGTTCGGGGAGAGGTGGTCGATATCGGGCATCTGGGCCTGGATGGTGTACGAGCCGGGCCCGCGTCCCTCCACACCGGGTAGGGCCACCGAATTCAGGCCCTTCCACTGGCATCCGGTGGCGGCCGCCGCGACGATCAGCAGCGAACCGAGTATCCGTGTCCTCATGAGCCGGGTCCTGTCGGCACCATCAGTCCGGGCAGCCCGGCGGCCGGGTTGGTCGGCTGCGCCAGTTCGGCAGCCAGCGGCGGGCCGGGCACCGGCGCCGCCGGACTGTTCGGATCCACCGGCGCGGGCGGTGGCGGCGGACCGGCGGGCGGGATGTAATCCGGTCGCAGCCAATCCTCGCTCCAGGTCAGCTCATTGGGCCGTGCCGAGGCGGTGACACCGAGGTTCTGGCCGATCGGCAGGAAGTTGTACTGCCGGTTCTTCACGATCGGCGCCAGGTACTGCACGCAGAGCTTGGAGGACTGCTCGGCGTTGAGCCGCGACGCGGCCTGCACCGCGCCGCACAGGAAGCTGATCGGATTGGCGAAGTTGTTGATCACCGGGACGCTGGACACCGCGCCCTGAGCCGGTTGGTAGATGTTGATGTAGTTCTGGAAGCTGGTCGGTGCGACGTGCAGGAACTGTTTGAGATCGCCGAGGCTCTCGTTCAGCGCCGTGGTGACCCCGGCGAGCTTGTCCGATGTGGTGCCCAGCGTTTCGCGGTTGTCGGCCACGAAATTCTGCACCAGGCCGACGGTCTCGGACAGGTCCTGGACCGCATTGCCCACCTCGGTGGGATTGTCGGCCAGCGTGCCGGTCACCGAAGCCAGGTTCTGGTTGAGCGAGCGCATCACATCAGTGCTGTCCTGCAGCGCCGAGACCAGGATCGACAGGTTCTTCACCGTGGCGAACACGTCGGTGCTGTGATCGCCGACCGCCGAGATCGCCTGGGACAGCTTGACCAGGGTGGCGCGGATATCGGCGCCCTGACCGCGCAGGTTGTCCGCCGCGGTGTTGATGAACGCCCCCAGCTCGCTGACGCCGCCGGGTTCGGTGGGCTGCAGTGTCTCGGTGATGCGGTGCAATTGCTCACGGACATCGTCGTATTCGACGGGGACCACGGTGCGGTCCTGGCCGATGACGGCGTTGTCCTGCAGGACCGGCCCCTCGGAGTAGGTCGGGGTCAGCTGGATGGCACGTGAGGTCACCAGCATCGGCGAGAGGATGGCCGCGTTGACGTTCTCGGGCACCTTGTGGCTGCCGTCGTACCAGAACGAGATCTTGACCCGCTCCGGTTCCGGCTCGATCTTCTCGATCCGGCCGACCGGGACGCCGAGGATGACCACGTCGTCACCGACGAAGATGCCGTTGCTGCTGTCGAAGTAGGCGACCACGTTGACGCGGTGGAGCGTCTCGGCGGTGCGCACCACGAGGTACACACCGGCGCCGAGGATCGCGACCAGGGCAAGCGCCAGTGTGATGCGCACGGCGTTGTGCCGGGACGGAGCCGAAGATGACGTCACTGGCCTGCTCCCGGTAGTGCGCCGGACCCGTGCGTGACGGGCTCGCCGGGTGCGGGTACGAGCACCGGCCCCGGCGGGGTCGGGGTGGAGGCGATGCCCGGCGGGGCGATCGCGGGCGGACCCGGTGGCGGGCCGCCGGGCGGCGGTGCCGGCAGCGGCTCGCGGTACGGATAGCAACCGGTGGGTCCGGGCAGCGGGATTCCCGGTGGGCCACAACCCCGATCGCCCGGGTTGCCGGTGATGGCATCGGGCAGGGTCAGGCGCGGTTCACCACCCTGTCCGGTGCGGGGGTACGGATTCGGCATGGCCGGGGTGCCGGGCTGGCCGACCTGCGGGTCGGTGCGCTCCGAGGGCAGCAGGACATTGGGGTCAAGGCCCAGGTCGGAGAATGCGGCGTCGATGAACGGCTGCACGAACTGGCCGGGCAGCAGGTTGGCCACGTAGGACTTGAAGAACGGTCCGCCCGAGACGGATTCACCGAGGGACATCGCGTAGTCCCCGATCAGCTTCAGCGAGCGCTGCAGCCGTTGCTTGCGGTTGTCCAGGATGGTCAGCACCCCGTTGAGCTTTTCCAGCGCCGGCTTCATGGTTTCGTCGTTCTCGGCGATGAAGCCCTGCAGTTGGCGGCTCAGCGCCGAGATGTTGCCCGAGATGGCATCCAGGGCGGCCGTCTGGGTGCGCAGTTCGGCGAGCAACGCGTTGCTGCTGCGGACCAACGTGACGATCTGCGCACTGCGCTCGGCGAGCACGGTCGTGGCCTTGTTGGCATTGCCCAACAGGCTGCGCAGTTCGGCATCACGCTCGTTGAGCGTCTCGGAGAACCGGGACACACCGGCGATGGCGACGCGCAACTCCGGTGGGGTGTCGGCGAAGGTCTCCGAGAGCACGCGCAGCGAGTCGGAGAGCTGGTCGGTGTTCAGACCGCTGATGGTCGAGGCCAGATCGCCAAGGGCGTCGGGCAATTGATAGGCCGGGGTGGTGCGGTCCATCGGGATGGTGCCGTCCTGCCGTCCGTCCCCGCGCGGTGTCACCTCAAGGTATTTCGTGCCGAGCAGGCTCTTGGTCTTGACCGCGGCCTCGCTGCGATCACCGATGCGCACATCGTTGTCGATCTTGAACGTGACCAGCACCTGCTGGCCCTGCAGTTCGACACCCGAGACCTGCCCCACCCGCATACCGGAGACCTGCACGGTGGCGCCCTCGCGGATTCCGCCGGCCTCGGCGAAATATGCCGAATAGCTGCGGCCACCATTGAGGAAGGGCAGCTTGTCGTAGTTCAGGGCACCCAGGATGATGGCGGCCAGCACCGTCAAACCGATTGCGCCGACCACCAATTGGTTGCGCTCTGCGAACGATTTCATCGCGGCGTGCACCTCCCGGTGCTCTGCCCCGCCGCCTTCACATAGACCGGCTGACCACCCTTACCGTTGAGCTTGAGCACGATATCGCAGAGGTAGAAGCTGAAGAAGTCGCCGTAGATGCCCTGGCGTGCCAGGGCCTGATAGGCGTCGGGCAGGGTGTTGATCAGGTTGTCGAAGTAGTCCGCGTCGGCCACGACGATTCCCGCCGCCCGGTCGGTTTCGGTGATGGTCTTGGCCAATGGCGGCCGGGCCTGCTCGAGCAGGTCGGCGATGCTGCCCGCCGCGGCGCTGACATAGGCGACACCGTTGGCGATATCGGTGCGGCGCTCCGCGAGCCCGTCGACCAGCTGGCTCAGTCCGTCGACCCCCTTGGCGAACTGCTCGTTCTGGTCGCCCAGCGAACCCATCACGGTGTTGAGGTTGACGATGACCTCTCCGATCAGTTGATCGCGGTCGGCCAGCGTGTTGGTCAACGCGGCGGTCTGATTGAGAAACGAACCGATGGTGGCGCCCTGCCCCTGCAACGCGCTGATCAGCGTGCCCGACAACGCGTTGATCTGATCGGGCTGAAGGGCTTTGAACAGCGGCCGGAAACCGCCGATGAGCGCGTCGAGATCCAGCGCGGGTGCGGTGCGGGCCAGCGGAATGGTCGAACCGGGTTGCAGTCGCTCGGTATCGCCCGCGCCCTCCTGCAGACCGAGGTAACGCCCGCCGATCAGGTCGTCGTAGCGGATGACGGCGCGGGTGCCCTTGGTCATCACCACCGACGAGTCGGCGCTGAAGTTGACCAGCACGGTGCCGTCGTCGCGGATCTGCATATCGCCGACCTTGCCGACCTCGACACCGGCGATGCGGACGAAGTCACCGGGCTCCATGCCGCTGACATTGGTGAACTCGGCCTTGTAACCCTGTTCGGTCTCCCCGAAGCGCAGCTGCGAGAAGATCGCGAACAGCCCGAAGACACCCAGCAGACACACTGCCAGGAAGATGGTGAGCCGCCAGATGGCGCCTCCCAAGTTGTCTTTCATGACTGACTACGTCTCCTCTGGTGCGGGTAGGGCTTTCAGGACGGCGGGCCGGGTGCGGCCGGTACCGGTAACGGTTGCGGGGGCAACGGCGTCGGCTGAACGCCGGGGTTGGTCACGATGAACGGTTCCGAGCCCGGCCGGGGACCGGGGTCGCGCGGAGCGCCCGGCGGCGGGGCGGGCGGCAGCCCCGGCCACAAAGGCGTGCCGTCGGGGGCGTAGAGCTGTGCGCCGTAGGCCGGCGCGCCCGGGTACGGGATCGGTCCGATTGCCGGGCCGCCGAAGGTGTTCCGGATGCTGGGCGGTTCGGGAACCGCGCGGGTGACGGGCAACCAGTTTCCGTAGAACGGGAAGGAGATGCCCGGGTTGGGCCGCCAGTCCAGACCGCTGCCGAAGCCGGTGTTGGTGACCAGCTGTCGCACCGGCCAGTTCTGGTCGACGTTGGGCAGCGAGCCGCATCCCGGCTTGCCGCCGGGTCCGCCCTTGGCGCCGACGATCGGGAGATGGCGCGGATAGGAGTAGGGATCATCGCCGAGCATCAGCGCGGTATCCAGGATGAACGACTTTCCGTTACCACCGGTGGCGTCGTAGCCGCCGTGGTCGAGCAGGTACTTCGCGCCGGTCAGCAGGCAGGTGTAGGACGGGCTGTACTTGAACAGCAGGTCCGTTGTCGGCTGCAGGGTGTTGATCGCCTTGATCAGATTCTGCTGATTCGGTGCCAGCAGTTCGATTCCGGTGTTGGACAACCCGGTGGTGGCCAACAGCAGGGCATCGAGCTGCCGGGAGTTCTCGCTGATGGTGACCGCGGTGGTACTCGCGGCATCCAGGGTGGCCAGAATGTCTTGTGCGGCATCACCGTAGGCGGCGCTGAAGCCCTGCAGCGCCTGCCAGTCGGCCCGGATGGTGTCACTGCGGTCGTTGAGCGCGATGAGCACCTGGTTGGCGTCGGTGGTGGCCCGGCCGATGACCTCGCCACGGCCCCGCACACCCTCGGCCAGCGCCGCCAGCGCACTGTTCAGTTTGGCGGTGTCCACCTGGTCGAGCACGCCGACGAGGTTCTCGAAAACGGTGTTGACCTCGGTGGTGACGTTCTGCGACACCAGTACCTGGCCGGCGCTCAACCGTTCGGATTTCGGATTGGCCGGGTACACCAGGTCGACGAATTTGGCGCCGAAGATCGTGGTGGACCGGATCCTGGCCTCGACATTCGACGGGATGAACCGGATCTGGTCGGGATCGATATCGAGGCGCAGCTTCACCGGCGACGCGCTCTCGGTGTCGCCGCCGCTGATGGCGGCGACCTTGCCCACCTGGACACCGCGCAGCTTGACCTTGGCATTGGTCTCCATGACCAGACCCGAGCGATCCGAGGTCAGCGTCACCGGAACGGTGCTGCGCAGGCTTCCGGTGAACAGCGAGAAGGACAACCAGATGGCGGCGATGACGAACACCACCAGCAGCAGCGTCCACCAGCCCGGCGCGATCCCTGAGTTACGTTTCGTGGCTGCCATGGCTAACCCGCCAGGTTGAAGTTGCCGGATTGCCCGTACACCGCAAGGGAGATCATCACGACGACGAACGCGGAGATCACCAGCGAGGTGCGCACCGCCCGACCGACCGCCTCACCCACGCCGGCGGGCCCGCCGCTGGCGGTGAAACCGTAGTAGGTGTGCACCAGCATGATCACGATGGCCATGGCGATCGACTGGACGAAGGACCAGATGAGGTCGATCGGGTTGAGGAAGGTGTCGAAGTAGTGGTCGTAGACGCCGCTGGACTGACCGTAGATCACCGTGGTGCCGAGCTTGGCCGCGTAGAACGACATCAACACGCCGACGCAGTACAGCGGAATCACCACGATCACACCGGCGATGACGCGACTGGACGCCAGGTAGGCGATGCTGCGGATGCCGATGACCTCCAACGCATCGATCTCTTCGTTGATGCGCATGGCGCCCAGTTGTGCGGTGGCACCGGCACCGATGGTGGCCGACAAGGCGATCGCCGTGGTGGCCGGCGCGATGAGGCGGACGTTGAAGAAGGCCGACGCGAACCCGGTCAGCGCCTCGACGCCGATCTCGGAGAACTGGTTGTAGCCCTGGACGGCGACCAGCGCACCGGTACTCACGGTCAGGAAGCCGACGATCGCCACGGTGCCGCCGATGATGGCCAATGCACCGGTCCCCAGGCCCATCTGCGCGATGAGGCGGACGAGTTCCTTCGGGTACCGGATGAAGACGTCACCGATGGAGACCAGCGTGCGACCGAAGAACTGGGTTTGCTCGCCGACCTGATTCCAGGAATCGACGACGCTGTTGACGCTTCGCTTGACCCGCAGGCCCACCGTGGTCGTCACATCGTCGCCTTCACACCGACCGCGGTCGCGACCACGTTGATGGCGAACAGCGCCATGAACGTGAACACCACCGTCTCGTTCACGGCGTTACCGACGCCCGCCGGGCCACCGCCGACCGAAATACCCTTGTAGCAGGCGATCAGACCGGCCGTGAGACCGAACAGCGCGGCCTTCACCAACGCGACCAACACATCCGACGGACCGGTGATCAGGGTCAGGCCCGCCACGAAGGCGCCCGGTGACACGTGCTGGACATACACACAGAACAGGTATGCGCCGGTCAGACCGACCAGCACCACTGTCGCCGACAGTGCCAGCGATACCGTCGTGGCGGCCAGCACACGCGGGATGACCAACGCCTGAATCGGATTCACACCCATCACGCGTAGGGCGTCGAGTTCCTCGCGGATGGTGCGCGCTCCGAGATCGGCGCACATGGCGGTCGCACCGGCCCCGGCGATGACCAAAACGGTGACGATGGGCCCGATCTGGGTGACGGTGCCCAGGGCCGCGCCGGTCCCGGAGAAGTCGGCGGCGCCGAATTCGGTCAGCAGGATGTTGAAGGTGAAGGTGAGCAAGACCGTGTAGGGAACGGTCAGCATCAGCGTCGGCAGCAACGAAACTCGCGCGACGAACCAGGACTGGAGAATGTACTCGCGCCAGGCGAACGGCGGACGGAACATCAGGGTGAACACGTCCAGCGTCATCGAGAAGAATCCGCCGAAGGAACGAACGGGTTTGGCGACGACGTTCGGGATGGCGTCTTGCGCAGCCATCAGCGGGTTGCCTCCACGCCGCACAACCTCCGCATGGCCATGAAATCCCTTCGACGGTGCCCGCTGTCCGCGGGGCCGGCAGGTACCGGCCGGTCCGAACACGATATGACCACAGTCGTCGCTATGGATGCGGAAGAACGTACATAAGGATTTTCACAGTCACAACTGGCGTGCTCGCCGCCCCGCACCCCCGTCACGGCCCATCACCACCGGAAACGTATCCCGACACACCGAGCGCGCGTAGCGCGAAACCCTCGACACGCGCCCGCGCCACCGGGACCTGCTCGGCATCGAAGATCCTGGTCGAGGTGAGCTCCCGGCTGACCAGCGCCGCGATCGCGATGGCATCGGATTCCGGCTCGGCCAGCGGGAACGATCCGTCGGCCAGTCCGGCGGCCAGGATGTCGCTCAACGACGATTCCCTTCGCGAACGGGATCGTTCGCGCGCCTCGCGGTACCCCTTCGCCGAGCGCATCTCGTCGCAGTCGAGTACGGCCAGGTAGCGGTGCAGGTCCGAATCCATCGCCAGGGTGAACATCTGGTCGAGCCAGGCCCGCAGCCGGTCCAGCGGCGCGATGCCCGCTCCAGCGGCGATGGCGTCCAGCAGGACCGCCAGCCGCTCGGTGACATCGTCGAGCATCGCCAGGAACAACTCGTCCTTGGACTGGAAATGCCGATAGAAGGCGCGGCTGGACACCCCGGCGCGGGACAGGATGGCCGCCACGGGAATGGGACCGTCGTGCGGTTCTGCCAGGCACGCGAAGGTCGCCTCGACGATGGAGCCGCGCTCGGCGCCTCCGGGGTCGTTGGACAGCACGGTGGGGATTCTAGAGACCGGCCGCCGCGGTCAACCGACCGGTCAGTAACGTGGCTCACAGATTCGCGGATCGGCGAGAGGAATCCCGTGAGCACTGTCGGCAGCACACCGCACACCGTGACCTTCCGCGGAGTCGACGGCCTGGCACTGGTGGCCGACGAGTGGAACCGTGCCGAGGTGTCCGAGCAGGACGGACCCACCATCCTGTTGCTGCACGGGGGCGGTCAGAACCGGCATTCGTGGAAGAACACCGGCCAGATCCTGGCCTCCCGCGGCAAGCATGTGATCGCGATGGACAGCCGGGGCCACGGCGACAGCGAGTACTCCCCCACCGCCAACTACGCCGTCGAGACGCTGAGCGCCGACGTCCAGCAGGTGCTGCTGCAGATCGGTAGGCCCGTCGTGCTGATCGGCGCCAGCATGGGCGGGCTGACCGGCATCCTGGCCGCTCACGAGGCCGGCCCCGACGTCGTGACCAAGCTGGTGCTCGTCGATGTGGTACCACGATTCGAAAAGGATGGCAGCGCGCGCATCCGCGATTTCATGTTCAACCACGTACACGGGTTCGATTCGCTGGAGCAGGCGGCCGACGCGGTGGCCGCCTACCTTCCGCACCGGCCACGGCCGCGCAGCGTCGAGGGCTTGAAGAAGAACCTGCGGTTGCGCGACGGCCGCTGGTACTGGCACTGGGATCCGGCATTTCTCACCAAACCCGGTGACGACCCGTTCACCAGGGTGGACATGCTGGAGCAAGCGGCCCAGAATCTGCGTGTGCCGATCCTGCTGATCCGGGGAAAGTTGTCCGATGTGGTGTCCGTCGAGGGCGTGCAGAGCTTCCTGAAACAGGTGCCTGCCGCCGAGTTCGTCGAATTGTCCGATGCGGGGCACACCGCCGCCGGGGATGACAATGACGCCTTCACCGACGCCGTCGTCGCCTTCGTCGACAAGTGAGCGCCATGACCTCCGCCGGCGCGGGCTGTTCGGGCTTTAACTTCCTGGAGCAGCCCGCCCTGCCCGCACCCCAGCTCACCGAGGACCAGGCCACCGAGCTGCTGGCAACGCATTACGCGCTGCGCAAGACGGTGCGATCGCTGGGCAGTCAGCAGGACTGCAACTTCACCGTCATCGAGGAAGACGTCCCGGTGGCGGTGCTCAAGATCGCCAATCCGGCGTTCACCGAAGCCGAACTCGTCGCCCAGGACGTCGCGGCCGCGCTGATCGCCCACGCCGAGCCCGACCTGCGGGTGGCGGTGCCTCTGGACACCACCGACGGACAGAAGTTCGCGGTCGCAGACCCCGATTCGGGCGCGGGCCAGATCAGGCTGCTGCCCTACCTGTCGGGTGGGACCCTCAATGCCCGCGGTTATCTGTCGCCCGCGGTGGTGGCCGCACTCGGCGATATCGCCGGACGCGTCAGCGTGGCACTCGCCGACTTCACCCACCCCGGGCTGGACCGGATCCTGCAGTGGGATCTGCGGTACGGCGGCTGCGTGGTCGACGAGCTGATCACCCACGTCGCCGACCGACGGGACGAGGTCGCCTCGGCCGCACACGAGGCCTGGGAACGCATCTCCGCCGTTGCCGACGAGTTGCCGCAGCAGGCGGTGCATCTGGACCTCACCGACGCCAACGTAATAGCGGGCCCGTCGGGCATTCCCGACGGTGTCATCGATTTCGGGGATCTCTCCCGCAGCTGGGCGGTGTCGGAGATTGCCATCACCTTGTCCTCGGTGCTCGGACATCCCGGCGCCGATGCGACGTCGATTCTGCCCGGTGTCAAGGCCTTTCACGCGATCCGACCGCTGCGGCCCGCCGAGGCGCGGGCGCTGTGGCCGCTGCTGGTGTTGCGGACCGCCGTGCTCATCGTCAGCGGCGCCCAGCAGGGCGTACTGGATCCGGACAACAGCTACATCACCGAACAGTCCGAGGACGAATGGCGGATGTTCGATACCGCGACATCGGTGCCTACCGATGTCA
This sequence comes from Mycobacterium sp. VKM Ac-1816D, assembly GCF_000416385.1. Classification (NCBI taxonomy): domain Bacteria; kingdom Bacillati; phylum Actinomycetota; class Actinomycetes; order Mycobacteriales; family Mycobacteriaceae; genus Mycobacterium; species Mycobacterium sp. VKM Ac-1816D. Next base: position 252,884 of record NZ_AOHQ01000138.1, read on the forward strand.
TGACGGCATTGATCCTCAGTGAGCTCGGGCTGGCCGAGCCGCCCGTCCGGCCGGAGATCGACAACCGGCTGATCGCGGATCTGGACCCGGACACCGTGGTGACGCTGGATCTGTCGGACACTCTCGATGACGCCGACGAACTGGCCGCCGAGGCGGTGCGCGCGGGCGGCGCGTTGGTGCTCACCCGGTTCGGCAAACCCCGGCTGGGCCTGGCCCCGCTGCTGTCGCCCGACAGTCCGCAGGTTGTCGAGACCGGTATCTCGCTGTGGTCGGCGACGACGATCCGGGTGCTCGCGCCGTGGGACGGTGAGGTCATCGACCGAACCGACGACCGGATCACGTTGCGCGGCATCGACTTCGAATTGACCCTCACGGGTATGGGGTCGAGCGCGGCACCGGGGCATATGCGCGCCGGCGAGCACCTCGGGGTGCTCGGGGCCGACCGCTGGACGCAGCTGGCGGTCCGTCCGGCAGGCGCGCCCGTCGCGCCGGCATTCTGCACCGCCGAGCTCGCACCGGGCTGGTTGGCGTTGTCATGCGACCCCCGAACCGTTTTGGGTCTCGAGCCCCTGCACGAGCCGCCCCAGCGTGATCTGCTGGATCGCCGTGACGACAGTTTCGCCTCGGTGCAGGAGCGTTACTACCGCAACCCGCCGCGGATCGAACGCGGCCACCGGCACTACCTGATGTCCACCGCGGGCCGGATCTACCTGGACATGGTCAACAACGTCGCGGTGCTCGGACACGCGCACCCCCGGGTCGCCGACGCCGCATCGCGGCAGCTGCGCAGACTGAACACCAACTCCCGATTCAACTACGAGGCCGTCGTCGAATTCAGTGAACGGATCGCGGCGACCCTGCCCGAGCAGCTGGACACCGTGTTCCTCGTCAATTCCGGTTCGGAGGCAAGCGATCTCGCGATCCGACTGGCGATGGCCGTGACCGGACGCCGCGATGTGGTGGCGGTCCGCGAGGCGTATCACGGGTGGACCTATGCCACCGACGCGGTGTCGACCTCCACCGCGGACAACCCCAACGCGCTGTCCACCCGGCCGGACTGGGTGCACACCGTCGAATCCCCGAACAGCTTCCGCGGCAAGTACCGCGGCGCGCAGGCATATCGGTACGCCGAGGAGGCCGTGGCCCAGATCGAACAGATGACGGCCGCCGGGCGACCGCCCGCGGGGTTCATCTGCGAACCGGTGTACGGCAATGCCGGCGGGATGGCGCTTCCCGACGGCTATCTCGAGCAGGTGTACGGCGCGGTGCGCGCGGCAGGCGGCGTCGCCATCGCCGACGAGGTCCAGGTCGGTTACGGCCGTCTCGGACAGTGGTTCTGGGGCTTCCCGCAACAACAGGTCGTGCCCGATATCGTGTCGGTGGCCAAGGCGACCGGCAACGGCTATCCGCTGGGCGCGGTCATCACCACCCGCGCCATCGCCGAGGGTTTCCGCTCACAGGGGTACTTCTTCTCCTCCACCGGCGGCAGTCCGCTGTCATGTGCGATCGGGCTCGCGGTGCTCGACACGCTGCGTGATGAGGGTCTGCAGGAGAACGCGTTGCGCACCGGCGGGTATCTGAAGTCGCGGCTGGAGGCGTTGGCCGCCAAGCATCCGATCATCGGCACCGTGCACGGGATGGGTCTGTACCTCGGTGTGGAGATGGTCCGCGACCCGGTGACCCTGGAACCCGCCACCGAGGAGACGATGGCGATCTGCGAACGGATGCTGGAACTCGGGGTGGTGATCCAGCCGACCGGCGACCATCAGAACATCCTGAAGACCAAGCCGCCGCTGTGCATCGACACCGCGGGCGCGGACTTCTACGTCGACATGCTCGACCGCGCGCTCACCGAGCTCTCCTGAAACCTGAATCCTGGCGAGCCCGCCGATCAGGGCTTCTCGGCCTCTTCCAGGCGCTGGTGCAGGCGGGCCCGGATGTCCGCGGGTGTGTACGAGCGGCGGATCCGCTGATCCCTGGCCACCAGCACGCCACCGGCCACCACACCGGCGACACCGGCGAGTCCGACCCACTTCCAGATGCTTCGCATGCTGCGATTGTGCCTAAGCTGCCCGGGTGGACGCACACACGGTGGATCTGACCCGCGCGCTGCAGGAGACCCGCACCGGAGACATCTGGCTGTTCCGGGGTGGTTCGGGCCCTGACCGGGCCATCCAGGCGTTGACCAACGCGCCGGTCAACCATGTCGGGATGACGGTGGCCATCGACGATCTGCCGCCGCTGATCTGGCACGCCGAACTCGGTCAGAAGCTGCTCGACCTGTGGACCGGCACCCACCACCGCGGTGTGCAACTCAACGACGCCCGTGAAGTCGTCGAACGCTGGGTCCACGAATACGGGCAGAAGGCCTGGTTGCGCCAGCTGACACCGCCGGCCGACCGGACACAGGAGGACCGGATGCTCAAGGTGATCGCCCGGATGGACGGCACCGCCTTTCCCTCGACGGCGCGGTTGACCGGCCGGTGGCTGCGGGGCCGGCTGCCGATCGTCAGCGATTTCACCCGCGGTCTGCCGGTCATCCACCGCAAGGTCCGCCAATCGGCCGAGCGCGACAAGGTCCAGCGCAGGTCGGCCGGGTTGGAGACGGCCTACTGCGCGGAGACGGTGGCCATCACCTATGAAGAGATGGGTCTGCTGACCACCGAAAAACGGGAGAACTACTTCGACCCCGGCAAATTCTGGAGCGGGGACACCCTGCGGCTGGCGCCGGGCTATGCGCTCGGCGACGAGATTGCGGTGCGGGTCGACTAGATCATCGTGAGTTCCGGTGCGGCCCAGCTCCCGTCGAGGATCTGCGGACGCGGCCGGTACAACCGGATGAGGTAATTCCAGCCGTCCGGGACGATGATCGCGTTCGGCGGCAGCTCGCCGTCGGCCGAGGGCACGAACCGCACCGTCACCGAACCGTCCGTCCCCCGCACACCGGTCACGCTGTTGACCGAATACAGGCCCGCAGCGTTGGGTTCGAAAAAGCCCTTGGCGTTGTACACCGACACCGACCAGAACGCGTCGACCGGCACGTCGGCGAACACGAGTTGATACTGCCCCGCAGGCAGTTTCGGGTCGACCCCGATATAGGCCGCCTCGCTGGTCGGCAGACCGCCCCAGCCGGCGGCGCAGCCGATCAGGTGGCGCACCGGGTCCACCTCGTCCCGGGTGCCGAAGGTTCGATCGAAGTTGCGCAACCCGGCGGCCAGCGCCAGCAGCGCGTCACGGGTGGCGTCCAGCCCGGCGGTGTCGTAATCGGGCATGACGAACGGCTGCTGTGCGTCACCGACCAGCCGCAGCGCGTCCTGCAGCTGCGCGACCGCCGCGACGTCGTCGGTGCTGGTGGGGTCGACCAAGATCCGGACTGCGACGAATGCGTAGCGGGAGCCGAACTCTTGGGCGGTCAGCACATGCTCACCGGGCTGGTGCAGGACGCGATTGACGTAGTGGTCCTCGTTGACGATCATCGCCGACAGATACCGCTCGCCGGCATCCGGCAGCGTCAGCCGCACGGCCTCGGCAAGGTCGACCACCGCGAAGCTGTACAGCGTGTCGCGATTGAGCCGGATGACGGTCTGCTCCTCGATGCGTGCCGGTGTCCGGTTGTGCCGGAACCGCCCGACACCGCCGGCAACGGCCTGATTGTCGCGGAACATCCGGTGGGTTTCGGCCCGGACGAAATTGTCGGCGTCGACGTGGATCGGCATGCGTCGATTGTCCACCTCGCGCGGCGACTGGCGGCCGGTTTGGCGGATAACCGGTGCCCATGGCACGGCGGGGCGAGATGTACTGGCGTACTTCGACAATGATCTCAGCGGTCGCGCGGTACGCAATGCGCAGGAGTTGCGCAGCCTGCTGATGCCACCGAGAACCTACGCGTACGGTGCAGTACATGCCGTTGCGCCATGTGGATCCCGAGAGGCCCCGAGGTTCCAAGTACCACGCCAGTGTGCGCTTCGGGCGCTCGCCGATTGGGCAGTTCATCGCCAGGCACATCGCCCGGCGCACCGACCCGTATCTCTTCCGGTTGACCCGCGGTCGCATCAACATGGGCCCCATCATCAACGCCCCGCTGGTGACCACCGGCGCCAAGTCCGGCAAACGCCGTCAGGTGCAGTTGACCTACTTCAACGACGGCCCGGACGTCATCCTGTTGGCGTCCAATTACGGCGGCGCCAAGCATCCCCAGTGGTACTACAACCTGAAGGCCAACCCGGACTGCGAGTTCGGTATGGAACCCTTCACCGCCTCCCAGGTGACCGACCCCGACGAGTACGACCGACTCTTCGGTCTGGCCGGCCGGGTGTACGCCGGCTATGACGATTACCGGGAAAAGACCGCCCCGGAGGGGCGGACGATCCCGATCTTCCGGCTCACCCCGCGCTGATCGAACGGTCGCTCAGCGCACCGCCAGGGTCAGGTGATCGAGCCTGCGCACCAGGATGCTCGGCAGCCACGCGCCCACCTCGGCGGCGTCGATCCAGGCCGTGCGCTCCAGCAGCATCCGCAGCACGATCCTGGCCTCCAGACGGGCCAGCGCGGCGCCAACGCAGAAGTGGGCGCCCTTACCGAACGCGATGTGTCCCTTCATCTCTCGACGATCAAGTCGGAACACGTCGGGATCGTCGAAGTGCTGCGGGTCGCGATTCGCCGCTCCCCACATCAGCAGCAGACGCGAGTCCGCGGGCAGGTGCACCCCGGCCAGCTCGGTGTCCCTGCGCACATGTCGGTAGTGGCCGCGGAACGGTGATTCGTAGCGCAGCACCTCTTCGATGAACGCACCGAGCAGCTCCGGGTTGTCGCGGACCTGTCGTTGAACGGCGCTGTGCGTCGCCAGAATCCACGCTGCGCTGCCCAGTATCGAGGCCGTGGATTCACCGGCCGCGCTGAACAACGTGATCATGATCGTCAGCGCCGGAAACTGTTCCAATTCCCCGGCCGCACAGCGGGCGGCGAGGTCCGCGACGAGCCCGGGCGCGCGACCGTCTGCGGCCCTGGTGAAATGGTCCAAGACATACCCGGAGAGCTGCACGGCCGCCACGCCCGCGGCCTCCAGTTGCTCCGCGTCGACGATGCCGTCGAGCAATGTCGTGGTGACATAACCCAACCTGATGAGGGTGTCGACATCGCCGTCGGCCAACCCGAGCAAGCGGGCGACAACCATCATCGGCAGCCGGTTGGCGACCATGCTCATCCATTCGATCCGGCCACCGCACTGGCCGTCTTCATAGAGTCGACCGGCGGTCGCTTCGGCGAACTGTTCGATGACGCGGATTCGCCGCGCCGACAGGTGCGGCAGGAGCAGCGTGCGGTGCACATCGTGAGCGGGGTCATCCGCGGTCGCCAGGGCATGCATCGGGCCACCCAAGGGACCCATGTCGAACGGGGTGACGCGGCCGTCGTCGTGATAGACCATGGTGGCCGTCAGGTTGGAGGAGAAGTCCTCGACGCGAGCGACGGCCTCGACCACGGCATCCCACCCACAGACCGCGTAGAAGGTCGAATCTCCGATGCGCTGCACGGGGGCGCGCCCGCGCATTCGGGCGTAGTGCGGATAGGGATCGTGCAGGGCGTCGGTGCCGAAGATCTCGGCGGCATCCGCTGAGAAGGTCATCCGCCCAGCGTGAACGTCGGAGAAGTAGCTGGTCAACGGTGCGCGACAAAGGCGATAACCCGCGCGGAGCAGGGTCGGCGCACCGATTCTCACGCGAGCCGAGGGACCTGCGTGTTCGGTGAGAATTCCCCGCGGTTTCCTCTCATGGTGATAAGTGTTCTGGATGGCTTCGCGCACTGGGGTGACCCGGACGACCGCATCCGGCGACTGGTTGCTCGGCCGCGACCGCCGCGACGAGGCCGCCGAACGCATCTACACCGCGGCTGCCGAACTGTTGTCCCGGCACGGGTACGAGCATTTCAGCGTCGACGCCGTGGCGGCGGCGGTGCACTGCTCACCGGCGACGGTCTACCGCCACACCGGCGGCAAGGCGGCGCTCCGCGATGCCGTGCTCACCAGGCAAGCCGAGCGCATCCTCGACGCGGTCCGCTCTGCCATCGCCGATCTGACCGGCCAGGAAAGAGTCGTCACCGCCACGCTCGTCGCGCTGCGCCGGATGCGCGCCGACCCCTTGGCCGGCATCATGCGCTCGATGGTCACGGTGTCCGGCGACGAGTGGATCACCGGATCGCCGGTTGTGTCGCGATTCGCAGCCGAAATGGTCGGGCTGAGCACACCCGACCCGCTGGCCACACAGTGGTTGATCCGTTCGTTCCTGGCCCTGTGGCACTGGCCGGTGCCCGACCCGGACGCCGAGAAGGAGATGGTGCGCCGGTTCCTCGGCCCGGGCTTCGGGGCCGTCGTCGACGACTCGCCGTGAACACGCGTCGTACGCGCTCAGATTTGCGTCGTGGTCGAGTCTGATCTGTATGGGCACACTCATCTACGGGTTCACCACATCGGTGGACGGCTATATCGCCGACGCGCACGGGAACATCGACTGGAGTGATCCGAGCGACGAACTGCACCAGTACTGGAACGACTTCGAACGCAACACCGCCATGTCGTTCTACGGCCGACGAATCTATGAACTGATGGCCGACTACTGGCCGGCCGTCCGCGAGTCGGCCGATGCCGACCCGATCGCCGCCGACTTCGCCGGGGTGTGGTGCACCATGCCGAAGGTCGTGTTCTCCTCCACCTTGGAATCCGTCGCGTGGAACTCCCGGCTGGAACGTGGCGACCCGGTCGAGGTGGTGCGGCGACTCAAGGCCGACACCGACGGTCAACTCGAAGTGGCCGGCGCGACGTTGGCGGCACCGCTCGTGCGGGCGGGGCTGGTGGACGAGTACCGAATGGTCATCGCCCCCACCGCGGTCGGCGGCGGCACTTCGTTCTTCCCGATGCTGCCATCGTGGATGCCGTTGCAACTGCTGGAGCATCGGGTGTTTCCCGGCGGCACGATCCTCCTGCGCTACGCGCCGAGAGATCGGTAAGACTCAGTGCGCAGCGGGCCGGAACATCGAATACACCACCGGCCCATCGGGTATCGATGTCGTGGCGGTGACGGCGAACCCCGACCGCTCGTAGAGGCGGACGTTGCGTTCATCCGACGTCTCCAACGCCGTGCCTGCGGCGGCGTCGACCGCGCTCACCGCCGCCAGCCCGGCCTCGACCAGCGCGCCACCCAGGCCCCGGCCCTGGCTGTCCGGGTGTACACCGAGGGTGGCCAGGTTCCATGCGTTCTCGGGTTGGGCCGGGATGTCCACCTGGCCAAGCACTTCCAGTCGATCACCGTGCAGATCGGCGACCTGCTGCTGGAAGTCCGGCGGCGGTTCGGGCGCATCGGGCGGCAGCAGCGCCAGCACGCCGCGCACCTCGTCGGCGACCAGCACGATGCCGTGCTGGAGTGCGAACTCCAGGTACAGCCGCTGCAGTCGCTCGAGGCGTTCGGCGTAGCCGTCCTGCGGAATCGACCACCTGGTCCACGGATAAGAATCGAAGGCCGCGGCCAGGGTGGCGGCCGCCGCTTCCAGATCCGTCGCTGCTGCGCGTTTGATGCGGTGACTCACCGCACACACCTCCATCGTGTCGTCTGCGTGCACGCAATGTTCGGCTGACAGCTTAGCCGTGGATATATAGGCGTCACGGAGCTGTCAGCGGAACATTGCGATCGGCTAGCGGCCGAGACGGGACCCCACCGGTATCTGGACCCGCTGCATCACCGCCCCGAAAGCGCTGCCGTGCAGGGTCGCCGCTGAATGAGCTGGGCCACGCGCGTATCTCAACCGTTCAGCGCGTCCACTATCTGTCGGGCGACCTCGGCCGGCGCCGCGTGTGCGGTGTCGATGACCTCCGCCTCGTCGTGCAGCCACGTTCTGGCTGCCTCCGCATAGGCGTCCAGATAGTCCAGACGGAACTCCGAAGGCCCCATGACGAGATCCTCATTGATCCTCGCACGCAGCGTGTCCTGGTCCGCATGCAGTACGAAATGCCGCACCGGCACGCCATAGTGCGCCAGGCCCTGACTGATCTCGCGCCAATACTGCTCCACCAACACCGTCATCGGCACCACCAACGGGCAGCCGGTGTATTCGACGAGTCGGCGGGCGGTCTCGACCACCAGCGGACGCCACGGCGGCCAATGCTGGAAGTTGTCCGTCTCGGGTAAACCGGGCTGGATGTTCATGAGCACCTCGCCGATCATCTCCGCGTCGAAGACCCGCGACCCGGCAATCAGTTGTTGGACGAGCGGGCTGGTCGTCGTCTTACCGACACCGTGAGTACCGTTGAGCCAGACGATCATCGCCAGTCCCAGCCCGCGCTATACGTACACCTTGGTCCGAACTGGGACATCACATCCCCTCCCCTGGGCTAACCGCGGTTGGCTCGCACAGCCTCGCGAATCAGGGCCTTGAAGGCCTCGGTGTCCAGTCGATCGTCTTCGCGCAGATCAATGGCGCGACGGACCGACGCGTCGAGACTGGCGTTGAACAGGTGGTCCGGATCGTTCACCGACGCGCCCGTGGCGAAGGTCAACTTGACCTTGTCCTTATAGGTCTCCACGGTGCAGATCACGCCGTCGAGGGAGAACGTGGGCACACCGTCGGGGTTGGACGGCTTGCGCCACTTGACCTCTTCGACGACATCGGGTTCGGCCTGGTTGATCAGAGACCGGAGCAGCTCGACACGATCGATACGCCAATCCGCACTCACGGCCGCCAATGTACTACCGAGCCCTAGACGTTGAACCGGAACTCGACCGTCTACCAGAGGCCGACCCGCCCGCAATGTTCCGCTGACAGCTCCACCATGGATAGATAGGCGTTGTGACGCTGTCAGCGGAACATTGCGAATGGCAGATCGCCTCGCTGGCCGGGCTCACACGTTGAAACGGAACTCCACGACGTCCCCGTCGGCCATCACGTAGTCCTTGCCCTCCATACGCACCTTGCCCGCGGCCTTGGCCGCGGCCATCGATCCGGCCTCGACCAGATCATCGAAGGACACCACCTCGGCCTTGATGAAGCCCTTCTCGAAATCGGTGTGGATCACCCCGGCCGCCTTCGGCGCGGTGTCGCCGCGGTGAATCGTCCACGCGCGGGCCTCTTTCGGCCCCGCCGTCAGGTAGGTCTGCAGGTTCAGGGTGTGGAAACCGGCCCGCGCCAACGCATCCAGCCCGGGCTCGGTCTGGCCGATGGACTCCAGCAACTCGGCCGCCGACTCGTCGTCTAGCTCGATCAGCTCGGACTCGATCTTGGCATCCAGGAACACCGCATCGGCCGGGGCCACCAACTCACGCAGCTCGGCCTTCTTGGCCTCGTCGGTGAGCACCGACTCGTCGGCGTTGAACACGTAGAGGAACGGTTTTGTGGTCATCAGGTTCAGTTCGCGAAGGACCGTGGCATCCGCCCCCGCCGAGAACAGGGTCTTGCCCGAATCGAGCACCGCCTGGGCGGCCACCGCGGCGTCGAGCAGCGGTTTGCGGTCCTTGTTGTTGCGGGCTTCCTTCTCCAGCCGCGGGACGGCCTTCTCCAATGTCTGCATATCGGCCAGGATCAGTTCGGTCTCGATGACCTCGATATCCGAGCGCGGATCCACCCGACCGTCGACGTGCACCACATCGTCATCGGCGAAGGCTCGCACCACCTGGCAGATGGCATCGCACTCGCGGATGTTGGCCAGGAACTTGTTGCCCAGCCCGGCCCCCTCGGAAGCGCCCTTGACGATGCCGGCGATGTCGACGAACGTCACCGGTGCCGGCACGGTCTTCTCCGAGCCGAAGATCTCGGCGAGCTTGTCCAACCGCGGGTCGGGCAGCGCCACCACACCCTCGTTGGGTTCGATGGTCGCGAACGGGTAGTTCGCGGCCAACACGTCGTTCCGCGTCAGCGCGTTGAAAAGGGTCGACTTGCCGACATTGGGGAGTCCGACGATTCCGAGGTTCAAGCTCACGGACTCCAGAGTCTAGAGGGTGTGACAGGCTCGCCAGCGCGTGCTGGCAGCGCCCACCCAGCGTCAGCCGGTACGGTCAACATGTGTCAGGTCAGCCCGAGCCGACGGAGTCGGTGTCCCACCGCGCCGTCCTCCCCCGCATCCCGGGCTGGCCATCGGGACTGCTGCCCTGGTGGGGCGCTGTTCTGGTGGCCGTCACGGCAACCCTGGTCGGCTTCGCCTACCACGCCGGCGCCGGCGCCGGCGAGCTCGGTGCGGTGTTCGCCACGTTCTATGTGTTGGGCTGCCTGGCGGCGGTTCTGCTGGTGCGTCGCTCCGGCATCTTCGCCACGGTCATCCAGCCCCCGCTGATCCTGTTCATCTCGGTACCGTCTGCGTACTTCCTGATGCACAGCGGCCAGATCAGCGGCCTCAAGGACGTCCTGATCAACTGCGGTTACCCCCTGATCGAGCGCTTCCCACTGATGTTCTTCACCTCGGTGGCGGTGCTGGCGATCGGCGGGGCGCGCTGGTACCTGGACAAGCAGAGCGCAGATTCCGCCGAGGTCTCCGAGTCCACTGGTTCCGACGGCCCCGATCTGGCCGAGCGTGTCGCCCGACGGCTGCGCCGCTCGCCGGATCCCGATGCCGAGGCGCAACCGCGCCCCGCTCGCCGATCGCGGCGACCCCGCGAGACCGCCGCCCGTGCCGCCCAAGAGCCCCGCCGCACCCGCACCGGCCAGCCGTCGCGCGCCCGGCACAACCGGCCGCCGGAGTCGGATATCGCGGCCTCGGCCGCCGCGGCCGACCGCCGCGAACGTGCCGCCACCCGGGAGCGTTATGGCCGTCCCCGTCCCGACGAGGAACTGCGTGCGGACCCGCCGCGGCGCGCACGCCGGACCCGTGATGCGGCCGCACGCGATCCACGCGAACCCCGTCAGCCCCGCCGCACGCCGCCACCGAGCCGCACCCGCGCCGAAGACACCCCAGATCCCTACGAGCGCCCGCGCCGCCGCCGCGAGTACGACAGCCCGTACGCCGATTACCAGCCCGGCTACCGGCCGCCTCGCCCCGAGGACCGCTATCCGGAGTACCCGGACTATCCGGAGCCGCCGCGTCGCGCCGCCACCGAGGGGGCACATCACCCGGTGTCACGGGTCCGCTATCGCAGCACCGACGACGAGCGACGCACCGAGCACCGCACCCGCCCGCGGGCCGGCCACCGTCGCGACGACTGGGACTAGCTAGGGCACGGCGCGCAGGAACGTGCCCGCCGCTTCGACCGCGGGCGCCGAACTCCCCGCATCGCTGACGAACACCGCCAGCGCCAGGTCACCGCGGATGCCGACGAACCAGCCGTGCGCATGGGTGTCGTCGATATATTCGGCGGTCCCGGTCTTGCCGAGCAGATCAGGGATGTCCTGCAGCGCCGTCGCGGTGCCACCGGTGATGGTTTCGCGCATCATCGCCCGCACCTGCTCGTCGACCGACGGCGGTAACGGTTCGGGCGTGCGGTCGGGCACACCCGGGGACCCCTGCACGATGGTCGGGGCGGGCACCGATCCCTTCGCCAGCGTCGCGGCCACCAGCGCCATCCCGAACGGCGAGGCGGTGACCTTGCCCTGGCCGATGCCCTCCTCGACGCGCAGCGCCGAGGTGTCCGCCGCCGGCACCGAACCGGTCACCGTAGTCATGCCGGGTGCGACGAAATCGATGCCGAGACCCAGTTGGGCGGCGGCCTTGGTCAGCCCGTCGGGCGGCAGGTTGACCGCGAGCCTGCCCATCGTGGTGTTGCAGGACCGCGCGAACGCGGTGTGCAGCGGCACCTCGCCGAGATCGAAATTGTCGTCATTGGGGATCTGGCGGCCCTCGATGTTCTCGGTGCCCGGGCAGCCCACGACGCTGTCCGGGGTGACCTGCCCGGCCTGCAGGGCGGCCGAGACCGTGACGGTCTTGAAGGTCGATCCCGGCGGGTACAGCCCGGTCAGCGCGATCGGGCCCTGCGCGTCGGCGGGCGCGTTCTGCGCGACGGCGAGCAGATTGCCGGTCGACGGCTGGATTGCCACAATGGCCGCGGGCGTGGTCAGCGATGCAAGGGCCGTCTCCCCGGCCAGCTGCATGCCGATATCGAGTGTGCTGGCGATATCGCCGACGGAGCCGGGGTCCTGCCCACCGACACGGGTGGGTCCGGTGGGGGTCTGCGCGGACACCGCCCAGCCGGCGGCCTCGTCGGTGCGCTGCTGCCACAGCTCGGACAATCCGGACAGGGTCGGCGAGGTCAGTGCGCGGTCGGTGGCCAGCAGCCGGGTCTGCGGGCGCAGGGTCACCTCCGGCAGCGCGGCCAGTTGGTCCCGGATAGGGGCGAGGTCCTCATCGCGCAGTGTGACGGCGGTGACGGGCGCCCCCTTGGCCAGTTCCCCGCCGAGCCACTCCGGAGTGACGGTCGGCGCGATCGGATTGACCAGTGCCGCAACGGCGTTGACATCGGCGCCGGGGGCGACGTCGACGAGGGTGACGATGTGCTGGGTGAGCAGGTCGGCACCGGTGCGATCGAGCACCCTGGCCGCCGGCTGTGGGGCCAGCGTGCCGAAGGACAGCGGGCCCTTGTCCAGACCGGGCGCGACGGTCGCCGCATCCCAGCGGACCTTCCAGTCATCGCCCTCGGCGGCGGCCGACCCGGTCGTGGTGTAGGTCCACTCGGTCGTCTTCTGCGGCCCGAACTTCCAGGTGGCCGCCAGCGTGAAGGTCGCTTTGTCCTCCTCGCGTCGCACCTCGGAGACCGCGAAACGGACATCGGTGCCCAGGCTGGCGTAGAGCGCGTCCAGGGTGCCCGAGGCAGCTGCGGCATCGGTGGTCAGCGCTGCTGCCGCGGTGGCGTCACCGCGGCTGAGTGCATCGGCGAACCCGTCGGTGGCATCGGCCAGCCGGTCGTCGCTGTCGCTACAGCCGGCCAGCAGGAGTACGGCCACCAGGACCGCGGGAATGATGCGTCGCAGAGAGCCCACAACGCCCGAACGTACCCGGGTCAGCCGCGCGGCGGACGGATCTCCCGCGGCAGGGCGAACACCAACGTCTCATTGGCCGTGGTCACGGGCTGCACAGTGGCGTAACCGTATTCGGCGAGTCGGTCCAGCACGCCGCGCACCAGGATCTCGGGCACCGACGCACCGGAGGTGACACCGACCGTCGTCACCCCGGAGAACCAGGCGGGATCGACATCGTCGGCGTAGTCGACCAGATGCGAGGCCTTGGCACCGGCCAGCAGCGCCACCTCGACCAGCCGCACCGAGTTCGACGAGTTCTTCGAGCCGACGACGATGACGAGATCGCATTCGGGCGCCATCGCCTTGACCGCGACCTGACGGTTCTGAGTGGCGTAGCAGATGTCGTCGCTCGGCGGGTCCTGCAGCGTCGGGAACTTCTCGCGCAACCGGCGCACGGTCTCCATGGTCTCGTCGACGCTCAACGTGGTCTGCGACAGCCAGATCACCTTGTTGGGATCGCGCACCGTCACCTTGTCCACGGCATCGGGATTGTCGACGACCTGGACATGGTCGGGGGCCTCACCGGCGGTGCCGACGACCTCCTCGTGACCCTCGTGGCCGACGAGCAGGATGTCGTAATCGTCGCGGGCGAAGCGTTTGGCCTCGTTGTGCACCTTGGTCACCAGCGGGCATGTCGCGTCGATGGTCTGCAGGTTGCGTTCGGCTGCCTCGACGTGCACGGTCGGGGCGACACCGTGGGCGGAGAACACCACGATGGCGCCCTCGGGCACCTCGTCGGTGCGCTCGACGAAGACGGCACCGGCCTTGGCCAGCGTGTCCACCACGTAGCGGTTGTGCACGATCTCGTGCCGCACGTAGATGGGGGCGCCGTGCTTCTCCAGCGCACGCTCGACGGTCTCGACGGCCCTGTCGACGCCCGCGCAGTAGCCGCGTGGCTCGGCCAGCAGCACGCGCTTGCCGTCAACCCGCGCGGCCACCGAGCTGGTGGCACCGGGAATTCCCATGTTGACGGTTGGTGGCATGCATCCAGGGTACTTACCCGCACCCGTCACGGGCCAGCCGTAGGCTGACCCCATGGCAACAGCACCATACGGAGTTCGATTGCTGGTGGGTGCGGCAGTGACCGCCCTGGACGAGACCCGCAAACTCCCCCAGACCATCCTCACCTATCCGATGACGGTGGCCAGCCAGCTGGCGCATCTGGTGATGAAGGTGCAGCAGGACGTCGCCGACCTGGTCAATCGCGGTGACGAGGCACTCGAGGAACTGTTCCCGCCCAAGGACGAACAGCCGGAGTGGGCGACGTTCGACGAGGACGAACCGCGCGATCGCTTCTCCGACGCCGCCGATGCCGACGACTCTGACGACCTCGCGTCGGTGACACGTCTCACCGGAGACAAGGTCGCCAATCGCTCCGAAGGCCGGTTCGCGCTGTTCAGCGAGGGCGAGGTTCGTCCGGAGGCGCCGGGGGCGGCCACCGCGCCGACGAGCAACGGCGAGGTTCCGGCGATCGTGGACAAGATCGGCTACGAGACGCTGACATTGGCGCAGCTGCGCGCCCGGTTGACCTCACTGAAGCTGACCGATCTGGAGGCGCTACTGGCCTTCGAGGAGGCCAACAAGGCACGCGCTCCGTTCCAGACGCTGATCGCCAACAGGATCACCCGCGCGTCGGCCAAGTGAGCGAGCCCGGCCAGTCCCCGGAGAACCCGTGGCCGGTCCGCGCGGTTGCGACACGGGTCGCCAAATGGATCGACCGGTTGGGCACCGTGTGGGTGGAGGGGCAGATCGCGCAGCTGACCATGCGTCCGGGCTCGAACACCGCGTGGCTGGTCCTGCGCGACCCGGCCGCGGACATGTCACTGTCCCTCACCTGCCCGCGGGACCTGGTGGCCAACGCGCCGGTCAAACTGGCCGAGGGTGTGCAGGTCATCGTCTATGGCAAGCCGCAGTTCTACACCGGCCGTGGGACGTTCTCGCTGCGGGTGACCGATATCCGCGCCGTCGGCATCGGTGAACTGCTGGCCCGTATCGAGCGGCTGCGCCGACTGCTGGACGCCGAGGGTTTGTTCGACCCGCGGCTCAAACGCCCCATCCCGTTCCTGCCCAACACCATCGGGCTGATCACCGGCCGGGCGTCGGCCGCCGAACACGACGTGATGGCCATCGCGTCGGCACGGTGGCCCGCCGTGCACTTCGAGGTCCGCAACACCGCCGTGCAGGGGCTCAACGCGGTGGCTCAAATCGTCGAGGCGCTGGCCGAGCTGGACGCCGATCCGCATGTCGACGTGATCATCCTGGCGCGCGGCGGGGGCAGCGTCGAGGATCTGCTGCCGTTCTCCGACGAGACGCTGTGCCGCGCCATCGCCGCGGCCACCACACCGGTGATCAGCGCCGTCGGCCACGAGCCGGACAATCCGGTCTGCGACCTGGTGGCCGATCTGCGCGCAGCCACCCCCACCGATGCCGCCAAGCGCGTCGTGCCCGACGCCGCCGCCGAGCAGGCCGGGGTGACCGAGATGCGACGGCGCAGTGCCCAAGCGTTGCGCAACTGGGTGCGGCGCGAGGCACACATCATCGAGGGGCTGCGCTCACGCCCGGTGCTGGCGCACCCCTTGCGGGCACTCGATACCCGCGCCGAGGAGATCGAGCGGGCGCGGGCCACCGCACGCCGAGACATCAATCGGATGATCGCGGTGCAGGCCGATCGGCTCGAGCATCTGTCCGCGCGGCTGAGCACGCTCGGACCGGCGGCGACGCTGGCCCGCGGATACGCGGTGGTGCAGTTGCTCGACGGGAGTTCCAGCGGCCAGGTGCTGCGATCGACCGCGGATGCGCCGGCCGGTAGACAACTTCGGGTGCGCGTTGCCGACGGCGCCCTCACCGCAGTCAGCGAGGGAGCAGATGAAGCCCATTAGTAAGTTGGGGTACGAAGAGGCGCGTGACGAGCTGATCGAGGTGGTGCGCCAGCTCGAACACGGCGGACTGGACCTCGACGCCTCCCTCAAGCTCTGGGAAAGAGGTGAGGAACTGGCCAAACGCTGTGAAGAACACCTGGCCGGGGCCCGCCAAAAGGTCGCCGACACGCTGGCCGCCGGCACCACCGACGACGAGTGACGACGCAGCCGCATTAGTCGGATTTATCGGCCAGGACTTCAAAACTGGAACACGTTTCAGTTATCCTCGCCACATGGGTGACCCAACTTTGCGTACTGACCTGGGCCGAGTGCTGGTGACGGGCGGTTCCGGTTTCGTCGGCGCCAACCTGGTGACCACACTGCTCGAACGCGGACACGAGGTCCGCTCCTTCGACCGGGTGCGTTCGCCGCTGCCCGCCCACCCCAGGCTGACAACCGTCGTCGGTGACATCACCAACGCCGGGGACGTCGGCACCGCCGTGGCGGATATCGACACGATCTTCCACACCGCGGCCATCATCGACCTGATGGGCGGGGCCACCGTCACCGAGCAATACCGGCAGCGCAGCTTCTCGGTCAACGTAGAGGGCACCAAGAATCTGGTGCACGCCGGCCAGCAGGCCGGGGTCAAGCGATTCGTCTACACAGCTTCCAACAGTGTCGTGATGGGCGGCCAGGACATCGTCAACGGTGACGAAAAATTGCCCTACACAGCACGATTCAACGATCTCTACACCGAGACCAAGGTGGTTGCCGAGAAGTTCGTGCTCAGCCAGAACGGCGAGCACGGCATGCTGACGTGTTCGATCCGGCCCAGCGGCATCTGGGGCCGCGGTGATCAGACCATGTTCCGCAAGGTCTTCGAGAACGTGCTGGCCGGCCACGTCAAGGTGCTCGTCGGCAGCAAGAACATCAAGCTCGACAACTCCTACGTGCACAACCTCATTCATGGTTTCATCCTGGCTGGCGAACATCTGGTGCCAGGCGGCACCGCACCCGGACAGGCCTACTTCATCAACGACGGTGAGCCGCTGAACATGTTCGAGTTCGCCCGCCCGGTGGTGGTGGCGTGCGGTCGCAAGCTTCCCAACTTCCGCGTCTCTGGTCGGCTGGTACACAAGGCGATGATGGGCTGGCAGTGGTTGCACTTCAAGTACGGCATTCGCGAGCCTCTGGTGGAACCCCTTGCCGTGGAACGGCTTTACCTGAACAACTACTTCTCGATCGCCAAAGCGCGGCGCGATCTCGGGTACGAGCCGTTGTTCACCACCGAACAGGCAATGGCCGAATGCATGCCCTACTACACCGAGCTGTTCGACACGATGGTGTCCCAGGGCGCCCAGCCCGCCGTGACCGCAGCACCGAAGAGCTGACCGTCGTCGATCGGTTCACACCGAACATGCCCGAAATATGGACAAGGCCGGTGGCGCTGTAGCGCCCCGGCCTCTGGCTTCCCGCACGGAGTCTACAGAACCGGGGAAGCTTGCCCACCAGGGTACGTGACGCCGCACCGGGAAGCCAAACTCACCCCATCCGTTCACAGTTCAGGGGATCTCCGCCGACGATCGCGCGCAATCGCCGGACAGTCATGGGCGTCGCCGCCTCAGCAACGGTGGCGAGCAGTGTGCGCGCATCGGTCGCCGGCGTCTGCGGTGGCATCACCCACAGCAACGCCGTGCGCGAGTGGCTGCCGACCAAATACAGCGTGTCCGGCGCAACCATGGAGTATCGATCAACCGAGATCGCCGCGCCGCCACGGATCACCCGTGCGGGGGCCGCAGGAAACACACTGGCGTCGTACAGAACTCGGCGCACGGGGCCCAACCAACGGCCCATCACCGATACCAGGTCCGGAAGTTCGGTCCGTAAGTCATAGTTCGGCGGCCACCACGCGCCGTCGACGCTGCCCTGCAGATCGGTGCGTCCGCAGATCGCGAGTCGGGTATCGGGCTGACATTCGACATCGACCACCGGCGATGCTCCCATCACTATCAGAGCAATCGCAGACGGCAACCGATGAATCGGGCACGCGAGAAACCCACGACTACGACCAGGGTAGCCCGATCAACCGGTTGCCGTGCGATCCCACGCGACCCGCAATGATCTGATATCGCCAGGCCAGGGAAAAGTTCCGAAGACTACCTAACCAACGGCGATCTTGTTCGCTACTGTGACAGGCGTTCTGTCCAGCGGCTGATGGGGTTGTGATGACCGATACCGTGCTGGTGACCGGGGCCTTTGGGTTGGTCGGCTCCGCGACCGTTCGCCGGTTGGCCGCCGACGGGCGCCGCGTCGTGGCCACCGATCTGGACAATGCACCCAATCGCAAAGCCGCCGAATCCCTTCCCGCCGGGGTGACGGTGCGCTGGACCGACCTGACCGACCCCGCGGCCGTCGGGGCGCTGGTGACCCAGACCGCACCCGCGGCGATCATCCACCTGGCGGCGGTCATCCCGCCCTTCATCTACCAGCGTCGCGGTCTTGCCGAGAAGGTGAATGTCGAGGCCACCGCCAGCCTGGTGCGGTCGGCTGAAAAGCTCTCGCAGCCAGCCCGATTCGTTCTCGCCTCCAGCATCGCGGTGTACGGCTCACGCAACCCGCACACCGTCGATGGCGTGCTCACCGCGGACACGCCCGTCAATCCGGCCGATATCTACGGCGATCACAAGGTCAAGGCCGAGAAGATCGTGCGCACCTCGAATCTGGACTGGGTGATCCTGCGCCTGGGCGGCGTGCTGACGGCCGACCCGGGGTCCTACATGAAGCTCGACAACTTCACCTTCGAGGCGATGCTGCCCATCGACGGCCGGATCCAGACCGTCGACGTGCGCGACGTGGCCCGTGCCTTCGCGGCCGCCACCACCGCCGACGCCGTCGGTGAGACCCTGCTGGTCGGTGGCGATGACGCCACCCATCGGCTCGTGCAGGGTGACATCGCACCGGCGATGGCCGCCGCGCTGGGTCTGGTCGGCGGGCTGCCGACCGGGCTCAAGGGCGACCCCGGCAACGACGCCGCCTGGTTCAACACCGACTGGATGGACACCACCCGGGCCCAAGAAGTGCTCCGATTCCAACAACATTCGTGGCCGGACATGCTGATAGAGACGGCCGAGAACGCCGGCATCAAACGGCCGCTGCTGCGGCTGGTGGCACCGCTGGCCAAACAGATCTTGACCAGGGTGAGCCCCAATCACGGCAGCGGACGTAGATACGCCGACCCGTGGGCGGCCATCACGGAGAAGTGGGGCGACCCCCGACCGGACGGAGCGCAGGCATGAGCCCCCGAAGTCGACCGCGAGTGAGGATCGCAGCGAGGAACGAGCGAGGACCGGAGCGAACGGAAGACGAGGCATGAGCAAAGACAGAACGGCGATCGTCGTCGGCGGCGCCTCCGGTATCGGCTGGGCGTCCGCGCAGGCGCTGGCCGCCGAGGGCTACCGCGTCGTCATCGCCGACCGCAACGGCGACGGCGCACATGCCCGCGCCGCCGAACTCGGCGACCCACACCGGGCCGCAGAAGTCGACGTCGTCGACGAGGACTCGGTGGCAACGCTTTTCGACAGTGTCGGTCCCGTGCAGGCCGTCGTCAGCTGCGCCGGGTTCTCCACCATCGGCCTCATCGTCGACCTCGCGGTGCAGGACTTCCGTGACGTCATCGACGTCTGTCTCAACGGCGCGTTCATCGTCGCCAAGTACGCGGGCAGACACCTCACCGAGGGCGGCTCGCTGATCTCGATGTCCTCGCTCAACGGCCGCCAGCCCGCCGCCGGGATGAGCGCCTACTGCGCGGCCAAAGCCGGGCTGTCGATGCTCACCCAGGTCGCCGCGCTGGAGTTCGCACCGCGCGGTATCCGGGTCAACGCCATCGCACCCGGATTCGTGCACACCCCGCTGACCGAGGGTGCGGCACTGATTCCCGGTGTCGTCGAGGAGTACGTGGAGAACACGCCGCTGGGCCGGGCGGGCACCCCCGAGGACATCGCCGAGGCCGTCGTCTTCCTCACCAAGTCCGCCTGGCTGACCGGTGAGGTGCTCGACCTCAACGGTGGCTCGCACATGTTGCGCTACCCGGATCTGCTCGGTCACATCGCGAAGCTCGCGCAACAGTGAATCAACCGGTCAAATAGAGCCGTGAAAACTGAGTTCACTCTCAGCCAGAAGCGGGCCCTGGCTGTCGCGACCGTCATCGCCCTGGTGTTCGGTGCCTATTTCCTGCGCGGCTTCTTCATCCTCATCGTGGTCGCCGCGGTGGTGGCCTATCTGTTCAACCCGCTGTATGACCGCCTGACCGCCCGATTCAGTTCCAGCATGTCGGCGACGCTGACGCTGCTGACCGCGCTGGCCGTCGTGATCATCCCGATCTGCGGTGCGGTGGCCTTCGGCGTGATGCAGATAAGCAACATGATCCGCAGCGTGTCCGACTGGGTGGGCCGCACCGACCTCAGTGGACTCGGCGACAAGACCCTCAAAGCGGTCAACACCCTGCTCGACAAGGTGCCGTTCATGAAGAGCACCGAGATCACCACCGATCAGGTGCAGCACTGGGTGGTGACCTTCGCCCAGCGCGCCGGTGAATGGGGTCTGGATTTCCTGCAGGGCGCCCTCGGCGGCCTGTTCGGCGGGCTGACCGCGGCGATCATCTTCCTCTACGTGTTCATCTCGCTGTTGGTCAACGGCGACGAGCTGCGCTTGCTGATCCGCCGCCTCAACCCTCTCGGCGAGGAGGCCACCGATCTCTACCTGGCCAAGATGGCCGCCATGGTTCGCGGCACCGTGCGCGGACAGTTCGTCATCGCGGTGGTCCAGGGCGTCGCAGGCGCCATCTCGATCTACATCGCGGGCTTCCACGACGGCTTCTTCATCTTCGCGATCCTGCTGTCGGCGCTGTCGGTGATCCCGCTGGGCAGCGGCATCGTGACGATCCCGTTCGGTATCGGGCTCGTGTTGTTCGGCAACGTGATCGGCGGCATCTTCGTCATCGCCTTCCACATCATCGTGGTGACCAATATCGACAATGTGCTGCGCCCGATCCTGGTACCCAAGGAGGCCAAGCTCGATTCGGCGCTGATGCTGCTGTCGGTCTTCGCCGGTATCACGATGTTCGGGTTCCTCGGCATCGTGATCGGGCCGGTCGTGATGATCGTCATCGTCACCACCATCAGCGTCTATCTGTGGGTCTACAAGGGCGTGCCGATGGACATGGGGACGGAGGCCGACGACGAGCCCGATGAGCCCGGTGTGTTGCGCAGGCTCATCGCGCGGGCGAGGACGGCCCGCCGGCAGGCGCCGGCAACTCCGGAACCGGCCAGTGCCGATATCCCGACGGTGGCATCAGACCGCGAAAGCGGCTGAGAACTCGATCTGTACGCACCGTCGGCGCGCGAGGTCAGCTCGTGGGCAGCGGCTGCTGGGTCTGCACGGCCTTGGCCAGCGTGCGGAAGTCGTCGGGGGTACCCGCGCCGGTGATGGCGATCTGGGCCGGACCCGACAACCGGGTGGTCCAGATCGGCTCCCCCTCGCCGGGCTCGTAGACCACCCAGGTCACTCCGTCGACATCCTGGGCCCCGGTCGGCACCGCCTCGACGTCGATCGAGCCGACCAGCCGGGCCTCGTCGGCGTTGCTCTGCGTCAGGCTGACGTACATCCCGTCGGGCGCCAGGTAGCCCACCCGCGATGTCACCGCACGCACCGACTGTCCGGTCGCTGGATCGGTGCGCCCGCCGTCGATGCCGCCGCGGCCACCGGAGTTGGCCTGCCAGCCCTCGGGCAGGGCGGGCAGCCGCACCGCCAACTTCAGCGTCTGGGCATCGGACTTCAGGGCGGCCGGCACGTCGAAGCTGGGCACGGCTCCCTGACCTGGACCGCTGGGCTGGAACGAGCACATGCCGAGCAGTCCGGCGAGCACCACACAGGCCACCACGAGGGGCGCCATCGACCAGAACATATCGCGGCCGTCGTGTAACAGCCGGTCCTTGGCCGGTCGTGCGACGGGCACGACCACGGTCTCGTCGCGGCCGCCGTCCTGGCCAGGTTCCGGGGTGCTCATGACAGCCAGTATCCCAGTTCCCTCAGTCGACCCCGCTAATGGGACAATCTGCAGCTATGACGCCTACGCGCCGGGAAGCGCCGGACCGCAACCTCGCCCTCGAACTCGTCCGTGTCACCGAGGCCGGTGCCATGGCCGCCGGCCGCTGGGTCGGCCGCGGTGACAAGGAAGGCGGGGACGGTGCCGCCGTCGACGCCATGCGCGAGCTGGTCAACTCGGTCTCGATGAAGGGCGTCGTGGTCATCGGCGAGGGCGAGAAGGACAACGCCCCGATGCTCTACAACGGTGAAGAGGTCGGCAACGGGGACGGGCCGGACTGCGATTTCGCCGTCGATCCCGTCGACGGCACCACGCTGATGAGCAAGGGCATGCCCAATGCCATCTCGGTGCTCGCGGTCGCCGAGCGGGGCGCCATGTTCGACCCGTCGGCCGTGTTCTACATGAACAAGATCGCCGGTGGACCCGATGTCGCCGACTTCATCGACATCACCTCCCCGATCGCGGCCAACATCCAGCGCATCGCCAAGGTCCGCAAGGCCTCGGTTTCCGATGTCGCGGTCTGCATCCTGGACCGCCCCCGGCACGCCAAGCTGATCGAGGAGGTGCGCTCGGCCGGGGCCCGCATCCGGCTGATCTCCGACGGTGACGTCGCCGGCGCCATCGCGGCCTGCCGGCCCGATTCCGGCACCGACCTGCTGGTCGGCATCGGCGGCACCCCGGAGGGCATCATCGCCGCCGCCGCCATCCGCTGTATGGGCGGGGAGATCCAGGCAACGTTGGCCCCCACCGATGACGAGGAGCGCCAGCGGGCGCTCGACCGCGGCCACGACCTGGACCGCGTGTTGACCACCAAGGACCTGGTGGCCGGCGAGAACGTCTTCTTCTGCGCCACCGGTGTGACCGACGGCGACCTGCTCAAGGGCGTGCGCTACTTCGGCGGCGGGTGCACCACTCAGTCGATCGTGATGCGGTCCAAGTCCGGGACCGTCCGGATGATCGACGCCTATCACCGGCTGTCCAAGCTCAACGAATACTCCGCGGTCAACTTCACCGGCGACAGCTCGGCCGCCCATCCACTTCCGTAATCGATCACACCTCAACGAAACAGGGAGCACAATGCCCGACAGCGCTGTCGACGACACCGAATACCGCATCGAGCACGACACCATGGGCGAGGTCAGGGTGCCCAAGAACGCCCTGTGGCGTGCCCAGACCCAGCGGGCGGTGGAGAACTTCCCGATCTCCTTCCGGCCGCTGGAGCGCACCCAGATCCGCGCCCTCGGTCTGCTCAAGGGCGCCTGCGCGCAGGTGAACAAGGACCTGGGCCTGCTGGCCGCCGACAAGGCCGACGCCATCATCGCCGCGGCCGCCGAGATCGCCGACGGCCGCCACGACGACCAGTTCCCG
The DNA here is from genome assembly GCF_000416385.1 of Mycobacterium sp. VKM Ac-1816D. Lineage (NCBI taxonomy): Bacteria > Bacillati > Actinomycetota > Actinomycetes > Mycobacteriales > Mycobacteriaceae > Mycobacterium > Mycobacterium sp. VKM Ac-1816D. Next base: position 276,197 of record NZ_AOHQ01000138.1, read on the forward strand.
ATCGACGTCTTCCAGACCGGTTCGGGCACCAGCTCCAACATGAACGCCAACGAGGTCATCGCCTCGATCGCGGCCGCCAACGGCGTGACCGTGCATCCCAACGATGACGTCAACATGTCGCAGAGCTCGAATGACACCTTTCCCACGGCGACCCATATCGCCGCGACGGAAGCCGCTGTGCGCCATCTCATCCCCGCGCTCGAGCTGCTGCACGCCGCACTCGCGTCGAAGGCCAAGCAGTGGCGGACCACCGTCAAGTCCGGTCGCACCCACCTGATGGACGCGGTCCCGGTGACCCTGGGCCAGGAGTTCGGCGGTTACGCCCGGCAGGTCGAGGCTGGCATCGAACGGGTCAAGGCGACGCTGCCCCGCCTCGGTGAGCTCGCCATCGGCGGCACCGCCGTCGGCACCGGCCTCAACGCGCCGGACGGGTTCGGCGACAAGGTGGTCGAGGTCCTGGTCAGCGAGACCGGTATCGCCGAATTGCGGCCGTGCGTCGACCATTTCGAGGCCCAGGCCGCCCGTGACGGTCTTGTCGAGGCGTCCGGTGCGCTCAAGACGATCGCCGCCTCACTGACCAAGATCGCCAACGACATCCGCTGGATGGGATCGGGGCCGCTCACCGGGCTCGGCGAGCTGCAGCTGCCCGACCTGCAGCCGGGTAGCTCGATCATGCCGGGCAAGGTCAATCCCGTTCTGCCCGAGGCCGTCACGCAGGTCGCCGCGCAGGTGATCGGCAACGACGCCGCGGTCACCGTGGGTGGTCTGTCGGGTGCGTTCGAGCTCAACGTCTATATCCCGATGATGGCCCGCAACGTGCTGGAGTCGTTCACCCTGCTGGCCAACGTGTCGAAGTTGTTCGCCGAGAAGTGCATCGAGGGCCTGGTGGCCAACGACGCGCATCTGCTGCAGCTGGCCGAGTCCTCACCGTCGATCGTGACGCCGCTGAACTCCGCCATCGGCTACGAGGAGGCCGCCAAGGTCGCCAAGGAAGCGCTGAAGGAGAAGAAGACCATCCGCCAGACCGTGATCGACCGCGGCCTGATCGGCGACAAGCTCTCCGAAGCCGAGCTGGACAAGCGTCTCGATGTGCTGGCCATGGCCAAGGTCGCGCCGGGCGAGTAACCCACCCCGCGAGCACACGCCGGTGCCCCCGAAAGCTGCGGCTTTCGGGGGCACATGCGTCTGGTGGGCACGATCAGCGCGGCGGGGTGTCGACCGCATCGTCGGCGGTGGTATCGGTATAGGCCGCGGTGTTGACCGCCGTGCCGCCGATACCTGCTGCGGCGGAAGCGATGTCGAGCACCGAGGAGTGGCTGCTCGGCGGCGGCGGCTCCGGGGCCTCCGGGTGTTCCTCATCGAGCCGGTAGTGCCTGCTGAGCTGGTCGGCCTCGTCGAGGGTGATGCCCTCGTCGGTCTGGACGGTGGGCGCGTCCTTGACCGCGTCCTTGGTCACCGTGACGCTTACCGCGCCCTCACCTCGGCGGGAGGCCTTGAGCGGCACCACCGCGTGTGACATGCCCATGAACCCGGAGCGCACCAGGGCCCACTTCGGTTCCCTGGTCTTGTCGTCGACGAACAGCTTGTCGATCTTGCCGATCTTCTCCCCCGCCACGTCGTACACGGTCGCTCCGACGTACTGCTCCACCAAAGTCGCCATGCCTTCGGATATCCGATCGGCGAAATCGGTAAACGTCAGCGCAGCGCGTTGACCGCGGGTCCGTTCTCGACACCGCCGTACAGGGTGCCCGGTGCCTGCGGCCCGAGCAGCTGTCCGACGCTGACCACGTGGTAGCCGTTCGCCCGCAGCACCGGCAGGAACTGCTCGACCAGATCCACCGTCGAGTCGAAGATGTCGTGCAGTAGCACCACCGACCCGGGCTGCACCCGACTCATCAGCAGGGCGCGGCTGGCCGCGATGTCCCGGTCGTGAATCCAGTCGTACGGCACGACATCCCAGTTGACGACGGCCAGGCTCTGCTCTCCTGCCGCAGCCAGCACCCGGTCGTCGACCTTGCCGAATCCCGGTCGCATCAGCGTGGGCCGTTGTCCGGTGGCCGCCACGATCGCGTCGGTGGCCCGGATGAGCTGGCCGGCGATCTGGTCGGCCGGCACGGTCGTCAGATCGGGATGGCTCCAGGTGTGGTTGCCGATCTCCATTCCCGCCGCGGCGATCCGCGCGGCGGCGGCCGGGTCGGCGGCGACCTTGTCCCCGATCAGGAAGAAGGTCGCGCCGGCACCGTTGGCGGTCAGCACGTCGAGAAGTCTGTCGGTCGGGGCTGCCGGCCCGTCGTCGAAGGTCAGCGCGACGCATTTGACCACCGCACAGTCGACGGTCTGTGCCTCTGCGATTTGCGGAGTCGCAGCCGCCAGCAGCACGGCTGCGACTCCACAAATCACTCTCATGGCAGCGCGTTGGGGCTGATCTCCTCGAGCATCTCGGTGACCAGCGCCGCGATCGGCGACCGCTCGCTGCGGGTCAGCGTGATGTGCGCGAACAACGGGTGACCCTTGAGCTTCTCGATGACGGCGGCGACCCCGTCGTGACGGCCGACGCGCAGGTTGTCGCGCTGGGCGACGTCGTGGGTGAGCACCACCCGCGATCCCGAACCCAGCCGCGACAGCACGGTCAGCAGCACATTGCGTTCCAACGATTGCGCCTCGTCGACGATGACGAACGAGTCGTGCAACGACCGGCCGCGAATGTGAGTGAGCGGCAACACCTCCAGCATCCCGCGGGAGAGCACCTCCTCCAGCACCGCCGGGCTGGCCAACCCCTCCAGGGTGTCGAAGACGGCCTGCGCCCACGGCCCCATCTTCTCGCTCTCGCTGCCCGGCAGATACCCCAGGTCCTGCCCGCCGACCGCGTAGAGGGGCCGGAAGACGACGACCTTGCGCTGGGTGCGGCGTTCCAGCACGGCCTCCAGGCCGGCGCACAACGCCAGGGCGGACTTTCCGGTGCCGGCCTTGCCGCCGAGGGACACGATGCCGACGGACTCGTCGAGCAGCAGATCGAGCGCGACGCGCTGTTCGGCGGACCTTCCCCGGAGGCCGAACACTTCGCGATCACCTCGCACCAGCTGCACACGCTTGTCGGCGTTGACCCGGCCCAGCGCCGACGAGCTCCCGGCGAGCAGGCGAATACCGGTGTGACACGGCAGATCCCGCGCCGCGGCCAGATCCAGGTCACCCTCGGCGAACAGCGTGTCGATCTCCTCGGCCGAGACGTCGAGTTCACCCATCCCGGTCCACCCCGACGTCACGACGTCCTGGGCGTGGTATTCGTCGGCGGTCAGACCGACAGCGCCGGCCTTCACCCGCAGCGGAATGTCCTTGCTGACCAGCGTCACCAACTTGCCCTCGGCGGCCAGGTTGGCGGCGACCGTCAGGATGCGGGCGTCATTGCTGTCGTTGCGGAAGCCCGAGGGCAGCACGTTCGGGTCACTGTGGTTCAGCTCGACCTGGAGCGTCCCGCCCTCTGTACCAATGGGAATGGGCTGATCCAGGCGGCCGTGATCCAGCCGGAGATCGTCGAGCAATCGTAGTGACTGGCGGGCGAACCAGCCGAGTTCGTGATGGTGCCGTTTGGCCTCCAACTCGCTGATAACCACGAGAGGGACGACCACCTCATGTTCGGCGAACCGTGTAATTGCCCAGGGATCGGACAACAGCACGGAGGTGTCGAGCACGTAGGTCCGGATCGGCGAATCGGTCACGAGGCGCTCCTAGAACCTCCGCGAGCCCCGCGAAGGCGTTTCGGCGGGCGCGCGCGGTACCAGGACCGGGGCCGGTCCTGTTCTCGTGAAGAGATTCGGTACCGCCCGGACAGCAAAGCAATTCGCTAGCCATCGACCTCGACGCTACTCCCGCGGCGCGGCGTCCGCCCGCCAGGCGCGCCGACTCAACCGGCACAACAGGTTACGCGCCGGTGAACTCTCGTAACTCCGGCACCTCGGCCAGTCCCCACGAGGTGATCAGCTCGGCCACCACCGCACGCTTGGTGGCCTCATCGAAGATGCCTGCCTCGGCGACCGTGGCCCGCTTGTCACCGTAGGCGTCGATATCCCCGCCGACGACGTCGAGGGCGGCGGCTTGCGAGGCGATGGCGGCGATGGTCTCTTCCCGCTTGTCCCCGTCCAGCAGGTACCCGACCAGGTTGGCGAAGAACACGGTGTGGCGCTCCTCGTCGGCGGCGATCCGCCCGAGCAGCCCGCGCAGCACCGGTTCGGGAGTCTGTGCCTCGGCATTGCGGGTGAACACCGCATGCGAACGCTCGAAGAACGCCATGAACACCAGCGTCTCGATCTGGGTGAGACGGTCGGCGCGGTAGCCCTTCATGACGTGCTCGACGCGGACATCCTCGTTGGCGGTGGGGTCCACCTCACGGGTGACCACCAGATAGTTGCGCAGCGCGACGGCGTGCAGGTGCTCCTCGGCGGTCCAGCGGCCCAGCCAGCGTCCCCACTTGTCCTCGAGGATGAAGTGCTCGACGAGCTCGCGATGGTAGCCGGCCAGGTTGTCCTTGGTGATCAGCAGGATCTCGCAGGCGTCGGTGACCGGCTTGGGCAGCGTCACATCCGACGGGTCCCAATCCTTGCCGCCGAGGAAGGCAAAGTTCTCGCCCTGGTCGAACGGCACGTAATCGTGCCCGTACCAGGGCTCCTCGGTCGCGAGGTGTCGCGACAGGTTCTCCGCCACGACCGGCTCGAGTTCGAGGGTCAGCGCATTCGCAACGGGTTTCTCAGCCATGAAAGTAACTGTAACCCGTCGACACACGTTCCCCGAAATTCCGTGCCGCGTGTCACGCCGCGGACCTCGCGGTCGCGACTACGACAGCGTCAGACCCGGGTACAGCGGGTTCGCCGCCAGCATCTCCGACGAAGCGGCGTGCACACGGGCGGCGACACCGTCGGCGGTGGCGTACTTCGCCTTCGAGGTCCCCTCGGCCTGGGTATTGGACAGCACCTCGACGACCAACTCGGCGACCTTGTCGAACTCGGCAGCACCGAAACCACGGGTGGTCAGCGCCGGGGTGCCGAACCGGATACCGCTGGTGTACCAGGCCCCGTTCGGGTCGGCCGGGATGGCGTTGCGGTTGGTCACCACTCCGGCGTCCAGCAGTGCCGACTCGGCCTGCCTGCCGGTCAGCCCGAAGGAGGTGACATCGAGCAGGACAAGGTGATTGTCGGTACCCCCGGTGACCAGCCGGGCGCCACGGGAGGTGAACCCCTCGGCCAGCGACTGCGCGTTGTCGGCGACGGCCTGCGCGTAATCGCGGAACGCGGGCTGGCGGGCCTCGGCCAGCGCCACGGCCTTGGCGGCCATCACATGCGAGAGCGGTCCGCCGAGCACCATCGGGCAGCCCTTGTCGACGGCCGGTGCGTACTCCTCGGTGGCCAGCACCAGACCGCCACGCGGGCCGCGCAGCGACTTGTGCGTGGTGGTGGTGGTGACGTGGGCGTGCGGCACCGGATCCTCGTCACCGGTGAACACCTTGCCCGCGACCAGACCGGCGAAATGGGCCATGTCGACCATCAGGGTGGCACCGACCTCGTCGGCGATCTCGCGCATCTTGGCGAAGTTCACCCGGCGCGGGTACGCGGAGTAGCCGGCCACCAGGATCAGCGGCTTGAACTCCTTGGCCGCGGCGCGGACGGCGTCGTAGTCGATCAGGCCGGTCTGCGCGTCGGTGCCGTAGCTGCGCTGGTGGAACATCTTGCCCGAGATGTTGGGCCGGAACCCGTGCGTGAGGTGGCCGCCGGTGTCCAGCGACATGCCCAACAGCCGCTGGTTGCCCAGCTTGGCGCGCAGCGTCTCCCAGTCCGCCTCGGACAGGTCGTTGACATGCTTGGCGCCCAGTTCGGCGAGGCCCGGCGCCTCGACGCGGGTGGCCAGGATGGCCCAGAACGCGACCAGGTTGGCGTCGATACCGGAGTGCGGCTGGGCGTAGGCGTACGGCGCGCCGAACAGCTCGCGGGCATGCTCGGCGGCCAGCGCCTCGACGGTGTCGACGTTCTGGCACGCCGCGTAGAAGCGGTGACCGATGGTGCCCTCGGCGTACTTGTCGGAGAACCAGGTTCCCATGGTGAGCAGCACCGCGGGTGAGGCGTAGTTCTCGCTGGCGATCAGCTTGAGCGAATCACGCTGGTCGGCGAGCTCCTGGCGGGTGGCCTCGGCGATCCGCGGTTCGACCGACTCGATGACCTTCAGCGCGGCGCGGTAGGCCTCGCTGGCGGTGGCGGCGTAATCAGTGCCGGGTGCGGCGATCGACGAATCAGCAGTCATGGGGCAAGCCTATCGCCCCACCGGCGGCGACAGTTACCGCAGGCTGGACGGGATCAGTGGCTCGTCGAGCAGCCTGGTGAAGCGCTCGGTCAGCGACACCTCGGCAGGCCGATCGTCCAGCCACGCGCGCAGCAGCCGATAGCCCTCCACGTAGGTGGAGGTGTAGGCCCGCCACAGCGGCGAGGACAGGAAGCGCAGCATCTGCCGGGCCCGCTCGTCGGACACCAACAACCATTGGCTCAGGTAGGCGACCACGTCGTCGACATCGCGGTGCTCGTCGTGCAGCATCAGCGCCGCGTCCTGACGGACATCGGCCAGCGCCGCGGCGGCCTCGGAGACCGCCGCCGAACGCTCACCGTCGAACCGCAACCCCAGATCGGCGTAGATCTCGGTCGCCCAGGCGCCCCAGTCCGGTCCGATGGCCGCGTACAGAGCCAGGTCGGCCAGCCCCTCGGCCATCAGGCACTGCGGGGTGTTGACCAGGAAGATGGTCTGTTCCTGCTGGTTCAGCCCGGCCACCAGGCCGGCTTCCTTGCGGCAATGCTCGGTGTGATGCCCGGGGTAGGACTCGTGGGCCACCAGTCGCGGCAGGTTGGACATCTGCTGCTTGAGGTCGGCGTTGACCGCCACCGTCGAGGCGTAGTCGCCGAGGTAGTAGTTGAAGCCCGACCACGGCTTGTCGGTGACGACCTCATAGGTGACGGTCTCGGTGTCGGGCAGCGGGAAGGTGGTGCGCACCGTGTCGCGCAGCGCCGAGGAGAACGCGTGAATGCATTCCTCAAGCCGGTTCGGCGGGATCTCCTCGGCCTGGCGGTGGGACTGCAGCCGCTGCGCCAGTGGCCCGCTGCCGCCGAGCGCTTCATCGAGCCTGCGGTGCGCGTCGCGGTAGCGGTCCTGGTCACCCTTGACGATGTCGACATCGAAGTACTCGCGCACCTCCTCGACGAACCCGACATCCTCACCGGCGAATTTGCGGCCCGCGCAGGCCAGCGCCTTGAGGTGGGCCGACAGGTAGGCGCGGCGCTGGGCGTCGAGCCCTTCGGCGGCGGGCACCTCGGCTAGCAGCCGCTGGGCGGTCCTGGCCAGATCCGCGGGATCGGGCGCCGGCTCGTCGGCGACCTTCCGGCGCAACGCGGGGTCGCCGGTGAACGAGTCGACGTAACCCTCCTCGACCCGGTCGAAGCGCAGCCCGAGCAACAGATATTCATCGATGAGGGTGCTGGCGTTCATGGCCTCAACGGTAGATGCAAGACTTGACGGATGTCGCGGCCCAGCGAGCCGAGCCCGTATGTGGAGTTCAATCGAACCCAGTGGCGTTCGTTGCGCATGTCGACCCCACTGGCGTTGACCGAGGCCGAACTGATCGGCCTGCGCGGTCTCGGTGAGCAGATCGATCTGGCCGAGGTCGAAGACGTCTATCTGCCGCTCGCGCGGCTGATCCATCTGCAGGTGGCCGCCCACCAACGGTTGTTCGCCGCCACCGCCGAGTTCCTCGGCGAGCAGAACCCGCACCGGCCGGTGCCCTTCGTCATCGGGGTGGCAGGCAGCGTGGCGGTCGGTAAGTCGACCACCGCGCGCGTGCTGCAGGCGCTGCTGGCCCGCTGGGAGCACCACCCGCGCGTCGACCTGGTGACGACCGACGGATTCCTCTACTCCAACGCCGAGCTGACTCGGCGGAATCTCATGCACCGCAAGGGGTTTCCGGAGAGCTATGATCGCCGGGCGTTGATGCGGTTCGTCACGGCGGTCAAGTCGGGTGCCGATCTGGCCTGCGCGCCGGTGTACTCGCACCTGATCTACGACATCGTCCCCGGCGACAAGCAGCGCATCCGCCAGCCCGACATCCTCATCCTGGAGGGACTCAACGTCCTGCAGACCGGGCCCGCGTTGATGGTGTCGGACCTGTTCGACTTCTCGCTGTACGTCGACGCCCGCATCGAAGACATCGAGAAGTGGTACATCTCCCGATTCCTGTCGATGCGGGCGGGCGCGTTCGCCAACCCGGCGTCGCACTTTCACCATTACGCCACGCTGACCGATGAGCAGGCGGTGTTCGCCGCCCGTGACATCTGGCATTCGATCAACCGCCCGAACCTGATCGACAACATCCTGCCGACCCGGCCCCGCGCCACCCTGGTGCTGCGCAAGGATTCCGACCACTCGATCAACCGGTTGCGCCTGCGCAAGCTGTAGAGCCGCCGATTTCGGCGCGCAAACGTTCGGTGAGCGAACGTCAGCGCGCCGAAGTTGCGCGGTATCAGATGCGGCGCACGCCGACGTACTGCAGTTCGGCCATCACCAACGTGTAGACGCCGGTTCCGAGCACCAGGACCACGCCGGTGGTCGTCAACGGCCAGACGCCGGCCAGCACCACACCCACCGTCAGCACGGTGAACAGGAAATTGCCGATCGCCAGGATCAGCCCGGAGGTGCGCACTGCGTCACGAGCCGCCAACGCCAGGACGACAACGCTGAAGCCGACGAAGAATGCGCCTGTCGCATACTCGGTCGCGGCCGTGGTGCCCGACAGTTCGGCAACACGCGGCGCGAAGAGCAGGAGGCCGACGCCGGCGATACCGCTGATGAGGGCGTCGGCGCGCATGGCCAACCTCAGGAACGCGTCGGATCGGGTGGATGTGACTCCAGCGGTGATGGCGGACATGGTCTTCCTTTCGACGGTGAACAGGAGGAGACCGGTGCGGGAGCGCCCCGCAAGCCTCGACACGCCGGCACCTGCTCCCGCCGTGTGCGTGACGTCCCCGCACCGGTTGGCCGAAATTGCTTCTGCCACCTCTGAGACTGCTCAGCGACCGCTGCCAGCTCGACGCCGAACACTGCCAACTACTGCCAACCGCAGGTCAGCGCCGATGCGGCCGAGGGCGGAGTCCGAGGAGAAGCGACCTGTCGGCCGAAGTCAGGCGGCCGAAACCGGCTGGGCGCCGCGCAGATCCGCCGCGATCATCCGGGCCGCGGCGTTCTGCCAGTTGTGCAGTGAGCGCTGGGGAACCTCGGTCACGAACCACTGCCAGGCCTGTCGGGCGACGGGGTCGAGACCGGCGGCGGTGGCGTTCTGCGCATACGCCCGCACACCGACGACATAGGGGAAATACAGCGAGTTGTAATGCCGCCATTGCTCCCCGGTGCCGAAAGCTCCGCCATCGCGCGGTTTGAGCGCGGCGATCCGGTCGGCCAGCAGTGCCCGCAATTCGTTCGCCCGCTCCAGTGGTTGATCCGGTGCGCCGCGGGCGGCCAGCCGGGCGTCGATCGCCGGGAGTGCGCACAGCGGGCTGGCCACCAGCTTGGACAGGTCACCGTAGTGGCCAAGGGCGCGGCGGGTCAGCCGGGCGAAGGTGTCATCGTCGAGTTCGTCGAGCGGGTTGTCCGACCGCAGCGGTAGCGCCGCCTCGGTGCCGCGCAGGGTCGCCCGGTCGGCCCGCAGCGCGGGAGAGAAGGTCAGCCGGTCCAGCACCCCGGCCAGCGGATCGGCGAGCACGTTGATCGCGATGGCCAGCGCCAGGCTGGTGAACAGCAGCACGGTCAGCGCAGGCTGGGCCGACTCCCCCGCGACCGCGAGGCCGATCACGGCCTGTCCGCCGAAGACCGTCGCCACCGCGGCCGTCCCGACGAAGGAGCGCGCCATATCGGCCTTGAGCGCCTGCCCCTCGTCGAAGGCGTCCCACAGCGCGACGGCAACGCCGAGCAGGGCCACGTCGAATCCTGTGGAGGCCAGCGCCAGTCCGCTGGGCAGCAGTCCCAGCGGGATGACCAGAATGGCGTTGCCGAGGGCGAAGAACAACGTCGCCACCAGGACGAACCGCACCACCGAGACGGGCTGGGCGGGCCGCAGCATGGTGGTGACCATCGCGGCCAGCGATGGCAACGAGACCGCCCCGAACATGAGCCAGTGGCCGGCGCGCAACGGTCCGTCGACACTGCCGGCCAGTGCCGCGCCACCGAGCGCGATGACGGCAACACCGCACACGCAGGCGATCTCACCGACCCGGCTGCGCCAGGTGTCGATCGGTCTGGACAGCTCGACGAGCACCGCGAACCAGAAGATGCCGGGCGCCACCACCAGGAACACCTCGATGCGGCCGAGCAGCTCCGAACCCGTCACGGTGCGCACCGCGTCGAGGGCGACGACGGCGGCGAAGCTGGCCAACCCGGCCGCGGCCAGCACCAGCACCGGCTTGCGGGGGTCGCGCGCCAACAGGTACAACCCGAGCCACCAGCTGAGTGCGAAGACGACCGCCGACAGCCCCGACATCGCTGCTACAACCCGTGCCTGCGGTGCCGATTGGTGTAGTCGCGCAACGCGCGCAAAAAGTCGACCCGTCGGAAGGCTGGCCAGTGCGCCTCGGTGAACCACATCTCCGAGTAGGCGCTCTGCCACAACAGGAATCCGGAGAGTCGTTGCTCACCAGAGGTTCTGATGACCAGGTCCGGATCGGGCTGGCCCGAGGTGTAGAGGTTCTCCGAGATCGCGTCGACGGTGACCGATTCGATCAGCTGCTCGGCGGTGGCGCCGTTGGCCAGTTCCTTGCTGAGCAGTCCGCGCACCGCGTCGACGATCTCCTGCCGACCGCCGTAGCCGACGGCGACGTTGACCTGCAGCACTCCGGGGCCGGCGGCGCCGGTGCTGCCCACCGTCCGTTCCGTCGCCTCACGCAGCCGCCGGGCCGGTTCCTCGCCGAGCAACTCCAGGTCACCGACCGTGCGTACGCTCCAACGGTTTTCGGGCGCGCAGATCTGTTCGACGATATCGGTGATGATCTCGATGAGCGCCGCCAACTCGTCGGGGTCGCGTTGCAGGTTCTCCGTGGACAGCAGATAGACCGTCGTCAGCTCGATGCCGGCGGCCTGGCACCAGCGCAGCATCTCGGCGATCTTGGCCGCGCCCCTGCGGTATCCGTAGCTGACATCGTCGAAGCCCGCATCGCGTGCCCAACGGCGATTTCCGTCACACAACACCGCGATGTGACGTGGGAGTTCGGACCGGGACTGCGCCAATTCGCGGCGCAACCGCATTTCATACAGCCGGTAGGCCGGCTCCTTGAGTCGCGGCGGAATGATCTCCACAGCGATCCAGACTACTGTGATCCTGGCCCAGGTCTAAGCCACTCAGCGGAGGTGAGATGTCCACGCCCATCGATTCCGGCCGGCCCTACCGGTCGGCGGCGGCGCATTCCGCGGAGGATCTACCCGAGGCACTCGCCGACGGTGTCGCGCAGTTCCTCGGCCGCCCGCGCGCCCGCGGCTGGATTCACGTCTACTCCGCGGTCGTGGCATTCATCGCAGGCGCCGCGCTGGTGGCGGTGTCATGGTCGGCGGAGTCCACCCGCGCCGGAGTGGCCACACTGATCTACACGTTCACCATCGTGGCGATGTTCGCCGTCAGCGGTACCTATCACCGGGTGACCTGGCAGTCGGTCAAGGCGCGCACCTGGATGAAACGCCTCGACCATTCGATGATCTTCATCTTCATCGCCGGCAGCTACACGCCGTTCGCCCTGCTGGCACTGCCCTCGCAGAAGGGCATGGTGCTGTTCTGGATCGTCTGGGGCGGGGCCATCGCCGGTGTGCTGCTGAAGATGTTCTGGCCGTCGGCGCCGCGGTGGCTCGGGGTGCCGCTCTACATCCTGCTGGGCTGGGTGGCCGCGTGGTTCATCGGGCCGATCATGGACGGGGCCGGCGTGGCCGCGGTGGTACTGCTGATCGTCGGCGGGGCGTTCTATTCGGTCGGTGGCGTGCTCTACGCACTCAAATGGCCCAACCCGTGGCCGGCGACATTCGGCCATCACGAGTTCTTCCACGCCTGCACCGCGGTCGCGGCGGTATGCCACTACATCGCGATGTGGTTCGCGGTCTTCTGATTCCTGCTCGTCACGTTCCCGGTGGGAGAAGGGTCAGAGCTGGGTGATGTTCGCCGGACCCCAGTAGGCCTTCATCGAGGTGATCAGGCCCTCGCCGTTGAAGGTCATGACCTCGATGGGTTCGATGCGCATCGCCCCGCCGACGGTGATGGCGAAGACGAACGCGGCCTCGGTCCCACCGGCGCGGAACGACAACAGCTCGGTCGAGATCTCGGCGCCCTGCACGTTCTTGTAGAAGCCGGCGATGGCCTGCCGTCCGATGTGCACCTCACCGCCGCCCACCGGATCCTCCAGCGTGGCGTCCTCGGCGTAGAGGGCGGCGACATCGTCGGCGCTACCGCCGGAGACCGTGTCCAGATAGCGCTGGACGAAACCCTGCAAGGCATCAGGCTCGAAGCTCATGACCGGCCACGCTACACGGCACGCCGCAGCGCGGTATCGAGATCTTCCACTGTGCGGACCGGCAGGTCGCACACCCGGCCGCGACAGACATAGGCCGCATCGCGACCACCCACCCGGTCCCGGCCGCGCAACAGTTCACCGGAGTCCGGCTCGCCGCCGACGACCACCGCCCCACCCGGCGCGAGCATCCGCGCGGCGGCCAGCAGATCCGAGTCGGCGGGGTCGCAGGCCACCGCGATCTGGATCGGGCCGCGCACGGCGGCCTCGGCCAGCGCCAACCAATGCCCGCCCGAGCGCGGTGCCTTCGCCAACACCGTGACCCCGGCGGCCAGCGTGGCGTCGGCGGCCGTGCGATAGCGCGGATCGGCATTCAGGTGTGCGACGAGCTGCAGCGCTTCGGCGGCCGCGGAGGCACCTGCCGGGGTCGCACCGTCGATCAGGTCGGCCGGGCGCAGCACCAACGCCTCCGCGTCGTCGGCGGTGTCGAACCAATGGCCCGGTCGTTGCGGATCGGCGAAATGGTCCAGCGCGGTGTCGATCAGTCCGGTGGCCGCGGTGAGCCAGGACTGTTCACCGGTCTGCTGGTACACGGCGCACAACGCGGACGCCAGCGCCGCGTAGTCCTCCAGGATGGCCGCGCTGTCACCGACCACACCGCCGAGGCTGGCCCGCCGCAGCCGACCGTCGACCAGGTGCAACCGCAACAATTCGCGCGCACACGTGATGGCCGCTTCGAGGTATTCGCGGCGACCGAGCGCCACCGAGGCCTCGATGAGCGCGGTGATCGCCAGCCCGTTCCATGCCGTCACCGCCTTGTCATCACGCGCGGGTTGGGGCCGCTGCGACCGCGCCGCCAGCAGCGCCGCGCGCACCCGCTCATGACGGGCCCAGTCGTCGGGATCGGCCCGCAGCTGCAGCACCGAACTCCCCCGCTCGAACGTGCCCGCCTCGGTGACACCGAAAAGTGCTGCGGCCCAGTCGGCATCGGCTCCGAGCACCTCGCCGAACTCGGCAGGCGTCCAGGCGTAGGTCAGGCCTTCGACGCCGCCGGCGTCGGCATCCAGGGACGAGGCGAACAAACCGTCCGCGCCGAGACCGTCGATGATGAACCTGGCGGTCTCGTCGGTGACCCTGCGCGCCAACGCATCCGCGTTGCGACGGGCCCAATGCGCGTAGAAGCGCAACAGCAATGCGTTGTCGTACAACATCTTCTCGAAATGCGGAACCACCCAGGCCGCGTCGACGCTGTACCGCGCGAACCCACCGGCCAGCTGATCGTAGATGCCGCCGCGCGCCATCGCCTCGCCGATGCGCTGCACCGTGGCCAGCGCATCGGCCGACCCGGTCCGTTCGTGGTGTCGCAGCAATGCCTCCAGCGTCATCGATGGTGGGAACTTCGGTGCCTGCCCGAAGCCCCCGCGCTCGACGTCCTCATCGCGCAGCACCGCGGCGACCGCGTCATCGCACAACCGGGCGTCGGGCGCCGAATCGGAGCCCGGTAGCCCCAGGTTGATCGCGCGGAGCTCACCGGCGATCTCGTCGGATGCCCGCTCCACCTCGTCGCGGCGCTGCCGCCAGGTTTCCCGGACCGCCGAGATCAGCTGCAGGAAACCGTCTTTCGGGTAATAGGTACCACAGAAGAACGGCCGGCCATCCGGGGTGAGGAAGCATGTCATCGGCCAGCCACCCTGACCGGTCATTGCGACGGTCGCGCTCATGTAGACGGCGTCGAGGTCAGGACGCTCTTCGCGATCGACCTTGATGCAGACGAAGTCGTCGTTGAGCGCCGCCGCCACCTCGGGGTCGGCGAAGGATTCGTGCGCCATCACGTGGCACCAGTGACATGCCGCGTAGCCGATCGACAGCAGGATCGGCACATCGCGCTCGACCGCCTCGGCCAGCGCGGCCGGCGTCCACTGCTGCCAGTGCACCGGGTTGTCGGCATGCTGACGCAGATACGGGCTGATCGCCTCGCCCAGGACGTTAATCCTTGGCGTCACCCTTGAACTCGTTCGTCGTGCCCTCGTCGACGGCCTGGTCCGGCTCGGGGTGATCGGGGTCGAACGACTCCGGCAACCGCTTGAGGTGCCGGTTCATCGAGAACACCAGCGCGAAGGTGCCGACCAGCAGCACGATCAGCACCAACAGGCCGACGGGGCTGGCCTTGCCGAAATCGGGTCCGGTCTGGCGGGGCCCGCCGTCTTCGGCGAGCAGGGTGGCGGCGATCAAAATCAGGTCGGTCATGGCTCGATTCCGGCGAACAGATCGGTTTCGGGCAGCTGCACCGGAACCCTGGACCGCGCGAGCTCGAACTCCTCGGTGGGCCAGAGCCGTTGCTGCCACTCCATGGGCGTGGTGAAGAAGAAACTCTTGGGGTCGATCTGCGTGGCGTGGGCCAGCAGGGCGTCGTCACGCTGGGCGAAGTACTTGGCGCACTCGATGCGGGTGGTCACCCGCTTCTCGATGCTGTCCTCCTCGGCGTCCCAGCTCTCCAGCCACTTGGCGAAGGGGCCTTCCTGGCCGTGGTGGGCGAACTCGTCCTGCAGCACCTGCATGCGTTGCCGCAGGAAGCCGTGGTTGTAGTACAGCTTGGACACCGCCCAGGGTTCCCCGGCGTCGGGGTACCGGACGTGGTCGGCGGCCGCCTCGTAGGCCGCGACGGACACCTCGTGGCAACGAATGTGGTCCGGGTGCGGGTAACCACCGTTCTCGTCATAGGTGGTCAGCACGTGGGGCCTGAACTCGCGGATCACCCGAACAAGCCGCTCGACGGGCTCCTCGAGCGGCACCAGGGCGAAGCAGCCCTCCGGCAGCGGCGGCAGCGGGTCGCCCTCCGGCAGCCCAGAGTCGACGAAGCCCAGCCAGTGGTGCTCGACGCCGAGGATCTGCGCGGCACGCGCCATCTCGTCGCGGCGCACCTCGTGGATACGGCCGTGTACCTCGGGGATGTCCATCGCCGGGTTGAGGATGTCACCCCGTTCACCACCGGTCAGGGTCACCACCATCACTCTGGCGCCCTCATCGGCGTAGCGCGCGGTCGTCGCCGCACCCTTGCTGGACTCATCGTCGGGGTGGGCGTGCACCGCCATCAAACGCAATTCAGTCATCGTGTCTCTTCAACGAAGGCGTCCCTCTCGCTTATGCCCACGCCCCCTATAGTTCCAGGTCTAAGAGAAGCCACCGACCGACGGGCACCCAAAACCTTGACCATCGAGCGTCCCACCGCCCGCTACGGGCGCCAGAAGCTGTCCCGCAACGGCAGGCGTGGGCTGGTGATCGGCCTGTTTCTGCTGATAGTGGCGGTCGGGGTGGGCATCGCGATCATCGCCTTCCAGCGCTTCGGCACCGCCGACGCCAAGGGTGAACTCAGCGGGTATCGGCTGATCGACGACCAGACCGTCGCCGTGACCATCACCGTGACGCGGGCGGATCCTTCGGTGCCCGCGGTCTGCATCGTGCGCGCACGCTCCATCGACGGCGCCGAAACCGGGCGCCGCGAGATCCTGGTGCCGCCCTCGACCGCCGATTCGGTGGTGATCGACGCCGAGGTCAAGTCGACGAAGCCGCCGGTGGTGGGCGATATCTACGGGTGTGGGATCGACGTTCCGGGGTATCTCGTAGCTCCCTGATCCGCGGGGCACAACCGACGCCGGGCTGCACAAACATGAAAACCCGGCAACGCGGCGGTGGTAGGCTGGACTCATACACGGTTCCGCACTGGAGCCGTGTATTGCTGCATTTGCGCGCGATCAGCGCCTGCAACAGCGGCGATACACGACCTTTTCACGCGATACGTCGCGGGGGAATGACCAACGACAGGAGCGCGAGGACATGACCGATACCCAGGTCACCTGGCTGACCGAAGAGGCCTACGACCGGTTGAAGGCCGAGCTGGATCAGCTGATCGCCAACCGGCCGGTCATCGCCGCCGAGATCAACGACCGCCGCGAAGAGGGCGACCTGCGCGAGAACGGTGGCTACCACGCCGCCCGTGAAGAGCAGGGCCAGCAGGAAGCACGCATCCGTCAGCTGCAGGAACTGCTCAACAACGCCAAGGTCGGCGAGGCCCCCAAGCAGTCCGGCGTCGCGCTGCCCGGTTCCGTGGTCAAGGTCTACTACGACGATGACGAGAAGGACACCGAGACCTTCCTGATCGCCACCCGCCAAGAGGGCGTCAGCGACGGCAAGCTCGAGGTCTACTCCCCGAACTCCCCGCTGGGCAACGCGCTGATCGATGCCAAGGTCGGCGAGAGCCGTACCTACACCGTGCCCAGCGGCAAGACCGTCAAGGTCACCCTGATCAGCGCGGAGCCCTACCACGCCTGACCCGTCGGGACGATCGGCTCCAGATGGCCCAGATCGCCGAGGATCTGCTGCTGCTTCTGCTCGACAATGCGGCAGCGCGCCCGGGCATCGAACAACGCCGTAGGCAACGCGTACTCGCGGCTGCGGTGTTGTTGGACCTGGCCCGCGCCTGCCGGGTCCGACCGTCGGCCGACGGGGATTCCGTCCCCGCCGGTCGCTTGGTCGCATTGGCCGGCGATGCCGCATTGGACCTGTCGACCGGCCCGGCGTGGACGCTGCTGACGCGGCGACCGCTGAAGGTGGGCGCGGCGGTGGCCAAGCTGAGCCGCGATGCCGAACAACAGCTGCTCGACCAGCTGGAGCGGGCCGGGCAGATTCAGCGGGTCCCGGTGGGGCCCAAGGAATTCAGTTATCCGCTGCGGACACGCGCACGGGTCGGGCCTGCTCGCGAGGCATTGCTGGCGGCCTTGTTCGACCGCAGACCGCCGTCGACGCCGACGGCCGCGGCGATCACGCTGCTGCATGCCGCAGACGGACTCGGCGCGGTGCTGAGCCTCAACGATCGCGGGTGGCGCTGGGTGCACGCCCGCGCCGGGGAGATCGCCCTGGGCAGCTGGCTCGACGAATCACCCTCGGCGCTGCCGGAGATCAATGTCGCGGTGACCGCGGCAGCGCTGCGGCCCGTGCTGCAGTCCTGACCGCGAGCAGACGCTTCTACCCCCAGATTCCCGACGATCCAGGGGTATTTGCGTCTGCTCGCCGGGGAACCGGACTACCGCAGCGCCTGTTCGATATCGCCGAGCAGGTCGGCGACCTCCTCGATACCGACCGACAGGCGCACCAGATCCGCGGGCACCTCCAGCTGGGAGCCTGCAGTCGAGGCGTGCGTCATCGCGCCGGGATGCTCGATCAGCGATTCCACCCCGCCCAACGATTCAGCGAGAATGAAAATCTCGGTACGGGCGCAGAAATCGCGTGCCGCGGCCACCCCGCCGCGCAGCCGGACCGAGATCATTCCGCCGAAACCGGACATCTGCTTGGCCGCGACCTCGTGGTTGGGGTGGCTCGGCAGGCCCGGGTAGAGCACCGAGTCGATGGCCGGATGCTCGGCAAGGAACTCGGCCACCTTGGCCGCATTCTCGCTGTGCCGCTGCATGCGCAGCACCAGGGTCTTCAGGCCACGCATGGTCAGGTACGCGTCGAAGGGGCCGGGCACCGCGCCCGCCCCGTTCTGCAGGAACGCGAACGCCGTGTCGAGCTCCTCGTCGTTGGTCAGCAGCGCGCCGCCGACCACATCGGAATGTCCGCCGATGTACTTCGTGGTGGAGTGCAGCACGATATCCGCGCCAAGGGTCAACGGCTGCTGCAGCGCCGGAGAAGCGAAGGTGTTGTCCACCAACAGCTTCGCGCCGGCCGTGCGGGAAATCTCGGCGATACCCGCAATATCGGCTATCGAGAGCAGCGGGTTGGTCGGTGTCTCGACCCAGATCAACTTGGTCTCGGGCGTCACCGCGGCGGCAACGGCATCGAGGTCGGCCAAGGCGACCGGGGTGTAGCGAATCCCCCACTGCGTGAACACCTTGTCGATCAAGCGGAAGGTGCCGCCGTAGGCGTCGTCGGGGATGACCACGTGATCACCGGGACGCAGCACCGCGCGCAACGCGCAGTCGGTGGCCGCCATTCCCGAGGCGAAAGCACGGCCGAAATCGGCCTCCTCGACCGCGGCCAGCGAGGCCTCCAGCGCGGCGCGCGTCGGGTTACCGGTGCGCGCGTACTCGAAGCCGCCGCGCAGTCCCCCGACACCGTCCTGGGCGAAGGTCGAACTGGCGTAGATCGGGGCGTTGACGGCGCCGGTGGCCGGATCGGGCCGGAAGCCCGCGTGGATCGCCCTGGTCGCCAGACCCTGCCACCGGTGTGCGTCGTGAGCACTGCGCTGTTCACCCATGCCGTCCAGGGTAGTGGTGCCCGGACAACAGAAACGGGGTGGACCGGTTCGGTCCACCCCGTTCGGTTGCGCTATGCCCGATTAAGGTGTCAGCGGTGCTACCTGTCCACCGGTGAGGCGACGGTAGGCGTACACCTGGAACAGGATCGCCAGCGGCGCGGCAACGAGCAGACCGACGTAGCACAGGAACGATCCGACGGCCAGGATCACCGAGTACAGCAGCCAACTCAGCAGCACCGGAACGAAATTGTTCTTGGTGACGTCGATGCTCAGCTTGATCGCATCGATGGCCGACAGGTTGCGATCGATCAGCGCCGGAGTCACGAAGAAGGCGAAGATCGACACGATCAAGCCGGGGATGTAGCAGAGCACGCTGCCGATGCTGACCGCGATACCGACCAGCAGGGTCGCGATGATCACCGGGCCGATCAGGCGGGGCTTGAAGAACGAACCCGCCGTCACCGGTACCCCGTTGGCGATGTCCAGAACACCACCGAAATAGGCCGACGAGATCGCCGCCAACAGCACCAGCAGCACGATGAGGCCGATCACCAGCACGAAGATGCTGGCCCCACCGAGGCCTGCGCTGTACTCGTAGCTGAAGCCGCTGTCATAGGAGTCGTAGGTAGTGACCCCGCTCGGCGCCACCGCCGCGGCGATGCCGAAGACGATGCCGCCGAAGATGCCCACCACCAGCGCGTAGACCAGGGTGGGGATGATCAGCGCGCCGGCATTCTTGCTGAACTTGTTCCACGCCCAGGAGAACGCATCGCCGACGCTGTAGGGCGCGGCACCACCCGGATAGCCCGGCTGTGGGTATCCCGGAGGCGGCGGTGCGAAGCCACCCTGCGGGGGCGGGGGCGGCGGGTAACCACCCTGCGGCGGAGGCGGGTAACCGCCCTGCGGGGGCGGCGGGTAACCGCCCTGTGGCGGAGGCGGGTAGCCGCCCTGCGGCGGCGGGAAGTTCCCGGGCGGGGGCGGATAGTCACCCTGCGGCGGGGGCGGCTGGTAACCACCCTGCGAGGGCGGCTGATAGCCGCCCGGCGGGACGTTCTCGGGTGGCGGGAATCCACCGGGCGGGGTGCTGCCCGGCGGAGGAGGCGGTTGTGTCATTTCACCTTCTCGTGAGAATTGAGTACCGACAAACGCCGCGCCGTCGGCGCGTGAGGTGAGCCTATGTCACGCCGGCGGTGTCGCGGCGCTCAAGATCGACATGAGTTTCAGATGAAGTCTGCGGTGCCGCACTTGGAAAATTCTTGGAAGGCACCGACGCGCGGCACCTCTCCGTCACAACCTCGTCACAGCGGCACGCAGACCGTCTTGACAAGCTTGTCGGCCAACGTCTGTCGTTTCCCATCCCAGAGCGGAAACAGGAAGCCGACATAACAGATGACAGCGTCGACGGCGTGCGCCACCTGGCGCACCACCGATGTCACGAATCCGACTGGCTGCCCGGTGTTCTGACCGACGACCTTGAACCTGAGCACCCCCTTACCCAGACTCGAGCCCGTCCTGCCCTGCTGGAATCCGAAGTTCCACAGCGCGTACGCGACCGCGAGGATCCAGGTCACGGCAAATGCCACCTGCCCGAACGTCGACGCCCCCGCCGCACACGATTCGGCGCGGGCATATCCCGAATCACTGCTGCCACACACCGTCTCCCGCGTGCCCAGCAGCAACGCATACCCGATGCCCTGCAGCACGGCGAAGGGAATGAGGTCGATGACGAATGCCAGCACCCTGCTCAACCACGGGGTGTAGGCATTCGCCGAGGACGAGGAATCGTCGCCGCTCATGGTGCCGGTCATCGGCCCGGGAGCGCGACCGTCTTCACGATCTTGTCGACCAGCGTCTGCGCCTTGGGATCCCACAGCGGGAACAACACGGCGACAAGCCATGGCAGGAAACAGATCACGTTGGCGACGAAGTAGATTAGCTGACGGAGTACCGACATGCCGAAGCCGATCGGACGGCCGGTGGCCTCTCCCACGATCCGGAATCCCATGATGGCCTTGCCGATGCTGGAACCCGTGGTCCCCTGCCGGTAGCCGTAGTTCCACACGTAATAGGCCAGTGCGAGAACCCCGCACACCGCAACGGCAACCTGCCCCAGCGTGGAAGCCCCTGTGGCACAGAACGCGCCGAGGTCGTATTGCGAAGTCTCGGTGAGGCACACGGTCTCCCGGGTACCGAGCAGCAAACCGTAGCCGATTCCCTGCAAGATCAGCGCCGGGACGGCGTCGATCAGGAATGCGAGCACCCGGGTGATCCACGATGTGTAGGCCGATTTGGGCAACGACGCGGCGGCCTCGACGCCCGGCTGACCGGGCGGCGGGGGCGCGAAACCGCCCGCGGGCGGCGGGGGCGGCGGGTAGCCACCGGGTGGCGGCGGCGGATAGTCCCCAGCAGGTGGTGGCGGTTGCTCGGTCATGGGACGCCTTCCTGGTGAGGAATTAGCCGGCTCTGCGGCCAGAACCCTACCGGAGAAGTCGCTGTCCAGGTCGGTCCCGGCACCGACCGCTTCCAGCGGTCAGTGCCGGTATCGACCGCTTCCAGCGGTCAGTGCCCCACCGGGCCCTTGGACAGCGAGCCGAGCAGATCGTGGCGGGTCAGCACACCGATCGGTTTGCCGTCCTCGACGACCATCACCGCATCGCAGTCCCGCAACGTCTTTGCCGCGGTGCCCAGCAGTTCGCCGGAACCGATGAGCGGCAACGGCGCGCTCATGTGCAATGACACCGCATCGGCCAGCTTGGCCCGGCCCTCGAAAACCGCTGAGAGCAGCTCCCTTTCGGAGACACTGCCGGCGACCTCGCCCGCCATCACGGGCGGTTCGGCGCCAACGACCGGCATCTGGGAGACCCCGTACTCACGCAGGATGGTGATGGCGTCGCGCACCGTCTCCGACGGATGGGTGTGCACCAGATCCGGCAGGGCTCCGGACTTGTGCCGCAGCACCTCCCCGACGGTCGGCTCATCGATGGAGCCGTCGAGCCTGCTGCGCAGGAAGCCGTAAGAGGACATCCACGAGTCGTTGAACACCTTCGACAGGTAGCCGCGCCCGCCGTCGGGCAGCAACACCACCACGACCGCGTCGGGTCCGGCCTTCTCGGCGACCCGCAGCGCGGCGACGACGGCCATACCGCATGATCCGCCGACGAGCAGCGCTTCCTCACGGGCGAGCCGTCGGGTCATATCGAAGGAATCGGCGTCGGAGACGGCGATGATCTCGTCAGGAATGGCCGGGTCGTAGGCGCTGGGCCAGAAATCCTCGCCGACACCCTCCACGAGATAGGGCCTGCCGGTGCCGCCGGAGTACACCGAGCCCTCCGGGTCGGCACCGATGATCTTCACCCGTCCACCGGACACCTCTTTGAGGTAGCGACCGGTGCCGGTGATGGTCCCGCCGGTACCCACGCCGGCGACGAAGTGGGTGATCTTGCCGTCGGTATCGGCCCAGATCTCCGGACCGGTGGTCTCGTAATGGCTGGCCGGACCCATCGGGTTCGAGTACTGGTCGGGCTTCCACGCCCCGTCGATCTCCTCGACAAGACGATTGGACACGCTGTAGTAGCTCGCCGGATCGTCCGGGGCCACCGCGGTCGGGCAGACCACCACCTCGGCACCGTAGGCGCGCAGCACGTTGCGCTTGTCCTCGCTGACCTTGTCCGGGCAGACGAACACGCAGTGATAACCGCGCTGCTGGGCCACCAGGGCCAGCCCGACGCCGGTGTTGCCCGAAGTGGGCTCGACGATGGTGCCACCCGGCTTGAGCTCGCCGGACGCCTCGGCGGCGTCGATCATCTTGACGGCGATGCGGTCCTTGGAACTGCCGCCCGGGTTGAGGTATTCGACCTTGGCCGCCACCACACCGGCACCCGGTGGGACCACCGAGTTCAGCTGGACCAGCGGGGTGTTGCCGATGAGCTCACTGATATGGCTGGCGATGCGCATGACACCTATCGTGTCAGGCTGCGCGCAGACTCACCACGTCGCCTCTCGGATGTACTCACCGATCTGGCGCAGCGAGCGCGTCGCTTCCCCCACGAACGGCGAACACAACTGGAAAACGTGGATCTGACCGGGCCAGATGCGCACCTCGACGGGAACGCCGGACTCGGCCAGCATCCGGGCCGCCTTTCGCGCATCGTTGAGCAGAACCTCCGAACCCGATACGTGGATCAGGGTGCGGGGCAGGCCCGGTTCGATGTGTTCCAGCGGCTCGTAGACCTCCTGGCCGTGCCGCTTGGCGGACTCCTCGACGATGGCGCCCAAAGCCTCGATGGCGCGCGGCGGGAACATTGCGTCGGTGCGCGAGTTGGGGTGCTGCGCGCGGCTGTCACTGTTGATCTCGAACAGCGGGGACATGGTGACCACCGCGGCGGGCACCTCGGTGCCCTCGGCCTGCAGGCGCTGGGCGAGGGCGAGGGCGAGGTAGCCGCCTGCCGAATCGCCGGCCAGGACGATGTTGGCGGGGTCATAGCCGGTGAGCCGCAGCCATTTGTAGGCGTCGTAGCAGTCGTCGATGGCGCTGGCGATCGAGTGCTTGGGGATCATCCGGTAGTTGACGACGAACACCGGGCTGTCGGCGAACTTGGACAGTTCGGTGACCATCCGGCCGTGGGTGTTGGCCCCGCAGGTCAAAAACGCCCCGCCGTGCAGGTAGAGGATCACCGAACGCTTGCCGTCGGCGGGCAACACCCCGGCGGCGCGGATCAGTTGGGCCGTGCAGTGCGGAAGGGCGATCGTGGCGCGCACCGTGCCCGGCGCGGGCCGCAGGACGCGGGCGGCGAAGTCGACGAGACCGAACGGCCACGGCAGCTTCGGCACGTGCGATCCGATTGCCAACGTCGGCTTGATCGTCATCATGGCTACCAGTCCGGCAAGCCTGCCCGCCAGTCCGGCACCGTCTTCGACGATCTCGACAGGACGCCAGTCGCCGACCGGGAAACGCCGCGATTGACGCGCCCTAGCAGGGATTATCGCTGCATGTGGGGCCGCGGAGACCCTGCTTGGTGCCGTCATCGCCACCACTTCCTACGCCGTTGTAGTGCCCGTTGGCCGATAAGTTGTTAGCCAGGGGGTTGAATTTAGCTTGCTCGCCGTCAATTCGTTAAACAATCCCTGATTCAAATTTGATACCGCGTTCGATACCCCAATGTGACCGCGGTTACTCGCGCGCCTACTGACTTTGTGAAATCGAGACCTAAAATCGTGATCGTGGGTCGCATCACGTCTGTCGCCGTGGCCGCCGCGGCGCTCGTCTCCACCGGTTCGGCCTACGTCGGCGCCCGCAACCTGCTGAGCGGCCAGGCCGACCAGGCCCGCCAAACCATCCCGAAATCCTGGGACGCGCCCCCGCGCGCCGACGGTGTCTACTCCCCCGGCGGCGGACCGGTGCAACGGTGGACCCGCGACACCCCTGTCGACCTGCACCTGATGATCTTCGGCGACTCCACCGCCACCGGGTACGGCAGCACCTGCGGCGACGAGGTGCCCGGTGTGCTGCTGGCCCGTGGCCTCGCCGAGGAGTCCGGTAAGCGCATCCGGCTGAGCACCAAGGCCATCGTCGGCGCCACCTCCAAGGGGCTGTCCGGGCAGATCGATGCCATGTTCGTCGCCGGACCGCCGCCGGATGCGGCCGTCATCATGATCGGCGCCAACGACATCACCAAACCCAACGGGCTGGGCCCGTCGGCGCGCCGCGTCGGCCAGGCGGTGGAGCGGTTGCGCAGCGCGGGCGCAGTCGTCGTGGTCGGTACCTGCCCCGACTTCGGCGTCATCAAGGCCATCCCGCAGCCTTTGCGGTGGGTGACACGCAACCGGGGGCTGCGGCTGGCCCGCGCCCAGGCCGCCGCGGTGCGGGCAGCAGGCGGGGTGCCGGTGCCGTTCTCGGACCTGCTGGCCCCGCACTTCTACGAGGCACCCGAGGTGTTGTTCTCCGCCGATATGTTCCACCCGTCGGCGGCCGGGTACGAGTTGGCGGCCAAGCAGCTGCTGCCGGCGCTGTGTCAGGCCCTCGGCGAGTTCAACTCGCAGACGCAGACCGAGGCCGCCCTGGAATCGCGGATGGACGGCAGTGGTTCGCTGCTGGCCCGGATCGGCAATGTCAGTCGGCTGTGGCGTCGTTCCACCGGGGTCCCCGCACCCATCGTCGTCCCGGCGAGCTAGCGTAGAGCCAACCAAGCACTTGTTCACGGAGGTCAACATGCCCGAAGCCGTCATCGTCGCCACCGCACGCTCACCGATCGGTCGGGCGGGTAAGGGATCGCTGGTCACCATGCGTCCCGATGATCTGGCCGCGCAGATGGTGCGCGCCGCCCTGGACAAGGTGCCCTCGTTGGACCCCCGCGATATCGACGACCTGATGATGGGCAGCGCACAGCCCGCCGGCGAGGCCGGCTACAACATCGGCCGTGCCGTCGCCGTCGAGCTCGGTTACGACTTCCTGCCCGGTACCACCGTCAACCGGTACTGTTCCTCCTCCTTGCAGACCACCCGGATGGCGTTCCACGCGATCAAGGCCGGCGAGGGTGACGTCTTCATCTCCGCCGGTGTCGAGACGGTGTCGCGGTTCGCCGTCGGCGCCGCCGATGGTGCGCCGAACTCCAAGAACCCCCTGTTCGACGAGGCCCAGGCACGCACCATCAAGCAGGCCGAGGACGAATCCACCTGGCACGATCCCCGCGAGGACGGCCTGATCCCGGACGTCTACATCGCCATGGGCCAGACCGCCGAGAACGTCGCCACCTTCACCGGCATCAGCCGCGAGGATCAGGACCACTGGGGCGTGCGGTCGCAGAACCGCGCCGAAGAGGCCATCAAGAGCGGCTTCTTCGCCCGCGAGATCTCCCCGGTGACCCTGCCCGACGGCACCGTCGTCTCCACCGATGACGGTCCGCGCGCCGGCACCACCTACGAGAAGATCAGCCAGCTCAAGCCGGTGTTCCGCCCGAACGGCACGATCACCGCGGGTAACGCCTGCCCGCTGAACGACGGCGCGGCGGCCGTCATCATCATGAGCGATACCAAGGCCAAGGAGCTCGGCCTGACCCCGCTGGCGCGCATCGTGTCCACCGGCGTGTCCGGGCTGTCGCCGGAGATCATGGGCCTCGGCCCGATCGAGGCCATCCGCAAGGCGCTGGCCAAGGCCGGCAAGACGATCTCCGATATCGACCTGGTCGAGATCAACGAGGCCTTCGCGGTGCAGGTGCTCGGTTCGGCGCGCGAACTGGGTATCGACGAGGACAAGCTGAACGTCTCCGGTGGCGCCATCGCGTTGGGCCACCCGTTCGGCATGACCGGCGCCCGCATCACCGCGACACTGCTCAACAACCTGGCCACCCACGACAAGACCTTCGGCATCGAGTCGATGTGCGTCGGCGGCGGGCAGGGCATGGCGATGGTCGTCGAGCGCCTCTCCTGATTTCTCACGACGCCGCGGCGGGGGTGCATACTGCGCCTCCGCCGCGGCGTCGTTGTGCATAAACTCCCTGCCGATGACCACACTCGGAACACCCCTGTCCCCGCACGCCACCCGGGTGATGCTGCTCGGCTCCGGTGAGCTCGGTCGCGAAGTCCTGATCGCGCTGCAGCGCCTGGGCGTCGAGACCATCGCCGTCGACCGCTACCCGAACGCGCCGGGGCACCAGATCGCCCACCATGCGCGGGTGCTGGCGATGACCGATGCCGACGCTCTGCGCGAGCTCATCGAAACCGAGAAGCCGGATCTGGTGGTGCCCGAGATCGAGGCCATCGCGACCCCGGTGCTCGAGGAGCTCGAGAACGCCGGCGCGGTGCGGGTCATCCCGACGGCGCGGGCGGCCCGGCTGACCATGGACCGCGAGGGGATCCGGCGCCTGGCGGCCGAGACCCTCGGCGTGCCGACCAGTCCGTACCGATTCTGCGATTCGCTGGCGGAGCTTCGGGCCGCGGTCGACGAGATCGGCTACCCGTGCGTGGTCAAGCCCGTGATGAGCAGTTCGGGCAAGGGGCAGAGCAAGATCGACGGACCCGACGGTGTCGAACCCGCATGGGAATACGCCATGTCGGGCAGCCGGGTCAGCAACACCCGCATCATCGTCGAGGGCTTCATCGATTTTGACTACGAGATCACGCTGCTGACGGTGCGCGGTGCCGGCACGTCCGCTGCGATACAAACACAGTTCTGCGAGCCCATCGGGCACCGACAGGTCAGCGGCGATTATGTGGAGAGCTGGCAGCCGCATCCGATGTCGGCCGCCGCGCTGGAGTCGGCCCAGCAGATCGCCGCCGCGGTGACCGAAAACCTCGGCGGGCAGGGCATTTTCGGGGTCGAGCTGTTCGTCAAGGGCGACCAGGTGTGGTTCAGCGAGGTCAGTCCCCGCCCGCACGACACCGGCATGGTCACGATGATCACGCAGTGGCAGAACGAGTTCGAGCTGCACGCCAGGGCCATCCTCGGCCTGCCGGTGGACACCACGCTCAAGACGCCCGGCGCCAGCGCGGTCATCTACGGCGGCGTGGACGCCTCCGGGGTGGTGTTCGACGGGGTGGACGAGGCGTTGCGGGTGCCGCGCACCGATATTCGGCTGTTCGGCAAGCCGGAGAGCTTCGTCAAGCGCCGCATGGGCGTGGCGCTGGCCTACGACGCCGATGTCGACACGGCGCGGGCCAATGCCGCCGAGGCGGCGAGTCGGGTCACCCCGCGCGTCCCCTAACCGTTGACTCTGCGCCGACGGCGCGAAAGTGCGAGTAGCCGACGCCCTCAACGCAAAGTCAACGCGGATAGTCGTCTCCACTCCCGCTCCACACGAGTGATGATGCTGGGACGCCGTTGGACCGCCGCCACCCTGACGACAATCCACCCGAGGCCGGCGATGTAGTCGTCTCGCTCGATGTCGTAGGCGAGTGCCTCCGCGTGCTGCACACCGTCGTACTCGACGGCCAGCTTGTGGTCCTCCCACCCCATGTCCAGGTAGTACTTGGGATATCCGGCTGGATCGAGGACCGGAATCTGCGTGCGCGGCTGCGGAAAACCGTCCTCGATCAGCATCAGGCGCAGCCGCGTCTCCTTGGGAGACTGAGCACCGCCGTCGGCCAGCTCAAGCACCCGCTCGAGTTGCCGCAGTCCCCTGGTGTGACGATGCCGATCGG
Organism: Mycobacterium sp. VKM Ac-1816D; assembly: GCF_000416385.1. Classification (NCBI taxonomy): domain Bacteria; kingdom Bacillati; phylum Actinomycetota; class Actinomycetes; order Mycobacteriales; family Mycobacteriaceae; genus Mycobacterium; species Mycobacterium sp. VKM Ac-1816D. The sequence goes on from NZ_AOHQ01000138.1 coordinate 304,142, forward strand.
CTAATGCTCGTACATCAGCGGGCGCCAGATCGGTAGCCCGAATTAACGCATCCAGGCGTGCGACAGCCTCGCCGATTCGGCCGCGTCGACCGAGATCGAATGCGGTGCGGTGGGCCGTGGTGACCGTCATGCCGTCGAGCACCAGCACCTCGCCGTCGAGCAGCAGATCGTGGCGGGTGATGACATGCCGCGGTGCACGGGCGTTCGGCCAGATCAGCTCGATCGGCGCATCATCGGCAACCCATTCGGCGCCATGGAGTGCTGATGCTGGCGCACCCGCGATCACCGCTTGACGCCCGGACCACAACCACGCCGCCATGGTGCGCTGTCGCAGGGTGAGCGCGGCGCGCCTGCCCGCATACACGTCAGGCAAAACGGCGCGGTAGTACACGCAGCTCGTGGCGGCTGAGTGTGCCTGCCGCCAAAGCTTCACTACCGATGAAGACCTCCGAGATGTCCATGACCGGACCGTGCCGACACGGGCCGACAGACATACGGCAGGCGCCCATCGTCCGACGCAACCTGTGAATCAATCCGGCACTGTGGATACGTTGACTCTGCGCGGATGGCGCGAGAGTGCGAGTGGCCCGCACCCTCACCCCAGAGTCAACGGAGAAAAGGGCAACGAAAAAGGGCGCCCCGCGCGGGACGCCCTTTCTCTGGCCGAACTGCTAGTCGTTGTTGAAGTAACTGAGCAGACGCAGGATCTCCAGGTACAGCCACACCAGGGTGACCATCAGGCCCAGGGCGACGCCCCATGCGGCCTTCTCCGGAGCACCGGCGCGGATCATCTGGTCGGCCGCGTCGAAGTCGATCAGGAAGCTGAACGCCGCCAGCGCGATGCACAGCAGCGAGAATCCGATCGCGATGGCGCCACCGTCGCGCAGGCCCATGCCCGCACCGCCGCCGACACCGAACAGGCCGAGCACCAGGTTCACCAGCATCAGCGCGACCACACCGAACAGGCCGGCGACGATCATGCGGGTGAACTTCGGGGTGACGCGGATGGCGCCGGTCTTGTAGACCACGAGCATGCCGAAGAACACGCCGAGCGTGCCGACGATCGCTTGGGCGATCATGCCGACGCCGCCGACCGAGGCCAGGTTGGCGATGATGAACGACACCGCGCCGAGGAACAGACCTTCCAGCGCCGCGTAGCTCAGCACGATGGCCGGGTTGTCCTGCTTACGCCCGAACGTCGCGATGAGCACCAGCGCAAGGCCGCCGAGCGCGCCCACCAAGGTGAACGGCGTGGCCAGGCTGAGGTTGGTGCTGACCAGGTAGTACGAGACGACCGCCACCGCTGTCAGGATCGCCAGGCTGATGCCAGTCTTGGTGACGACGTCGTCGATGGTCATGGGCCGGGAGACACCGGCCTGCTGCTGATCGGGGTATTGGGTTGCGGCATAAGGGTCCGCATGTACCTGCTGGGCACCGAAGCTTGCGGCTCCGGTACCGAATTGCGCGTATCCGCCCTGCTGCCCCTTGGGCAGGGATCGGAATACCGGGTTGCTGCTTTCGCGCACCGTAGGTCCTCTCCTTCAGTACTGGTGGTTCGATTGACGAACACACTGTCAACGATCATTGTCGGGAACGGGTTCCCGCGATACCCCTGCACTGAGAGCGTTCTCAGATACCGGCGGTGAGCCCATTTCTGGGATAACGCTGTGCAAACCCTACCCGTCGCACATCACGCGCGGACCACGAACTAGATTGCATTCGTGGCAGAAAACGAGGACATCCTAGTAACTGTCCGTAACGGTGTCGGCATCGTGACGTTGAACCGCCCCAAGGCGATCAACTCGCTCAACGCCGTCATGGTCGACGGGCTGCAGCAGGCGCTGAACGCCTGGGAAGACGACGATGCGATCACCGCCGTGCTGCTGACCGGCGCCGGCGAGCGCGGCCTGTGCGCCGGTGGCGACGTCGTCGCGCTCTACCACTCGGCGCGCGGCGACGGCTCGTATGCCCGCAAGTTCTGGTGGGACGAGTACCTGCTCAACGCCCACATCGGCCGCTTCGCCAAGCCGTATGTCGCACTGATGGACGGCATCGTGATGGGCGGCGGGGTCGGCGTCGCCGCGCACGGCAACGTCCGCGTGGTCACCGAGAATACCAAGATGGGCATGCCCGAGGTCGGCATCGGTTTCATCCCCGACGTGGGCGGCACCTATCTGCTCTCCCGGGCACCGGGTGCGTTGGGCATGCACGCCGCGCTGACCGGCGCCCCGTTCTCCGGCGCCGACGCCATCGCTCTCGGGTTCGCCGACCACTTCGTCCCGCAGGCCAGGCTGGCCGACTTCGCCGAGGCAGTCGTCACCGACGGGCACCAGGATGCGTTGAACAGCTACGCCGAGGAGCCACCGGCCAGCGATCTACTGGCCCAACGGGATTGGATCGACACCTGCTACGCGGGTGGCACCGTCGCCGAGATCCTCGGTGATCTGCGCGGCCATGACGACCCGGCCGCCCACGCGGCCGCCGAGCTGATCGCCACCCGATCCCCCATCGCACTGGCCGTCACGCTGACCGCGGTGCGCCGCGCGGCCCACCTGCCCACCCTGGAAGAGGTTCTGCACCAGGAATTCCGAGTGTCGGTGGCGTCGATGAAGTCGCACGATTTCGTCGAGGGTATCCGCGCCCAACTCGTCGACAAGGATCGCAACCCGCAGTGGTCGCCGGCCACCTTGGATGCCGTCGACGACGCCGCCGTCGACGCCTATTTCGCCTCCGCCGAACCCGATCTGACATTCCACGAGGAGCAATCATGAGTTTCGAGACCATCCTGGTGACCCGCGACGGTCGGGTCGGCACCATCACCCTGAACCGCCCCAAGGCGCTCAACGCGCTCAACACCCAGGTGATGCACGAGGTCACCACCGCGGCAGCGGAATTCGACAACGACCCGGATATCGGCGCGATCATCCTGACCGGCAGCGAGAAGGCCTTCGCCGCCGGAGCCGATATCAAGGAAATGGCCGACCTGTCCTTCGCCGACGTGTTCGGCCAGGACTTCTTCGCCCTGTGGGGCACATTCGCGGCCACCCGCACCCCGACCATCGCCGCGGTCGCCGGCTACGCGCTCGGCGGCGGCTGCGAACTGGCCATGATGTGTGATCTGCTGATCGCCGCGGACACCGCCAAGTTCGGCCAACCCGAGATCAAGCTCGGCGTGCTGCCCGGCATGGGCGGCAGCCAGCGATTGACGCGTGCGATCGGCAAGGCCAAGGCGATGGACCTCATCCTGACCGGGCGCACCATCGACGCCGCCGAAGCCGAGCGCAGCGGTCTGGTGTCCCGTGTGGTCCCCGCCGACACCCTGCTCGACGAGGCCAACGCCACCGCCGCCACCATCGCCGGGATGTCGCTGTCGGCGGCGCGGATGGCCAAGGAGGCGGTCAACCGCGCCTTCGAGTCGACGCTGACCGAGGGACTGCTCTACGAGCGCCGGATCTTCCATTCGGCCTTCGCCACCGAAGACCAGAAGGAAGGCATGGCCGCGTTCACCGAGAAGCGCGCGCCGAACTTCACCCATCGCTAAGGTCGAGCGGTGACCGCCACCGCCGCACCGCCAGCACCCGACGCGCCAGCCAAGCGCGCGTGGTGGATTCGGCACTACACCTTCACCGGTACGGCGGTCGGCCTGGTCTTCATCTGGCTGTCCCTGACACCGTCGCTGTTACCGCGCGGGCCGTTGTTCCAGGGCCTCGTCAGCGGCGCGGCCGGCGGTATCGGCTACGGGCTCGGCGTTTTCGGCGTCTGGCTGTTCCGGTACATGCTGTCGCGGGACAGCACGCCGCCGCCACCGAAACGGGCCTGGCTGGTCCTGGTCGTGGTCGGCGTCATCGGTCAGAGCGCGGCGATCGTCTACTTCCATGTGTGGCAGGACGACATCCGCGATCTGATGGGGGTACCGCGACTCGACTTCTGGGATCACCCGCTGACCGCCGTACTGGCGATCGTCTTCCTGTTCGTCTTCGTCGAACTCGGTCAGCTGATCGGCAAGCTGATCCGTTACCTGGTGCGCCAACTGGAACGCATCGCACCGCCCCGGGTGTCCGGTGTGGTGGCGGTGGCACTGGTGCTCGCGCTGACCATCGCGTTGCTCAACGGCATCGTGGTCCGCTTCGCCATGACGACCATCAACAGCACATTCGAAAACGTCAACAACGAGGATGATCCCGACAATCCCGCTCCCACATCCACTTTGCGGTCCGGTGGCCCGCAGTCACTGGTCAGTTGGGAATCACTGGGACATCAGGGCCGCAATTTCGTCGCAGGCGGCCCGACGGTGGAAGAGCTCACCGCCTTCAACGGTGCGCCCGCCACCGAACCCATCCGCGCCTACGCCGGGCTGAACTCCGGTGACAACATCAGGGCCGACGCCGCGCTGGCCGCCGAGGAACTGCGTCGCACCGGCGGCCTGGAGCGCTCGGTCATCGCGATCGCCACCACCACCGGAACCGGCTGGGTCAACGAAGCCGAGGCATCCTCACTGGAATACATGTACAACGGCGACACCGCGATCGTGTCGATGCAGTACTCGTTCCTGCCCAGCTGGATCTCCTTCCTCGTCGACCAGGAGAACGCGCTGCAGGCCGGGCAGGCCCTGTTCGAGGCGGTCGACGCGTTGGTGCGCGAGCTTCCGCAGGCCGAACGCCCCAAGCTGGTGGTGTTCGGCGAAAGCCTGGGTTCATTCGGCGGCGAGGCCCCGTTCCTGGCGCTGAACAATCTCATCGCCCGCACCGACGGGGCGCTGTTCAGTGGTCCCACATTCAAGAACACCATCTGGACAACCCTCACCCGCGATCGCGACGAGGGATCCCCCGAGTGGTTGCCGATCTACGACCGCGGGGAGAACGTCCGGTTCTCGGCCCGCGCCGAACAGGATCTGCGCAGGCCGGATGCCCCGTGGGGGCAACCCCGTGTGGTCTATCTGCAGCATGCGTCGGATCCGATCTCGTGGTGGAACCCGGATCTGCTGTTCGCCAAACCCGATTGGCTCAGGGAGCCGCGCGGTTACGACGTCTCACCCCGGATGGAGTGGATCCCGGTGGTGACCTTCCTGCAGGTGTCCGCCGATATGGCGGTCGCGGTGGATGTGCCCGACGGCCACGGCCACGTCTACGTGCGCGATGTCGCCAATGCGTGGGCGGCGATCCTGCAGCCGCCGGGCTGGACGCCTGCCAAGACCGACAAACTGCGACCGATCCTGCGCTCAGACGAGAACAGCTGACCGCAGTTCGGTGGGCAGGGCGCGATAGCCACCGATGACGTCGGTGGCCCGGTGCAGACCGAGATCCTGCAACGCCGCGGCGGCCAGGCTGGAGGTGTAGCCCTCCGAGCACAGCACGATCCATTCCACGTCGTCGTCGACGGCCTCGGGGATGCGGGCCTCGCTGGTCGGGTCGCATCGCCATTCCAAGTGGTTGCGCTCGATGACCAGGACCTGCGGCGACGCGGCGACCTCGCCCTCCTGCGCCCGCTGCCAACCCGGCCGGATGTCGACCAACAGCGCGCCGCGGCGCAGGGCGGCAGGAACATCGGCGGCGGGGAGCCGGCGCAACCGGGACCTGGCGGCGGCGAGCACCGCGTCGATACGACTGGGCATGGGTCCTATCCCTCCGGGGCGTCGGTCAGTTCGGTGCGGCTGCGGCGCAGGGTGTTGCGTTCGGTCACCGAGTAGTACGACATCGCGGTCAGCGGCGGCGAGTAGGCGTGCACACTCAGCGTCGGCGCCGCCGGCACCGCGGCCCCGCCCGCCGACACCGATTCGCGCGCCCACACCACATCGTGCACCCAGCCGAGCGGGAATGCGGCCTGATCACCGGCTTCCAACTGCCGGTTGCGCAATTCAGTGCCATCCCAACGGGTTTCACGTAGCGCACCGGAGACCACCGTCAGCGCGCCGAGTGATCCACCGTGGTCGTGTAGTTCTGTGGACTTGTCGGGCACCCAGCTGATCAGCCAGATGTCGAGTTCGTCGTCCCCGTAGAGCCGCCGATACCAACGCTCGTCGATGGGCAGCCGGTCCCTGTCGACCAGCCGGTCATACCGGCCGGAGAGCACGTCGTCGGCGCACCGGTCGGTGGCGGCGAGCAGGTCGGGAAGGCGCAACCGGGTGGGCGCAGAGACAGCGGGCGGGGCGAGCAGTGGGGCAACCATGGGAAGGGACTCCAGAAAAGGGAAAGGGACGGGTCGGCACGCTCAACGAGCGCGACAACAGCCCCGCACACCCACGATCTGAGCCCTCTCGGTCATGGACGCGAGTGTTGCATAGATTGGCCTCATGCGCCGTTACCCGACCGCTCTGTTCGCCACCGCCGCCGTCGCCCTGCTCGCCGGGTGCAGCTCGTCGGAACCCGAGCCGACGACCGGCGCGACGACCTCTCAGACCCCGACGAGCGAGTCGCCCCGACTGCCGGCGGAGGCCGCGGTCAGCGGCGCGGTGCGGGTGTCACCCGATGGGGTGACGACCGTCGTCGATGTTCCGTCCGACGCCACCGAATCCGAGTACGGCCAGGCCTGCCTGGCCGCCAAGCGGTGGTTCGACGAGCACAAGGATCCGGTGGAGGCGTATCTGAAGACACTGCAGAGCGACGGCGCGGCGGGCCCCGGCAGCTTCAACGCGGCGTGGACGGAGCTGACCCCGGCCCGCCAGGCCGGGGTGATCATGGCCGCCAACGCCGCGTCGCGCGGTGAGTGCGGCTGAGGTTGTGATCACGGCGAGCAGAACTGCCCGCCGGCGCGGCATCGTGATCGTCACAGTCCGCGCGATCGACGACTCCGGTGCACCAGAATGGCTGTATGCGGATTGCGCTGGCGCTGGGCAGCGGAGGTGCGCGCGGGTACGCGCACATCGGGGTCATCAATGAGCTGCAGGAGCGGGGCTACGAGATCGTCGGTGTCGCCGGATCGTCGATGGGGGCACTGGTCGGCGGTCTGCACGCCGCGGGCAAGCTCGACGAATTCTCGCACTGGGCGAGCTCGCTGACCCAGCGCGCGGTGCTGCGCCTGCTCGACCCGTCCTTGAACTCCCCCGGTGTGCTGCGCGCGGAGAAGATCCTGGATGCCGTGCGCGATATTCTCGGCGATGTCACCATCGAGGCGCTGCCCATCCCGTACACCTCGGTGGCCACAGACCTGATCAGCGGAAAGGCGGTCTGGCTGCAGCGCGGCGCGCTCGTCGACGCGATCCGCGCGTCGATCGCGATACCGGGGATCTTCACCCCGCATCTGCTCGACGGGCGGCTGCTCGCCGACGGCGGCATCCTCGACCCACTGCCGATGGCGCCGATAGCGGCCGTCAACGCCGACCTGACCATCGCGGTGAGCCTGTCAGGAGATGATCCGGCACCGGGGATCAACACCCCGCAGCCACGGGTCACCACCGAGTTCCTCGGCAGGATGTGGCGCAGCACAACGGCACTGCTCGACACCGCCACCGCACAGCGGATGATGGACAGCCCGGCCGCCAAATCCGTGCTCGGCCGATTCAGCAGCGCGCTGGACGAGACACCGGAGGAACCCGCCGAGGGTGGGCCCGCGCTACCGCGGCTGGGCAGCTTCGAGATCATGAACCGCACCATCGATATCGCCCAAGCCGCACTGGCCCGGCACACGCTGGCGACCTACCCGCCGGATCTGCTGATCGAGGTGCCGCGCACGTCGTGCCGCAGCCTGGAGTATCACCGTGCCGAGGAGGTCATCGAGATCGGCCAGGAGCTCGCGTCGGCCGCCCTCGACGCCATGGTCTAGCTGCCGAGGAACTCGCTCAGCGCCGCGGCCACCCGCCGTCCCTGTGCGAATCCGGCGGCCGCCGACGGCACGCGGCAGGCCGGGTCCAATGGGTTGGGACCGAACGCGGCCAGTGCATCGTCATCGGCGAACACCGCGAACGTCGCACCGCCGAATCCGGCGATCTCGGCGGCCGCCCCGGCACCGAACGGCGCGGGGGCGTGTTCGCCGGCAGGCACCAGCACCACAGCTCGGGCGCAGTCCGCCGCCACGGGCATGTGCACGGTGCTGAGCACACCTCCGTCCATATAGCGTGCCGACCCGATGGTCACCGGCGGCCACACCCCCGGTACCGCGCAGCTGGCGGCGACGGCGTCGACCAACGGCACCCCGGAGTCGGCGGTGAACACCGCCGGCTCACCGGTGGCGGTATCGATCGCGGTGATCCGCAGCGCCCGGCCCGGCCAGTCGTGCGAGGGCAGCCGGTGCTCGATGATCGCCCGACGCGTCGCCTCGGGCACGGTATCGGCGGCCAGCGCAATCTGTCCGATGCGGCGCAGCCGCTCGCCGGTGTCCTGGGTGCCGGTCAGCGCCTGCAGGAAGACCGCGGTGATCTCCTCGATGCCGACGCCCGGATCCAGCTCGTGGGTGTCAGCGGCGACCTGACGGTCGTACAGCCGGCCGATGGCGGTATCGCTGCCGATCTGCGCCGCCACCGCCGACCCCGCCGAGGTGCCCACCAGCACGTCGGCGTCCAGCACGGCGGCCGCCGTCCCCGGCGACATATCGGCGATACCGGCCAGCACACCGGTCTCCCACGCGATGCCCGCCAGCCCACCGCCGGCGAGCACCAGCGCGAGCCCGGTCATCCTCGATGCAGGCCGGGCGCGGCCTTTGCACCGAACAGCGGCAGGTCCAGATAGGTCGCCACCCCGGGCGGGGCCGCACACACCGCGGGAATCGAGTTGACGCAGTGCGCGGCGGTGGCCACCACACCCGGCTCGGGTCCCTGGTCACCGACCTCACCCTGGAAACCGGTGATGGCGACCGAAAAGTCCGGGTTGCCCAGCACCTGCATCTCGTAGCGCTGCCCCTGCGGACCGAAATCCCATGGCGGATCGAGGTTTTCTTCACCCATGAGCCAGTTCACCGTCACCCTGACCACCACCTCGTCGCCGACGAGGGCCTCCCAGTGGAACTTCCGGGCGGCCACCTGCCCCGGTTCGATGGTGCCTATCGGCGAGTCGATCGGCGCGGTCGCCACCGCAATCTCCTGTCGGGCAACGATCTTGGAGTCCGCCGCGAAGCCGAAGGCGTCGACGCACATCTTCACGGCCTGGATGAACCCGCCGTCGAGCAGCTTCTGCATCGGGCCAGAGAGCGCCTTGTCCGGGGTCTCACCGAAGCCCATCACGTGCCGCACCACGTCCGGCGCATCATAGGTACGTAGATCGGAGAACTCCTCGGCCCGAACGAAAGTCACGCCGGTGGACATTGCCGAGAACAGGATCGGGAACTTCTCGCTGATTCCGCCGGGGGCGATCCCGGTGCCGTGCAGGGTCGCGTTCCCGGCCAGTCCCGCCGCACGTAGCGGCGCGGCCTGTTTCTCGCTGGGGTATACCCAGCCCACGGGGGTGACGACGTTCTTACCCGAGCGCAGCAGGGCGGCCACCTCGTCGGGATTGGGCAGCAGCGGCGCATAGACGACGGCATCGGCGTCCAGCGCCAGGATGTCCTCGACGCTGGTGGTGGCAGGCACGCCGATGGGATCGCCGCCGATCAGCTCGCCGACGTCGCGGCCGTTCTTGTCCGCCGAGTGCACCCAGCAGCCCACGAGCTCGAGGTCGGGATGCTCCAGGACGCCCTTGATGGCGGCCGTGCCCACTCCGCCGGTGGCCCACTGCACGACTCGCAACGCCATCGCTATCCCTTCCGATCGCCCACCACACGCAAAACTAGAACACGTTCTACCATCTCGCGGGGCGGCGCGAGGGGGCATCCGGGCACAATCGTTGACCATGGACAGCCCAGGACTGGACTTCGGAGTGCTCGGTCCGCTGCAACTGCGCATCTCCGGGCAGCCCGTCGCGCTGGGCACACCCAAGCAGCGCGCGGTGCTGGCCATGCTGGTGATGAGCCGCAACCGTCCGGTCGGCAGCGACGCATTGGTGACCGCGGCCTGGGAGCAATTCCCCCCACCCGAGCCCAAGGCCAGTCTGCATTCTTACGTCTCCAACCTGCGCAAGCTCATCGGCAGTTCCGGCGCCGACGGCCGGTCCGTGCTGGCCGCCGCCCCGCCCGGATACCGTCTGAGCGTCGCGGATCCGCACTGCGATATCGGACGCTTCGTGGCCGCCAAGAACGCCGGTGTGCAGGCCGCCGCCGAGAGCCGTTTCGAGCAGGCCAGCGCCCACCTCGCCGACGCGCTGGCGCAGTGGCGCGGACCGGTTCTCGACGATCTGCGCGATTTCGAGTTCGTCGGCCCGTTCGCGACGGCGTTGACCGAGGACAAGGTGGTCGCCCACACCGCCCACGCCGAGGCCGAAATCGCTTGCAACCGAGGCTATGCCGTGATCGGCACGCTGGAACAGCTGGTGTCCGAGCACCCATACCGGGAGCCACTGTGGGCCCAGCTGATCACCGCCTACTACCTCAGCGACCGGCAATCCGACGCCCTCGACGCCTACCAGCGGCTACGCACGACGTTGGCCGACGATCTCGGTATCGACCCAGGCCCGACGGTACGTCTGCTGGCCGAGCGCATCCTGCGCCAGGAGCCGCTCGACGCCCGCCGCAGTGCGCGCACCACCGCGGTGCACCAGATCTCTCGGATCGACCTGCGCACCGCGGTGAGCACACAGTCCGCGCCCGCCCAGTTGCGCGCCGAATCCGGCCGGGTGCATCCACTGGCGGCGGCCGCGACGCGCATCGGGCGGCTGCCCGACAACGACATCGTCCTCGACGACGTGCGGGTCAGCCGCCATCACGCCGTGCTGATCGATACCGGCACCAGTTTCGTGATCACCGATCTGCGCTCGGCGAACGGTGTGGAGATCGGCGGCAGGCGCATCCGGGGCACCGCCACCCTCACCCACGGTGACCGGATCAGGGTGTGCGATCACGAGTATGTGTTCGAGATCGTGCGCCACGACCGCGCCACCGGGGGTGCGTAACCCGCCGACGCATTAGTCTGATGAACCGAATTGCGGACGGGGGCAGGTAGATGAGCGAGCCGACATCGCGGGTCGGAACGGAGTTCGGCAGGTACCGGCTGCGCCGACTGATCGGGCGCGGCGGCATGGGTGAGGTCTACGAGGCCGAGGACACCGAGAAGGACCGCATCGTCGCGCTGAAGCTGTTGCCGCAGGGCGTATCCCACGATCCGGTCTTCCGCAAGCGGCTGCAGCGCGAGGCGCACTCGGCAGGCCGGCTGCAGGAACCCCATGTGGTGCCGATCCATGATTACGGCGAGATCGACGGGGTGCTCTACGTCGACATGCGCATGATCAACGGTGCCGACCTACGCAAGATCCTCAAGAGCTACGGCCCGATGACCCCGGCCCGCGCGGTCGCCATCGTGCGCCAGATCGCCTCCGCGCTGGACGCCGCACACGAGAGCGGCATCATGCACCGTGACGTCAAGCCGGAAAACATCCTGATCACCCGCGACGATTTCGCGTACCTGGTCGACTTCGGTATCGCCAATGCCGCCAGCGATGAGAAGCTCACCGAAATGGGCACGGCGGTAGGGACTTACGCCTATATGGCGCCCGAGCGCTTCACCAGCGACGAGGTGACCTACCGGGCCGATGTCTACGCGCTGACCTGTGTGCTGCACGAGTGCCTGACCGGTTCACAGCCGTTTCCGGGCGACAGCGTCAGCATGGTCATCACCGCCCATCTGATGCAGCCGGTGCCTGCGCCCAGCACGGTGCGCCCCGGCATCCCCGCCGCGTTCGACCGGGTGATCTCCCGCGGCATGGCCAAGAAGCCTGCCGACCGGTTCGCCAGCGCCGGGGACCTGGCCGCGGCGGCCACCGATGCACTCAGCGTGCGCGATCAGGATCAAGCCGCCCATATCGTGCAACGCGGCGAGGCAGCCACCATGCCCGGCCCGCTGTTCGGGGTGCCGCCGCAGGTGCCCGGTGCCACCCCGCCGCCGGGCGCGACACCGGGGTTCGGGGCGACGCCGGGACCGTTGCGCACCGCGCCGCCGTACCCGTCCGGGCCGCAGTGGAACGCACCGGTGCCGCCACCTGCGCCGCGGAAGAAGAGGTCCTGGGTGCCGGCGGCCGCGGTGGCCGGCGTCCTGATCCTGGTGCTGGGTGCCGTCGGCATCTTCCTGCTGGTGCAGCCCGAGGACAGCAGGGCCACCGGCCCGAAAACGAGCGCCTCGGCTGCCCCCGACACGTCCTCGACCCGGGCCACCCGCACATCGCGCGCCCCGGACCCGGCCGCGATGGCGGACAAGCTGTTGGCGATGCTGCCGCAGGGTTATGCACCGGGGGTCTGCCGGCCGGTGCGACCGCCGGTGACCGGAGCGCTGGCCACCGCCGACTGCGGGCAGTCCGATCTGCCCGGCGGTCCCGCGACGTCGAGGTACTCGCTGTTCGGTGATCAGGGCGCGTTGCGCGCGCACTTCGAGGACGCCATCGCCGAGGCCTCCGATCTGTTCCCGTGCCCGGCCAGCGACCTCGACTCCCCCACCACCTGGCATTACACCGAGACCCCCGGCACGGTGGAGGGGTCCATCGCCTGCGGTATGTACGAGGGCGGTCCCGACCTGACCTGGACCAAGAACGACGGCCTGATCCTGGGCAACGCCCAGGGCCCGACCATCGAAGACCTGCACCAGTGGTGGCTGACGTACGGCTGATCGGCACGCCAAGAATCCGCCAAGTGCGTCGTTGGATCCTGTGGACACACACCCGGACACGCCGGGTCGGCCCTGACGGAGATCCACGATGTACAGCACCACACGCCTGCTCCAGCTAACGGGTACCGCCCTGGTCACGGGTGCGATCGCGGTGCTGGTCGCCGCGCCGGCGAATGCGGTCACCTCGGCGGCGGACTCCGCCTTTTTGTCCGATCTGCGCGCCGAGGGCATCGGCTACGAATCGGCCGGTGAGGTGATCGCCAATGCCTACCAGGTCTGCAGCGAGCTCGACTCGGGAATCAGCGCCACGGCGATCGGGCTGGAGATCATGGACTACACCGGAATCAACGCCCGACAGGCCGCGGCGTTCCTGGTCAACTCGATCGACTACTACTGCCCGCAGCACGCAGAAGCCTTCGGCTGACGGGACAGCGGGTTATGTTGACCTGACCGCAAAGCAGCGCGAAAGGGACAGCTATGAACCGGGTGTTCGTCGTCGGGGTCGGGATGACCAAATTCGAGAAGCCGGGCGCACGCGAGGGCTGGGACTATCCCGATATGGCGCGCGAGTCCGGCACCAAGGCCCTCCAGGACGCCGGCATCTCCTACGACCAGGTGCAGCAGGGCTATGTCGGCTATTGCTCCGGGGACTCGACATCCGGACAGCGCGCGCTCTACGAGCTCGGCATGACCGGTATCCCCATCGTCAACGTCAACAACAACTGCTCGACCGGATCGACGGCGCTCTACCTTGCCGCCCAGTCGATCCGGGGCGGGCTGGCCGACTGCGCCATCGCGCTGGGTTTCGAGAAGATGCAGCCCGGTTCGCTCGGGGGCGGCGCACAGGACCGCGAATCCCCGCTCGGCAGGCATGTGAAGGCACTGGCCGAGATCGACGAGTTCGGTTTCCCGGTGGCGCCGTGGATGTTCGGGGCGGCGGGGCGCGAGCACATGAAGAAGTACGGCACCACCGCCGAGCATTTCGCCAAGATCGGGTTCAAGAACCACAAGCACTCGGTGAACAATCCGTATGCGCAGTTCCAGGACGAGTACACCCTCGATGACATCCTGGCCGCCAAGATGATCTCCGATCCGCTCACCAAGCTGCAGTGCTCACCCACCTCCGACGGGTCCGGCGCGGCCATCCTGGCCGGCGAGGCATTCGTCGATCAGCACGGCCTGGCCGGTCAGGCCGTCGAGATCGTGGGCCAGGCGATGACCACCGACTTCGCGTCGACCTTCGACGGAAGTGCGGCCAACATCATCGGCTACGACATGAATGTGCGGTCCGCACAACAGGTTTACGACCAGTCGGGACTGGGCCCGGAGGATTTCCAGGTCATCGAACTGCATGACTGCTTCAGCGCGAACGAACTGCTGCTGTATGAGGCGCTGGGCCTGTGCGCCCCCGGCGAGGCAGCCGCGCTGATCGACAACGACGACACCACCTACGGCGGGCGTTGGGTGGTGAACCCGTCGGGCGGGCTGATCTCCAAGGGCCATCCGCTGGGCGCCACCGGGTTGGCCCAGTGCGCCGAACTGACCTGGCAACTGCGCGGCTCCGCCGATAAACGGCAGGTCGACAACGTCACCGCGGCGCTGCAGCACAATATCGGGCTGGGCGGCGCGGCCGTTGTCACCGCGTATCAGCGCGCCGAGCGTTAGCTCCCGGCGCGCTGAACGAACGTCAGACCTGCGCCAGTTCGCGCATATCGGCGAAGGCCGCCGCGTCGAACGGCGCGATAGTCGGCGCCGGTGCGGGCACCCGCAGCGCGGTGATCTGGCCGTCGACGTCGGCGATGTACAGCCGGTCGCCGGGGGTGTTCAGGCCGATCGCGGTCGCGCGCGCGCCGAGGGAGATGGTCTCCACCACCTCGTGGGTCAGCGTGCACAGGACCGACACCTCGTCGTAGTCGACGACGTAGGCGCGGGCACCGTCGGCGGACAGCACCATGCCGATGGGCAGCGTGCCGGCCGGGAACGCGGTGGTCACGACGAGCCGGGCCGGGTCGACGATCTTGATGACGCCGCGGTTTCGCAGGTCAGAGGTCAGCACGTGGACGGTGCCGTCGGCCGCGACCGCGAGATCGCGGATCGGCGCGCCGATGGCGACGGTGCGCTGAACCCGGGCGGTCTCGGTGTCGACGACCACGAGGCGGCTGCCGGTCGCGGTGCTCACACCGACGTACAGCCGGCGGCCGGACGGGTCGACGGCCAGGCCGTCGATCGAGGTGGCGGCACCGGTCGCGATATCGATGGTGCCGACCCGGTCGGCCGTGGTGTCCACGACCGCGATGTCGACATGATCGTCACCGGTGCGGGCCGTGTAGGCGCGCTTGCCGTCGGGGCTGACCGCGACCGCGGTGACCGCGAACGCCAGCGGGTACTCGGCGACCACCGCGTTGGTGCGGATGTCGACGATGGTCAGGCTGTCGGCCTCGGTGGCACTGGTGACCACGAAGGCACGGTCTTCGGTCAGGCTGATCGCCACCGGGGCACCGTCGAGCTCGACGAGGGCCGGCAGGGCGGCGGCATCGGCGCGAACGATCGCGACGCTGTCATCACCGAAGTTGGCGGCCACGATGGCACCGGTATTTGCCGCCACCGCCGCGATGGGGCCGCGGTTGACCGTGACCGAACCTGCGAAAGCGGTTCGCGAGTCGTTCAGCGCTGCGGCGTTGGCACGCACGGAAACACTTGCCATCTCTTCGACACCTCCGCCGGGTGGCTACGCCGGCACTTGATCACGCCACGCGTCCGTAGGTCGGACGCGTTCCTGTGAGCGAGTCTAGCGACGGACGGTGACACCGAAATCGTGATCTTGTCGCCCCGGCCGTTCACCGGCGCGCAACATCTCAGACATCCCTCAGGAAAAGATCGTTATACAGTTGTGACCTCCGCACAGCGAACTGAGAGATGACCCCTATCAGGGCTTTTGAGATGTCAGCGAATCGCCCTTGGGCACCGAACCCCACCCGCCCCACACGATTTCCTCAGGGGTCGGCGCAAAAGTGAGCGCCAGATCACAGGCGGCGCGTCAGCAAACTTTGTGACGGTCGTCACCGCCATTCCCATGGTGGATTCGCGAGCACGCGCACGGAAGTTTTGCTGGCCGCCCCGCCCACCGTCACGGCAACGGGATGTAGAGCAACCCCGTCACCGCCTTGACGGTCCGCCCCGACCAGATATTTGGCCCCTTGCCGGCGGCATTCATCTCGGTCAGCGCCAGATAGGCCCCATCGGGTCGCGTCGAGACGGTGTCGACCCACGCGACATGCCCGGTCTCCGGCGCCGCCAGCAGCCCCGGCGGAATCACCACCAGCGACCGCTGCATGGGTTCGCCGACGACGGTCCAACCGGCCGCACGGGCGGCCGCCGCCATGTCCCGCGGTGCCCCGCGCAGCGCCGGATAGGACCGCTCCCCCGAGGCGAAGAACCATTTCTCCATGGCACCCCAGGCGGCACTGCCCTTTTCGGCGGGGTTGGTGGCGACCGAGCGGCCGGTGGCCCGTGCTTGCGACACTGTCATCGACTCGGTGGCACACGGTGGCACGACGGGGTCATCCGATCCGGTGTCCAACATGGCGTCGGTGACAAAACCGCCGTCGGGCAATCGATTCCACAGATCGGTGGACATCCGATAGGGGCCGCCGGAGAACACTGCGCCACGGGCGTAACAGGTGATGACGATTCGCGCACCGTCGGGCAGCGTCCCGATCTTCTGGCTGTCGACCGATGGCGCCGATCGGATGTTGAGATCCCGGCTGCCGGTGTTCACGGTGACGGTTGCCGACCCCGATTCGGCCACCGATTCGGGAGCGGCGCCGACGACCGGTGCCGCGGCCAGGACGACCGCCGAAACCGAGAGCACGACCAGCGGACCACGCCGCCTGTTCCTCAGCACTGTCGTGTGCACAGCAAGCCTTTCGGACACCGGTGCGCACAGCATAAGTTCCCGAGTGGTCATTTGCTGGGAGGCCAACCCGCATTTGCCGGGCGTGTTTTACCGACCCGGCGCGCTCACCGCCACTGATAGCGGGTCTTGGGCCGCCCCGCCTTGCCGTAATCGGTGTGCCGGGTCACGGTGCCCTCCTCGGCCAGGCGCTCCAGATACCGCCAGGCCGTCACCCGCGACACCCCGACCTGCTTGGCGACCGCATCGGCGGTGATCCCCTCGGCGGAATCGCGCACCGCGCGCGCGATCTCGTCGTTGGTGCCCGGCGCCACCCCCTTGGGCGCCGCCGTCCGGCCGGATCCCACCCGCAACTCGGCCAGCGCCCGGTCGACCTCGTCCTGACTGGCAGCGTCGGTTCCCGCGGGCAGCGCCTCCCGGTAGCGCTGATAGCGCTCGAGCCGGTCACGGAACGCCGCGAAGGTGAACGGTTTGAGCAAGTAGGCCAGGGCCCCGTGGCCGACGGCCGCACGCACCATCTCCAGGTCGCGTTCGGAGGTGATGGTGATGATGTCCGGGGGCGGTTGGATGCCCGACAGCGCCGACGCCAGGGTGATGCCGCTGGCATCGGGCAGCCCGATATCGAGCAGCACCAGATCGATCGGCACATCGGAGGCCGCCGCCTCGCTGGCCACCCGCATCGCATCACGAGCGGTATGCACCACCGCCGCCACGGTGAAGCCGGCGATGCGCCCGAGGTAGGTCTTGTGCGCCTCGGCGATCAGGCTCTCGTCCTCGACGATCAACACGTTGATCATCGGCGCGTCACCGTCACCGTCACGACCGAACCGTACGTCACATCGGCGGTGAGAGTCCCCTGGTGCTTCTTGACCACCTGCGCCACCAGTGCCAGACCCAGCCCATGGGCGCCGGCATCATGGTCGGACTTCGTCGAATAGCCACGCTGCATGGCCTTTTCGAAGGTGCCGGCATCCATTCCCGGCCCGCTGTCGGCAACCCGGATCAACAACTGCTCCTCGTCCTGGTGCACCGTCACCTCCACCCACGGGTCCTCGGGATCGCAGGCCTCCATGGCGTTGTCGATCAGGTTGCCCAGCACGGTGACCATCTCCTGTCCGCTCAGCAGCAGATCGTCGGTGTCGGCGGGCAGGCCGGTCTCCTCGGTGATGGTCAGCTCGACACCGCGCTCATCCGCCTGCGCCGTCTTGCCGAGCAACAGTGCCACCAGGGCGGGCTCACCGACGGCCGCGGACAGACGGTCGACAAGCTGTTGGGACAGTTCCAGTTCGGCGGTGGCGAAGGTGACCGCCCGCTCGGCGTGACCCATCTCGACCATGGTGACGATGGTGTGCAGTTTGTTGGCGGCCTCGTGGGCCTGCGCGCGCAACGAGTCGGTGAGGACCTTCAGCGAGCTCAATTCCCCGAGCGCACCTTGCAGTTCGGTCCGGTCGCGGATCGTCACCACCTCCGCGGCGTTCGCGTCCGACTGCACCGATGACCGGTTCACCACCAGCACACGGTCATCGGTCACGTGGATCTCGTCGCGGGCCCCGGGGTTGTAGGACCGGAGGAATTCGGGCAGATCGGCCCGCGCCACCGCACCGTCGGGCAGCCCCAACAACCGACGGGCCTCGTCGTTGACCAACGCCACCCCGGTGCGGTCCAGCACGATCAGGCCCTCCGACACCGAATGCAGGATGGCGTCGTGGTGGTCGTACATGACACGCAGCTCGTCGGGGCGTAGTCCCCGCGTCTGGCGCAGCAAACGGCGCCGGATCCCCCACACCCCGATCAGCGAAACGGCAAGCGCGCCAACACCGACGGTGGCGATCTTCGCCCATTGGTCGCGCCAACGATCGGCCAGACTCTGCTGCAGGATGCCCGCGGCCACCAGGCCGATGACACGGCCGTCCGCGTCGGGCACCGGCACCACGGCGCGGATCGACGGTCCGAGCGTGCCGGTGTAGAGCTCGGTGAACGACTCACCGCGCAACGCGGGGCTGATATTGCCCAGGTACTGACCGCCGATCTGGGTCGGATCGGTGTGGGTGTAGCGGGTGCGGTCCGGAGCCATGATGGTGATGAAGGCGATGTCGGTGTGCCTGCGCACCAGCTCGGTCACCGGTTGCAGGATCTCGGTGGCGCGGCCTGCCACGATCGCGTCGGCGGTGGACGGTGAATCGGCCAGCGCAGTGGCGATGCCGAGCACCTGAGCCCGGGCAGCCGCGTCGCCGTCGCGCCGGGCGTCGAAGAGCGCCAGCGCGCTGCCCGCCACCACGATCAGCGTGATCACCAGGATCTGCAGCGCGATCGATTGACCGGCCAACGACTTGGGCCATCCCGAGGACCAGCCCCGAGCCGGCCCCCGCGTGCCGCCCACCCGCATTGCGCAACCCTCTCCCGGCTGAACGTAATGAACTAAAACGTGACCTACCTCACGTGCGTGTCCGACCATCCTTTCAGACCCATTTCCGTGCAGTGTTCGAAGGAGAACCCGATGACAACCACGATGGACCGGCCGGCACCCGAGCCGGCACCGGACGCGCCGAAGAAGAAGCACGACCGCACCCACTGGCTGTTCATCGCCGTCATCATCTCGGTGATCGCGGGCATCGGCGTGGGCATCTACGCCCCGGAGGTCGGCAAGAGCGTCGGCGTGCTGGGCACGATGTTCGTGGCGCTGATCAAGATGATGATCGCCCCGGTCATCTTCTGCACGATCGTGCTGGGCATCGGTTCGGTCCGCAAGGCCGCCACCATCGGCAAGGTCGGCGGGCTGGCCTTCGTCTACTTCCTGGCGATGTCGACCTTCGCGCTGGCCATCGGCCTGCTCGTGGGCAACATCCTGCATCCGGGCAGCGGCCTCAAGCTCACCGAGAGCGCCGCGGGCAAGGGTGCCGAACTCGCCGAGAAGGCGCACGAATCCGGCGGCCTGCTCGATTTCGTCCAGGGCATCATCCCGACCTCGCTGTTCTCCGCGCTGACCGCGGGCAGCGTGCTGCAGGCGCTGTTCATCGCGCTGCTGGTCGGGTTCGCCATCCAGGGCCTCGGTACGGCCGGTGATCCGATCCTGCGCGGTATCGAGCACCTGCAGAAGCTGGTGTTCAAGGTGCTGGTGATGATCCTGTGGCTGGCTCCGATCGGTGCGTTCGGCGCGATCGCCAATGTCGTCGGCCAGACCGGCTGGGCGGCGGTCGGCCAGCTGGCCGCGCTGATGCTCGGCTTCT
Source organism: Mycobacterium sp. VKM Ac-1816D (assembly GCF_000416385.1). Lineage (NCBI taxonomy): Bacteria > Bacillati > Actinomycetota > Actinomycetes > Mycobacteriales > Mycobacteriaceae > Mycobacterium > Mycobacterium sp. VKM Ac-1816D. The sequence goes on from NZ_AOHQ01000138.1 coordinate 323,895, forward strand.
ACATCACCTGCGCCATCTTCGTCTTCGGCGTCCTGGGCACCCTGCTGCAACTGGTGTCGCGGATCTCGATCTTCAAGCTGCTGCGCTACCTGGCCCGGGAGTACCTGCTCATCGTGTCGACCTCGTCGTCGGAGTCCGCGCTGCCCCGGTTGATCGCCAAGATGGAGCACATCGGCGTGGACCGCTCGACGGTCGGCGTGGTGGTACCCACCGGCTACTCGTTCAACCTGGACGGCACCGCGATCTACCTGACCATGGCCTCGCTGTTCATCGCCAGCGCGCTGGGTGACCCGCTGTCGGTGACCGAGCAGATCGGTCTGCTGGTCTTCATGATCGTGGCTTCCAAGGGTGCCGCGGGGGTCACCGGCGCCGGCCTGGCCACCCTGGCCGGCGGCCTGCAGGCCCACCGCCCGGACCTGCTCGACGGTGTCGGCCTGATCGTCGGTATCGACCGGTTCATGTCCGAGGCACGCGCGGTGACCAACTTCTCCGGCAACGCCGTGGCGACGCTGCTGGTGGGCACCTGGACCAAGACGATCGACCGCGCCAAGGTCGACGCCGTCCTGAGCGGAAAAGACCCCTTCGACGAGCTGACCATGCTCGACGATCACGCCGCGCGCGCCGAAACCGATCCCCCTGCACGGGAAAAGACCGGAGCTGCTGTTCCGGCATAGGGTGCGCGAGAACTGTGGCGCCGGACCTCCACGGAGGTCCGGCGCCACAGCCTTTTCCGTACCGCCGCACGTCATATCGGCCGATATGCGACCATCCCGGTATGAATCCGCAGGACGACCCGGAAGCTCGGATCCGCGCACTGGAGCCGACCGAGCTCGGTGCCGAGCAGCCGAGCCCGTCGACCTACGACGCCCCCGCCGCGCCGCCGCTGCCGCCGCCCACCCAGCAGTGGCCGCAGCCGCCCTACGGCCAGTCGCCCCCTGGGCCGGACCCGTACGGTCTGAACTCCCATGGCCAGAGTCCTTATGGCCAGAGCCCCTACGGTGCCGACCCCTATGGCGGTGCCTACGCCCAGCCGTATCCGTCGGCGCCGCAGCGTTCCGGCCTGCGAGCCTGGATGGTGATCGTGCCGCTGGCCCTGGTGCTGTTGTTCTTCGGCGGGGCGGCCGCCGCGTTCTGGCTGTTCAGTGCCGACGACTCGACACCGGAGGTGGCCGGCGGCGGTGGTGTGCTGACCGACGAGCCAGCCCAGCCGGTCGTGCCACGGTTGCCCGAGATACCCGAGCTGCCACCGATCGTCGTCGATCCGGGCGGCCCCAACACTCCTGTCGAATCCGGCGGCACCATCACGATCACCGGTATCGGCACCAACCGGACGGTAGCCTGTGACGACCACATCGTGATCATCAGCGGCGCCAACAACACCATCGACGTGACCGGCCACTGCACGGCGGTCACCGTGTCGGGCTTCGAGAATGTCGTCACCGCACAGTCCACCGACGAGATCACGGTGTCGGGCTTCGAGAATCGGGTCACCTATCGCGACGGCTCACCGACGGTCAACCAGTCCGGCAGTGGGAACACCATCGAACAAGGCTGACCAGCGGGCGGCGCCGGTCAGACCAGCGTGAGCCGCAGGGCCGCCGCGGTGGCGGGTCCGACGATGCCGTCGACGGTGAGTCCTGGCGTACGCCGCTGGAATTCACGCACCACCGCCTCGGTCGCGGCGCCGTACACACCGTCGATCTCGAGCTCACCGCCGTACCTGGCATAGGCATATTTGAGCCGGCGCTGCAGTTCGGCGACCTGCGCCCCGGTGCTTCCCCGGAACAGCAGCACATCGGCGTACTCCCCCACCGGCACCGGCGGTCGCGGCGCCGGACGCGCCGCGACGGCACCGATGCGCGCGGCGATATCGCTGCGCAGCACCGTCATGTCGATGGCCCCGGGGTCCCACTTGCCTTGCGCGCGCCCCGCGTACTCACGGTGCCCGATGGTGCGCTTCGATGTCTGCCCCAGGCGCCGATTGATCGCCGCGCAGCAATCCACCAGTGCCAGATACTGTGCGTCCGGCCAATTCCGGCGATGCGGCGCCGACGGGCTGGTGCCGCTGTTGGCGCACTCGATACCGATCAGGTGCCAGTTGCCCATGTTCGCCGGAACCCAGGGATACATACCGGTGCCGGCATGCCAGGCCACCCCGACCGCCACCACGGTGACCGTGCCGTCCCTGGCGATGTGCACCTGCGACAGCGGGCCGGGCAGATCCGGTCGGCCGTAGGCGATGGATGCGGCATCGGCACGGTCGGATCCGGTGTGGTGCACCATCACCCCACGGATGTCCTTGAACTCACCGTGTCCGCGGGTGCGCCAGCCAGGGAACTCGACCGGGCTGAGGCCCTCGTCTTGAAGCACGTCGACGAGCCAGACCGGGTCACCGGTCCATGGTGTGCGCGCGGGCACCGAAGCTCACAGCACCTTCGACAGAAACTCCTGCAGACGTGGGTGTTTCGGGTTGTCGAAGATCTCCGCGGGCGGGCCTTCCTCGACGATGTGTCCGTCGGCCATGAAGATCACCCGGGAAGCCACCTCACGCGCGAAGCCCATCTCGTGGGTGACCACGACCATCGTCATGCCGCCGCGGGCGAGGGTCCGCAGCACCTCCAGGACATCGCCGACCATCTCCGGGTCGAGCGCGCTGGTGGCCTCGTCGAACAACATGATGGACGGATTCATCGCCAGCGCTCGGGCAATGGCCACGCGTTGTTTCTGGCCACCCGACAGCGTGGCCGGCTTCACGCCCGCCTTCTCAGCAAGGCCCACCTGCGCGAGAAGTTCGAGCGCCTTCTTCTCGGCGGCGGCCTTGTCCGACTTCTTGGTCATCAGCGGTGCCAGCGTGACGTTCTGCAGCACCGTCATGTGCGGGAACAGATTGAAGTGCTGGAAGACCATGCCGATGTGCTGGCGCACCTTGTCCAGATCGATCTTCGGATCGGTCAGGTCGAAGCCGTCGACGACGACCTTGCCGCCGGTGATGTCCTCCAGTTTGTTCAGACACCGAAGGAATGTGGACTTACCCGATCCGGACGGACCGATGACGCAGACGACCTCGCCGTGGCTGACGGTGGTGTCGATGCCGTCGAGCACCACAAGGTCACCGAACGACTTCTTGAGTCCCTCGATCCGGATCTTCACCGTGCCTGCCGGTTCGGCGGCCGCGGCTTCGGTTACCAGTTCACTCATTTGACGAGCCGCCTCTCCAGCCGGTCGGACAGTTTGGTCAGCGCCATGATGACGATGAAGTAGATGATGCCGACGATCAGCCACATTTCGAACGCCTTGTAATTGCCCGCGATGATGATGCGCCCGCTCTGGGTCAGCTCGGCGATGCCCAGCACCGACAGGATCGAGGTGTCCTTGAGGGTGATCACGAACTGGTTGATGTACGACGGGATCATGGTCCTGATCGCTTGGGGCAGGATAACTTTGCGCATCGTCGGCAGGTAGCCGATGCCCAGGCTGCGGGCGGCCTCCATCTGGCCCTTGTCCACCGAGAGGATGCCACCACGGACGATCTCGGTCATATAGGCACCTGCATTGAGCGAGAGCGTGATGATGCCCGCCGTCACCGCCGACATCTGGAAGCCCATCGTCGCGGGGATACCGAAGTAGATGAAGAAGGCCTGCACCAACAACGGTGTCCCGCGGAAGATGTCGACGAAGGTGGTGCCGATCGCACGCAACCAGATCGACCGCGACACCCTGGCCAACCCGAAGACCACGCCGAGGATGAGGGCGAAGAAGATCGATACGACGGTCAGGAAGACCGTCATCTTCAAGCCCGCCAACAACATCGGTGCGGTGCTCTTGATCAGACCGAAGATCGAGTCGTCGGCGGTGGATGCCTGCTCGCCGAGGTAGGTCTGCAGGATCTCGTCGTACCGGCCCTGCGCCTTCAGGTTCGCCAGTCCGGCGTTGAACTTCTGCAGCAGTTCGGCGTTCTGGCCCTTGTTGACCGCGAATCCGTAACCGGTGGGGTCCTCCTTGGGCGTCACGGTCTTGAATCCGTTGCCTTGGGCGATGCCGTACAGCAGCACCGGGTAGTCCTCGAAGACCGCCACCGAGTTCCCGGTCTTGACCTCGTCGAACATCGTCGACGAATCGGCGAAGGAGACGACCTGGAAGCCGTACTGGTCCTTGATGGAGTTGGCGAAATCCGAGCCCTGGGTGCCGTTCTTCACCGATACCCGCTTGCCGCGCAGGTCGTCGTAGGACTTGATGTCCTCGTTGTCCTTGAGAACGGCCATCTGGACGCCGGATTCGAAATAGGGATCGGAGAAGTCGAAGACCTTCTTGCGTTCATCGGTGATCGACATACCGGCGATGACACCGTCGACCTGGTTGGCCTGCACCGCTTGGAGTGCGGCATCGAAACCCAGCGGTTTGATGTCGACGTTGAAGCCCTGGTCCTCGCCGATGGCCCGGATCAGATCCATGTCGATGCCGACGAACTCACCGCTGGCATTCTGGAACTCGAACGGCGCGAACGTCGTATCGGTGGCGATGGTGTAGGTCTCGCCTTCGGCTGCTGCGGTGGCCGGCGTCAGCAGGGTGGCCCCGAACAGGGCGACGAGCAGACCCGCGATCAACGCGCTGAGCCGATTCCTCCGTCTGGTGGGTGGGTGGGGCCTACAACCCGACGAACTATCGGCTCGCATGTGTTGATCTCCCGTCCGGTGTGCTGTGACGGGTTCACGCTATCGTCCGTTGCCCGCATCTGCGCGCGATCCCGGGACAAGTCGCACGTCGGCCAGGGTGGCGGCACGTTGCCCGCACCCGAACATGAACCGGCCGGGGCGGCAGTCTGGCTTGCCACCCCGGCCGGCATCGCACCGAGCCGCCGAACTCAGCCGCCGAACAGCCCACCGATGTTGCGCACCAGATTGCCGCCGGCCTCGCCGGCATTGCGAATCAGATCGGCGCCCGACCTGTTGACGTTCTGGGTCAGATCATTGGTGAATCGCCCACCGTTGACCAACAGATCCGTGCCGACCTGACCGAGATTGCGTTGCAGGTCGCTACCGGCGCGGCCGGCGTTCTGCTGGAGGTCGCTGCCGAACCTGCCGATATTGCGGACCAGGTTGTCGCCGAACTGCCCTGCTTCCTCGGGGGTCAGCGCCGCTGCCGCCGCCGAGCGGGTGGATACGCGGGCGTTCTCCGACGACGAACCGTCGTCCGCCGCGGCCGTCCCCGCACCGGCAACGGCCATCCCGACGCTTATTGCACCGGCCGCGCCGGTCAGCATCAACGTTTTGAGCATCTTGTCGATCCCCCTGATGTTGCGATCCATGACATGCCTCCCTCCAGCAAACCCCCCACGCACCGCCCGAGACCGACCCGATGAGTGTGGCGTAGATCATATTGACGCTGAGAGAAGTGCCCGAGCTTGCGGGGATCCAAACCACCAATTTCTTTGCTACGTCGAGAGAGGGCGCTAGCTAAAACCCAGCCAGAAAGCCGGTACTTCTCGCCTCGACCAGTACATACGGTGATCATGAACATCAGCAAGAATTTTCGCTAGCGAAAACTACGGCGTTATCAGGGCGTTCCCTTCCCGCCGCCGGCGCCAGTACCACGAGCGACACGGAACGAGGGCCGCCGGCGATCTGGAGCCACCACCCTGCCACCCTGATTCAGCAAATTTCATTCCCCTGCGGGCCACAGACAGCAAAGCGGGCAGTGGGGATGTCCCCACTGCCCGCCGTCGCGTAGCTGGATCAGCGACCGAATGACCCGAGGCCGGTCAGCAGGTCGGTGCCGACCTGGCCGAGCTGCTGCTGGGCATTGGTGCCCACGGTGCCGCCGTTGATCAGCCCGTTGGTGCCGACCTGGCCGAACTGCTGCTGCACATTGCTCCCGACGGTGCCACCGTTGATCAGCCCGTTGGTGCCGACGGTGCCGCCGTTGATCTGCAGGTTGCTGCCGAACTTGCCGATGTTCTGGGTGAGGTTCGTGCCGAACTGACCCAGTCGCTGCGACGGCGAGGTGCTCGCGCCCTGCTGCGACGAGGTTTGCCCGGTGTCGGCCGCGGCCGTCGCGGCGGTCACCGTGGCCGCACCCATCGCAAGTGCGATCCCACCCCCGGCCGCGATGGTCGCAGCAATCATGCGGATGGACTTCCCCTGACGTCGGTACATGTTGATCTCCCTTTCAGCAAATTCCCCAACCAACAACGAAAAGTTAACACGAACGTTGCGCACTAGGCCAGAACTACGATCGATTTTTCCGGAAACACAGCTTTCGCGCCCGCAAATTACTTTGCTACACCCGAACGCGACGGCCGCAGCGGAACATCATCGACGATGCTAAAACTGCATGTCAACGACGCTGCGCGGGCCATCCGCCGGACGATCATCGCGTTGCCAGGGCTACCGAGAACCGGCTCGACACCCAGGTGGATCACAATTTGCTAACAGCACATTTTCAAGATCGAGGACCCGCGATCAGCAAAGAATCCTCCGACCGTGGTGTAGTCAGGCGGCATCCGGACACGTCCGTCGACGACGGCAGCACCGAAACCCGGAGGCATCCATGAATGACCGAGGCCCCCGGTGGGGTAGACGCCCACGCGGTCGTTGCTAGCGGCCTCGCGTCATGGTGATCTTCACGCCGACCCAGGGCACCCACATCATGTAGCCGTTCTGGAAGTCCACCCGGGTGCCTCCATAGGTCCATCGCTCCGAGACCGTGGCCAGGCCCAGGGCAGGAACCCAGTTGCGCGCGAACTCGCCGCTGGCCCATTGCGCCCCGGTAGCAGGCGAATACCAGACACGCATGGGCTGCCAGCCCCCGAAATCCTGGTAGCCGTCCTTGAACGTGGTCAGCGGCATCCCCGCGTTTCGGGAGCGCGCGAGATCGCTGACCGCCGTCGGAGACGAGATGAACTTCCCCGGCGCCGTCTCCCACAACGTCCCGAGTGTCCACTGCTGGATCCATATCCGTTGCGCGTCCGAGTAGACCGGACTGAGCACCTCGCCAAGGGTCGGATCGGCATGTGCGGCGAACCTGCCGTACACCGCACGCGGACCGGGCCGCGACCGCAGCACACGCTGCGCGGGCTTGGGAGTCCAATCGGAGCGGTAGATACCGAACCGTTCGTCGTCGTTGCCACTGCCGCTGTTGAGATCCCGGGTGGTGTAGAGCAACAGCGGACCGGCGTAGGGCAGCTCCTGCCACGCGCTCATCGCGTCGGCGATGAAGTCCGCCTGGTGGGAATCGCTGACCCGGTTGCTCGGTAGTCCGTACTCGGTCACCCAGATCTTGCGGGCACCGTCGCCGTTGGCCAGCATCACCCGCCGCATCCGAACCAGTTGTTCCACCGGCGAATCGGGTTGCAGCATGCCCTCGGAGAACTTCATGGTGTAGCTGTACGGGTGATATGACAACGCATCGAAAAATGGTTTCGCCCCGTTGGCGTACATCCTGTCCAAAAAGGTGACGGGGTCAATGGTCAACGGACCCCAGGACTTTCCGGAACCGAGCACACCGCCGACAATTACGGCCGCCGGATCGGCGGCCTTGATTCTGGGGTATGCGGCTTTCAGCAGCGCGGTATACCCAGCCGGATCGGGAAATGGTGTGTATCCGGTGAAACCGTTGGGCTCGTTCCACACCTCATAGGCAGCAATTTTGCCGCGATAGCGTTCAGCGACACGACCGGTGAACGAACCGTAGGCCTCCGGTGAGGATGGCCGCCCGTGCGGCGGCAGCGATCCGACGGACATCGCCCACCACGGTGTCGACGTGATGCAGGCGATGATCGCGATCCCTGCTGCCGAGGCCGCCTGCACCACGCGATCGGCGCGCGACCAGTCCATCCGCCCCTTGATCGCCTCCACCCCGGCCCACGGGATGCCGATACGGACCAGGCGGATACCGTCGGCCACCCACCGCTGGACGGTCTGGGTCACCAGCGGCTCGTCGTAGAAGTAGATCTGGGAGTCAGCGAATCCCACGGTGGTTGCCGAAAAGCTCAGTGGGTGCACGTCCTCGGCGATGACCTGCCGGGGCCGCTGCGAGGTCGGGACCGATACGAGTGCGGTGACACAGAGCGCCGAAACAATGGCACCCGCCGCCGTCCGCCACATTTTACGGCGCGGAAATATCCTTTTACGGCGCACCGTAAAGCCACTCATTTCGACCTTTCCCGAATTTGTGTTCTTTGTAACGGAAGGCGGGCCATATCGACCGCACCCAATTCGGCGTGTCGAGATCCCGGCGGCACCGCCGCCACGGCCGTCCGTACCCTGAGGGCATCATGCGTGTGACAGCCGATGCGGGGCCGCGGGCGCCGCAACGGGTGGCCGCCCTGACCGGTCTGCGAGCGCCGGCCGCCCTGCTCATCGTCGCCACACATGCCGCGTTCGGAACCGGCCAACTGCCGCACGGGTACCTGGGCGCGCTGTATGCCCGGCTCGAGGTCGGGGTGCCGGTCTTCTTCGCACTGTCGGGATACCTGTTGTTCCGGCCATGGCTGGTGGCGACTCGCACCGGCGGCCCGGCACCGTCGGTGACCCGCTACGCCCGCCACCGGGTTCGCCGCATCGCACCGGCATATCTGGTGACGGTGCTGATCGCATACGCGCTCTACGCATTTCGGGACGCGGGCCCCAACCCGGGGCACACCTGGGCCGGCCTGCTGCACCATCTGACGCTGACCCAGATCTATCCGCCCGTGGCGGTGCTACACCAGGGCCTCACCCAGATGTGGAGCCTGGCGGTGGAGGTGGCGTTCTATGCGGTTCTGCCGCTGTTGGCCGGTCTGCTGCTGACCGTGCTGTGCCGGCGGGCCTGGCGACCGGGCCTGCTGCTGATGGGGCTGACCCTGTTGGCTGCGGTGACGCCGGTATGGCTGTGGGTGCAGCACGCTACGGACCTGTTGCCGCCATCGGCCAATATCTGGTTGCCCGCACACCTGATCCACTTCGTCGGCGGTATGGCGCTGGCGGTACTGCACGTCGCCGGCGTGCGCTGTCGCGGTGTGTTCCTACTGCCCCTGGCACCGGCGGCGCTACTGGTCGTGGCGCTCCCGATCGCCGGGTCGGTGACCCTTGCCCCGGTCCAGCCGGGTGAGGCGATCGTGCGGTCGACGCTGTATGCCGTCGTCGCGGTGGGCCTGCTGGCGCCGCTGGTGCTCGACCCGGACGGCATGTTCGCCAGGCTGCTCGGCAGCCGCCCGGTGGTGTGGCTCGGTGAGATCTCCTACGAGATCTTCCTCGTCCACGTCATCCTGATGGAGATCGCGATGTCTTCGGTGCTGCGGTGGCCGGTGTTCACCGGCTCGATGGTGGGCCTGTTCCTCACCACACTGGCGTTGTCGATACCGGTTGCGTGGCTGCTGCACCGCTGGACTCGTGTGCGGCCAGATACCGCCCCCGGTCCGGCACCCGCACCGTCGGTTCAGCCCGTCTGAGTCGGCGTTTCACCGCGCTGTTGCCACGGCCAGCGGCCACTGATCTCCAATTCCAGCGACCAGCTCAGGAAGGTTCGGATCAGGACGATCCCGGCGAGCACCGCGACGCTCTCCCAGGTCGGGGTGACCGCCACGGTCCTGATGATGTCGGCGGCGACCAGGAGCTCCAAGCCCAACAGGATCGAGCGGCCGAGGCGCTGGCGGAAAAAACGGTACGCGTCTCCGGTCTTGCCCGCCATCCGCCGAATGGTGGCAGCGGTGGCGATCAGCGCGCCGATCGCGATGACCGCCACCCCGATACCGTCGATCGTCTTGCCGACGATTTCGATGATCTCGTAGAAGCTCATGGCGTCACCGTATTACGGGTCAGCCGCAGTGTTGCGCCGCCGCGCAGCAGGTCTGCCCTCGCCATGCCTGCCTACCCTCTTTGACCGCGACGGCGGCGATCACCAGCGCCGCGATCGGATCAGCCCAGTTCAGTCCGAACACGCCGTTGAGGACCAGGCCTGCCAGTAGCACCGCCGAAAGATAGGTGCACAGCATCGTCTGCTTGGAATCGGCTACCGCAGAACGTGATCCGAGTTCTCGACCGGCTCGCCGCTGCGCCAACGACAGCACCGGCATGACCGCCAGGCTCAGTGCGGCGAGCCCGATGCCGATGGGAGAGTGTCTGGGCTCGGTACCGCCGGCAAGGCTGCGCGCGGCGTCCACGGCGACGGTGGCGGCCAGCCCGTAGAAGGCCACTGAAATCACCCGCAGCGCCACCTTTTCCCGTGACTGCGGGTCGGAGCCGGCGAATTGCCAGGCCACCGCGGCCGCGGAGGCAACCTCGATGGTGGAGTCCAGACCGAAACCGAACAGTGCTGCCGACGACACCCGCGCGCCCTCGGTGAGCGCGACGATCGCCTCGATCACGTTGTAGGTGATGGTGATCAGGACGAACAGCCGGATTCGACGGCTCAGTATCGCGCGTCGTGTGGCGCTTACCGGGACGGCCATCAGCAGCACGCGCAGTCGCTGCAACATCCCGGGTCCACCGCGAGAACCAGGTCCATCAGGTCCTCGAGCGCCCGGCCGATGCGAACATCGGCGAGTTCGTATCGGGTACGTCGCCCCTCGGATACCGCCACCACCAAACCACAACCCCGCAAGCAGCTCAGATGGTTGGACAGTATCTGTCGCGAGACGCCGAGTCGGTCGGCGAGCTCGGACGGATACCCCGGTCCGCGGAGCAGACTGAGCAGAATTTGGCTGCGGGTGCCGTCGGCGAGAGCATGCCCGAAGCGGGCCAGCGCATCGATATGGGTCAGCGTCTGCACGAGCCTGACAGTACATTCATTTCTGTACTATCGGAAGTTCTCCGGTTCCATCGGCATCGCGCGCTGGGTATACGGTGAGCCATGATCGTCACGGGAGCGTTCCTGGCCGAGTCGGCCACGGTGGTCGACAACAAGCTCGATATCGTCGGTGGCGTCGTCGACAGCTGCCACGCCACACCCGAGCGCACGGTGACGCCGGTACTGGTCGTACTGATCCAGCCCGAGCCAACGGATCAGGCACCGACGATCGAAGTGCGATTCAGCGATCCGACCGCGGCGACGCTGGAGATGCACCTCGACGTCCCGGAGTCCAGCCTTGGCGGCGAAATCGGTTTCGTGTTCTACCCGCTGACCCTGCCGGTCCCGACCAACGGGCGCTATCTGATGACGGTATCGGGGCGTGGCGGTTTCGTCAGCCTGCCGCTGCGGGTATTGGGTTAGCCGGAGCGGGTCTTCAGCCAGGACCGTAACCGCTTGCGGGCGTTGGTATATGGCGACGACGTGTTCAAGGAGATCATCCGGCCCAGCGGCCACTTCCCGTACCACGGTGCACCGTATAGATCATCATCGGTGTTGGCCTCGACCGCGGCCACGATGTCGTTCTTGGCGTCCACCAGCTGGGCGCGCAACGAGGTCCACGACTCGTCTCGGTGCTCGGCGTAGAACCGTTGGGCCAGTATCCCGAGCTCGTTCCACTTCACCCCGGCCGCGGGGAACTGGTCGGGCAGCCCGTCCGATCGCCGCCGCAGCCAGGTGAGCACCTGCCGATTCCAGCCGATCAGATAAGCCACCTGGTCCGCCGGGCTGATCATGGTGTCCTTGACGTGGCCCTCGATCACCTGACTGCGGACCGCGTCCGGTGGGACGCTGTCCAGGGTCGTCGACAGCGCGTCGAAGGTCTTCGCCATCGCGGACAGCAGCTCTGTTTTCGACGCCGGGACACCCACGCCGATCATCATCCGCGGTCCGCCGAGGCCGCTGATCGGCACCCCGGCCGGCCGCGCGGTGGGAACGACGCGGCCGACCCGGGCGACACTCAGCCTGCGATGCGAATGAGCTTCTTGTTCACGAACTCATCGATACCGAAGCGGCCGAGCTCGCGGCCGAATCCCGAGCGCTTGACGCCACCGAACGGAAGCTCCGCCCCCTCGGCCCCGACGGCGTTGACGAACACCATGCCCGCGTCGATCTTGTCCGCCACGCGCTTGGCCTGTTCGGCATCGGTGGTGAAGACGTAGGACCCGAGCCCGAACGGGGTGTCGTTGGCCAGTTCGACGGCGGCGTCTTCGTCGGCCACCTTGTAGACCGTGGCCACCGGGCCGAACAGCTCCTCGCGGGCCGACGGCTTGTCCGGCGATACGCCGGTGAGCACGCCCGGCGGGAAGTACGCGCCGTTGCGTTGCCCTTCCGAGGTCAGGGTGGCGCCGTCGGCCACCACTCGCTGCACCTGCTCTTCGAGCCGCTCGGCGGCCGCCACCGACGACAGCGGCGCCAGTCCGTCGGCCTTGGCGAGCACCTTCTGGGTGAACTTGTCGACGAATTCGTCGTAGATGTCCTCGGCGACGATGATGCGCTTGGCGGCATTACATGCCTGCCCGGTGTTCTCGAAGCGGCCGTCGACGGCGGCCTCGACGGCCGAATCCAGGTCATCGGAGGACAGCAGGATGAACGGGTCCGAACCACCGAGTTCGAGGACGACCTTCTTGAGGTTGCGCCCGGCGATCTCGGCGACGGCGGCGCCGGCCCGTTCGGATCCTGTCAGCGACACCCCCTGCACCCGCGGGTCGGCGATGGCGTCGGCGATCTGTTCGTTGGTGGCATAGACGTTGACGTAGGCACCCTCGGGATAGCCTGCGTCGAGGAAGATCTGCTGCAGCGCGGCGGCCGACTCGGGACACTGCGGGGCGTGCTTGAGCACAATCGTGTTGCCCAGCACCAGGTTCGGGCCCGCGAAGCGCGCGACCTGATAGTAGGGGTAGTTCCACGGCATGATGCCCAGCAGCACGCCCACCGGGCTGCGCCGGATCAACGCGCTGCCCTCCCCCTCGAGCAGATCGATGGGTTCGTCGGCGAGGAAGCGCTCGGCATTGTCGGCGTAGAACTCATAGATCGACGCACTGAACTCGACCTCACCGACCGACTGGTCCAGCGGCTTGCCCATCTCACGCTGGATGATCTTGGCCAGTTCGTCCTTGCGTTCGTTGTGCAGTTCGGCCACCTTACGGATCAGATCGGCACGCTGGGCCACCGTGGTGTTCTTCGACCACTCGCCGAACGTCTTGGCCGCGGCGGCCAGCGCCTCCTCGATCTGCGCATCTGTCGCGGTCGGATACTCCCGCACCACCTCACCGGTCGCCGGATCAACCACTGCGTACAGACTCATGTGTCAGACCTTTCTTCGATGTTGTTCGATCACAGCATGTTTGGCCGGATCAGATGGGTGCGCGCCTCGCCCCGCAACGCAGCGCCTGTGGGCGCCACGGGTGTTGCACACTGCGGCGCGGCATCGGCCCTCCGGGTCAGCAGAAAAGAGCATTCACCTCGATCGTACAAGTCCGACGAGCAGGCGTCCGGCGGATCCGCGGGAACACCGAACCACGCTCACATCGACCCCGTGCGCCGACGAAATCCGAAGCAGCACAGGTCTACCCATCGACGCTCAAACATCCTGTCCCGCACCCCATTAGCGGACCAGTCGCTCCGATCTGCGCAACAAAGCGCGACCTGCAGCGCCCTCTCACGACGGATTACCGAAGGCCGACGGACCCACAGCGCCGGCTCGTCGCCCACCGGGCGATGCTGTCGGCATAGCGCGGCGTCTCCACCCGGCAGTGCGCACCCGACGCCTCTTGGCGCGCGGCCGCGGCGTCGGTGAAGCTCTGGCCTTGCGCGGCGATGAACGACAGGAAGTCCTCGGTCGGATGGGACGTCACGGTGTTGGTGTAGCGGCACCGGCCGTTGTCGAGCCGCTCCATCCGCAGCTCCCAGATGACCTGGGTGGTGGTCCAGCCGGCCGGGGTGAGGATGTCGGAAAGCGAGACCATCTTGCAGTAATGCGCTTGGGCGATTTCGTACCGGTACTGCTGCACCACCAGACCGCTACCGATCATCTCGACGTTGATCGACATGGGGGTGCCGTCGTCATCGACGGTGTAGCCCGCCGCCTTGTGATCGCCGGGGGCGCACCGCTGGTACTCGTGGGTGGGCAGGGTCTTGAGCCACTGCTCGATATCGATGTCATCAAAGGGCGCATCGACATCGGCGGTGACGACGGCGTGGGACAGGACCAGATCTGATCGGACGGTGGCGGTCATGACGCGCTCCTTGGTGCCGGGATTCGGGGACACATCAACCCTGTCCGCACCTGCAGCAACCGACAATCCCGCTGCCGTGACCGGTGCGGGTGGCGCTATCCCCCACCCGGAGGTCCGGTTTTCCCGCGCGACCGGCGGTGATCCGCTACGACCCGGTGCGCGAATCGAGTGACCGAACGCCCGTCACAGGATAAAGTCTGCCAAAATTGACGAGGGGGAAAATCGTGACGGCAAAGCACCCGACCCGCGCCGCCAAGCACCGCCGGCGGACCAAGCGCGCGGCGGCGCAGCGTCGGCTCGCCGCGGGTGCAGCCTCGCTGAGCTTGACCGCGACGCTGTTGGGCCTGACAGCCGTCGGCCCCGAGATCGCAACGGCCTTGGCCGAAGATGGCGTCTCGTCGAGTTCTGGCAACGCCGAGCGATCCGACAGAGCCGATTCTGGCGGCACCGACGACCAGAAGCGCACCTCCGGTCTCGGCGGAACGGACAACGACGGCCAGACCGACCGGCCGACCAAGTCCACGACGGTCGAGGACAACCGCGAGACCGACCGTGAACACGACCGGGAGACCGAGCTCAAGAAACCCGACACCGCCCCGTCCGAGGATGCCGAGTCCGAGAGCCTGCATGAGGCGACCGGTGCGGACACAGCATCCTCGCCAGGGACGTCCCCGCCCGAGACGTCCCTGACCGAAACGCCCCCGGCGGAAGAACCGCCCGCTGCCGCGCTCACCCCGCCGGTCACCGAGGCGGCTCCCTCGACGACGTCGACCGATAGCGCGGAGCGCATCCAGGAGCAAACCTCCGGGGACAGCACGCAGCCGGCCGCGCACACCTACTCGGCGGCCGCCACCACGACCGGCGGCCAGAACACCGTGGCCGAGGCGCCGCTGCCCGAGACCGAAACATTGACGCCGTCGGCCTCGTCGGTCATCTCACTCGACCCACCCAATTTCGGGCGCGAGTTCGTCGCGGGCCAGATCGAAGCGCTCATCGGTACCGGGCGGACGATAATCTCCCTGCTGCCGCTGCCGTACGAATTCAAGGAGTGGCTCTATGCGTCGTTGAACGGCACCCGCCGTGCGCTGTTCAACCAGGCGCCGTGGCTCAACCCCACTCAGATCAGCGCCGAGGGCGGGGTACCGATCTCCGGCACCCTGGGCGCGGTCGATCTGGAGGGTGACGAGATCCGGTACGCGATCGTGACCGGTCCCGCCTCGGGCACCGTGGTCATCGCGCCGGACGGGTCGTTCATCTATACCCCCAATGCCGGGTTCACCGGGGTGGACAACTTCGTGGTGTCCGCCACCGACCTCGGCGAGCACATCAACCTGTTCGACCTGTTCCGCGCCGCCAGCACGCATGCTTCGCTGTTGGTCAACGAGCGCGCGGTGTCGTTCATCTTCAACTACACCACCGGTTCGCAGTACTGGACCAGTGACGCCCGCACCGCGCTCTATCGGGCCGCCAACAACGTGATGCGTGAGTTCATCGTCACCAGGCCCGTGATCATCACCTACGAGATCACCGGTGAGAACACCGTCGGCACAAGCCTTGCCTCGGCCGAGAGTGCGCTCATCTCCTCCGGCGCAGGATTCTTCCCCACCGTGGTGCAGCACAAGCTGCTCACCGGAATCGACGCCAACGGCGCCGCCGCCGACGGGCATATCAACTGGAACTTCGCCTACCCGTGGGCATTTGGTGACTACGTCTCGGCTCAGCAGTACGACTTCGACATGGTCGCCATGCACGAGTTCCTGCACTCGCTGGGCTTCATGTCCTATGCGCAACCGTCCAGCACGGGAGCGCAGCGCGGGTGGACGCTCTATGACGGCTTCCTGCGCACCGCGGGCGGGTCCAAGCTGATCGGCTCGGACTTCCGGTTGACGCCGTCGATGGCGGCCAGCCTGACCGGGGGTTCGGGCAGCGTGTTCTTCGGCGGTAGTGCCGCGCAAGCGGCCTACGGCGGCATGGTTCCGCTGTATGCACCCTTCACCTGGGCCGGCGGAAGCTCGATCTCCCATCTGGACAGCACGGTGTTCAGCGGCCCCGACCGGCAGTTGATGAATCCCCAGGTTCCCACCGGCCACGGGATACGCACGCTGAGCGCGGTGGAACGCGCGATCATGCAGGATCTCGGCTACACCCTGGCCCCGATGGACGCGTCGTCGATGCTGGCATTGGTCGGATTCGTCTTCATCCGGCGCCGCCGCGTGGAAGCCGAATAGCGCACTGCGTCGGTCCACTTGGTGAAAGCCGGACCGAAATTCGCTGTGCACAAATAACATTGGCGTCATGACGAAGCTGTTTCTGATGGTCGCGATATTCGCGGCAGGTCTGGTGGTGGCACCGGGCGCCCAGGCCGCGCCGTGCGATCCGAACTACTCGGGCGCCTGCGTGCCGATCGCCAGCGATGTCGACTGCGCCGGCGGCAGTGGCAACGGACCGGCGTACGTCCAGGGCCCCGTGACGGTGATCGGAAACGATATCTACGACCTCGACCGCGACGGCAACGGGACCGGCTGCGAGTCCTGAGCGACCCCCGCCCACACCGCCTGGAGTGAGAGCGCTCACAGGTGGGTACTCCCCCTCGGTCCAATTTCGGCCCGACAGCGTCGGAGGTACCCATGAGCGAGGCACCAGGTCTCAAGAGGGCGTTGAGCCAGCGGCAGCTGACGATGATCGCGATCGGCGGCGTCATCGGGGCCGGCTTGTTCGTCGGTTCCGGCGTCGTCATCGGTGACACCGGCCCGGGCGCATTCCTGACCTACGGGATGGCCGGCGTGCTGATCATCATGGTGATGCGGATGCTCGCCGAGATGGCCGTGGCCAACCCGTCCACCGGATCCTTCGCCGACTACTCGCGCAAGGCCCTCGGGAATTGGGCCGGATTCTCCGTCGGCTGGCTGTACTGGTACTTCTGGGTCATCGTCGTGGGGTTCGAGGCGATAGCGGGCGCCAAGATCATCCAGTACTGGATGGACGTGCCGTTGTGGTTGTCCGCGCTGATCTTCATGGTGCTGATGACCGCGACCAACCTGTTCTCGGTGGCATCCTACGGCGAGTTCGAGTTCTGGTTCGCCGGCATCAAGGTCGCCGCGATCATCGGCTTCATCGGGCTGGGAACGGCATTCATCTTCGGACTGTGGCCCGGTAAGTCCGCGGACTTCTCCAATCTGACAAGTCACGGCGGGTTCATGCCGCTGGGCTTCGGCGTGATCACCGTGGGCATCGTGACCGTCATCTTCTCGATGGTCGGCGCCGAGATCGCCACCATCGCGGCCGCGGAGTCCGCCGATCCCGAGCGCGCGGTGGCCAAGGCCGCCAACTCGGTGATCCTGCGCATCCTGGTGTTCTACGTGGGCGCGGTGCTGGTTCTCGTGCTGATAGTGCCCTGGAACGACGAGAGCGTCGCCGCCTCCCCGTTCGTCGCGGCGTTCACCGAGATGGGCATTCCGTACGCCGATCACGTCATGAACGCCATCGTGTTGACCGCGGTGCTGAGCTGTCTGAATTCTGGCCTCTACACGGCTTCCCGCATGCTGTTTGTGCTCGCCAAGCGCCGCGAGGCCCCGCCGACCCTGGTCAAGATCACCAGTCGCGGCGTGCCCGCCAACGCGATCTTGGCGTCCTCGGTGATCGGGTTCCTGTGCGTCATCGCCGCGGCCGTCTCCCCCGACACCATCTTCGCGTTCCTGCTGAACTCCAGCGGCGCGATCATCCTGTTCGTCTACCTGCTCATCTCCATATCCCAGATCGTGCTGCGCTACCGCACACCGGATTCGGAACTCCGGGTGAAAATGTGGCTGTTCCCAGCACTTTCCGTGCTCACGGCCTTGGGTATCGTCGCGATTCTGGTGCAGATGTTCATCGACACCGCGCTGCGCTCACAACTGGTTCTGAGCCTGCTGTCCTGGGCGGTGGTCATCGTGCTGTACGTCATCAACAAATGGTTCGTGAAACGACGCCCGCGTAGCCCGGAGTCGTCGTTGGAGGAAGATTCGCAAAGTGCCCCACCCGAGCGGCACGTACCGTCGTAGTCATGGTGCTGGGGCGGGAAATGGGTGCGATCAGGGACAGCCTGGGACGTGCGCTGTTCGGGCTGGTGGCCGGGCCCGACGGGCCGCAGAACCGGGCCAGGATCCACGACACACCGGGGCCACGCTGGTTCGACGAGGACCGTCCGATCCGCCGCGTCCACGCCGACGCCTCGATGTTCGTCGGAGGGCTGCGTGCGCTGCTGTTGCAGTCGCTGCATCCGCTGGCGATGGCCGGTGTCGCCGAGCATTCCGATTACCGCGGTGACCCGTGGGGGCGGTTGCAGCGCACCAGTACCTTCCTCGCCGAGACGACCTTCGGGCCGGCCGCGGACGCGCAACGCGCAGTGGACAAGGTGCGCGGTATCCACCGTCGGGTGCGCGGGGTGGCGCCGGATGGCACGCCGTATGAGGCCTCCGATCCGCACCTGCTCGAATGGGTGCACATCGCCGAGATCGACAGCTTCCTGCTGGCGCATCAGCTCTACGGTGCCGAGCCCCTGGATCAGGCCGGGCGCGACGGATATGTCGCCGATACCGCCCGGGTCGCGCAGGCGCTCGGGGTCCCGAATCCGCCGCGCACCGAACGTGAACTACAGGCGCGCATCGAGGCCTATAGACCGGAGTTGCGCGGGACCGCGGCGGCGCGGGACGCGGCCCGTTTCCTGCTGCTGACGCCGCCGTTGCCGCTGCCGGCGCGCGCACCGTACGGGGTGTTGGCCACGACCGCTGTGGCGATGTTGCCGAGCTGGGCACGAAAGCCGTTGTGGCTGCCGTACTTCCCACCGCTGGAGGCGACCGTGGTGCGGATGTCCGGGCGGGTGCTGGTAGGCGGTATCCGGTGGGTTCTCACCGCGGCTCGTGACCAGCAGGAGCACGCGACGTCGGCGTGACGGGAGGGACGGCGTTGGACAAGAACAGCGAGGTCAAGGTCTGCCCGACATGCGGTCGCCCGTTCCACAATCGCAAGAAGTGGCGCTCGCGTGGGCAGTGGGAGCAGATCATCTACTGTTCGCGCCGCTGTCGAGGTGCCGCGGCTGCTAGGTGAGGGCGGCCGCGAGGGCAGCGCCCAACCGCCGGCCCGATAGCCATGCCGACTCCACGCGCGGGGCGCCCGAGGGGCACCAGGCGTCACCGCAGATTCCCAGTGGGCGCCCGGAGGTGTCCAGACCGAATTCGGCATCGCCGTGGGTGCCGGCCGGCTTCGCGAACGTCCAGCGGTGCGCGTGCGTCCAGGACGGTGCTGCGCCGATGCCCGTGACCCGTCGAAGCGCCGAAAGTACCGGAGCCACCGCATCATCCGGGTGTTCCAGATGCGTGTGCGCTCGGTCCGCGGTGGTGTGCATGACGAGTACGGCCGCGCCGTCACCGCGCCGGGCACCGTCGTCGGCGATGAAGGACAGGTCCGGGTCGTCGTTGACGAATGCGGCATCGGCGAACGGCCAGATGCGGTCGGGCCAGCCGGCCGCGACGGCGATCACCGGTTCATAGGTCACCCATGCGCACGCCTCGGGTGCCAGCCGCGCCGCCTGCGGGTCGGGCATCGCCAGGACCACGGCATCGTGGGCGAGATCGCCGAGGGATTCGACTGCCGATTCGACGCGGACACCATCGGGAAGCTGGTCGCGGACCAGCGATCTCAGGCCGCCCGGAGCGGCGAAGCGCATGGGTCCCGTGGTGACATCGTGGCCTGCCGGGGAGAACACGTCGAAGGTGTCCGTCCAGGGGCGCGCCAGGCCGCGCGAGATCCATCCGTCGGCGATCGCGGTGAACGACGGGTCGTTGACGGTGAAGTACGCGGCACCCATGTCGACGCGGCGGCCGTGCAGGGTGGGTGAGGCCATCCGGCCGCCCGGCGCGCGGCCGCGTTCGAAGATCTCGACCTCGATATCGCGCTCCCGCAGGGCTTGTGCGCATGCCGCGCCGGAGAGCCCCGCCCCGATGACTGCAACGCGTGGTGATGCCATGCTCGCGAGGGTAGCCGCACGCAGAATCCGGCCAGATTCTGCGTGCGGGCGCAGCTTCGGATTACAGCCGGATCCACTGCCCCAGGAACCAGAAACCCCAGCCGTCGCCGTTGCCGGCACGCATCGGCTCGACGCGGTGGCCGTTGTATTGGAAGGGCTGATGGTCACCACGGGCCTGATCGATACCGCGCTGCTGCCAGTTGTTGTTCTGCGGCCCCGGGGCACAGGCGGGCGCGTTCGGCGTACCGCATCCAGGGCCGGGCTCGGCACTCGCTGTGCCCATGCCGACACCGAGCAGGCCGGCCACCGCGATACCGCCGGCCAGGATCGGCGCGGCTGCGCGACGCGTGAACTTCATGGGGTGACTCCGTTTCGTCCGTGTGTGTTGCCGCGGCACCTCACCGCCACACGAAGCACGACGTTATGGCCGCCCGGTGGGTCACCCCTGTGCCAACCTTAGGCGCGCGCTGTGCGTCCGGTAACGAATCGAAACGGTGTTGCCGCAGCGTAGTTCGCGCCCGCGGCGAGCGCCGTGCACGACCGAAGTCAGTCCGCCGAACCAGCCTTTGTCAGCAGCAGGGTTGCCTCGTTGTATGGAAACAACCGGTAGAACAGCCGAGAACGAGGCAGCACCAGCTCCGCCGCCTCGTCCTTGCTCACCACCCGTGGGTCGACGAGCTCGATGGACCGCCCACGCTTGTGCAGCACGGTCGGTCCGCCGGCAAGCACGTTTTTCACCCAGTCGGTTTGTGGGCCGTAGCCGATGAGAATGGCGTAGCCGTCGTGCGTCGCGAACACCAGCAGGGGCGTGCGATATCGCTTGCCCGACTTCCGGCCCACGTGCTCGAGCGTCCCGAGGTTCGGAAGCCACGGTGTGATCCTGCGGGCAGCCGGGTTGGTGACTCTCTTGTTGAACTCTGCGACTCGGCGAGGGACGCGCATTCTCGAAGTCTAGGTATCCAGCGATGTCCCCCTCCTGGCGCGATGCTGACGCAGGGCGCCCGGGAGTCTCGCACCCCTGTGGCCCTACCTACGACAATTGTGGTGCCCCCAGTCGGACTCGAACCGACACTTGGCGGATTTTAAGTCCGCTGCCTCTGCCAATTGGGCTATGGGGGCGTTGCAGCTCAAAGCATAGTTCAGGCTGTTTCAGCCGCCTGCTGATGCTCTGCCGAATATCTCCGCGCTCTTGCCCAGATCGACATACTCGCCGCAGTGAGTCCGTTTAAGGTATGCCTGCCATCTGGCTTGTACTGGAAGCTTTTGGCGCGCTCGGTGCCTGTCCTGTCGACACATCCGACACGCTGCCGCGAGACCTTGCCGTACATCGCGGACCGTTCCGTGCGCATCGCGCCATCCGGTTCCTTGACACGTTTGTGCCATCGGTCGTCGATATCCGCTCGTTCATTTCGGGTGATGAAACACTGACGGTACAAAGGCAATCCGTGAGAATCATCCGCCGCATGAACGCCATACGGAGCCGGACGGCCGATGCCGAGCCAGTGACTAATCCGTCACAAAATACGACGGCTCCCAGTAACCCATTTCTGCAACGGCGATTACACCAATCGTCTTGGCACTGGTCGGTTCTCCTGGACAGTTCACGTCGACGACCATGTCGAAGCGATAGCTTGGATTGTCGGAGGAACTCCCGGGCACCGGTTGCCGGCCTTGTTCACCACGGTCGTCTGTCGACACCAGCTCGAAACGGCAACCGGGTTCTGGCATCGAGGACTCGATTGTGCGGTTCTTCGCTGTCTGTCGTGCATGTGACTCGCCGCCCGAGCGGAGAACAGGCACTTGTGCGACATCACGGGTATTCAGCCCCGCCACCAATTTCTCTGCCCAGTTACGTTGTTCACCGGGGCCAAACTCTTTCATCACGGGCCCAGCGTCTCTCGACAGGAATGCGTACGCCGCAATCGCGCCACCGATCACCAACAGGGCAAACGCACTTACAACAACGACCGCGAATCTGTGCGCCTTTAACCAGATCATCTGATCATTCCCCCGGGTACCGCAAACGAACGAACTCAACTTGAGCAGGTGGTCGAGTATATTCCTGAGAGTCGGGCATCCAATCGTTGTGCCTGTTGACATCAGCTGCGTGTTGGTTGATCACGTCTGTGGGCACGCCGTTGACCATCGCTTGGCCTACGTACACCGATACGTGGTTGATCTGCCCGTCCGCATCCTTGTAATAGATCAGATCACCCGGCAGCAAACCAGCCCGGGAGGGAGCAAGCGGGTCCAACCCAGCCCTGCTCGGCGTGGGCACCACCCCGATAACTTCGCCTCGCCCAGAATGCTGGGTAACGAAGTTATGGTTTTCCTTCGCCAGTGTCCACGTTGTCGAGAACCGATTTCCGGGAAACACCCCGCCGTCGTTCTGGTAGTACCAATCGTCGCTGTCCCCGCGGCGCCAGTCATCTATTTCGTTGCCAACGTCTCCAAACCCGCCCGCACGCATGACTTGCGAGGCGAAGTTAGTGCAGTCCACCCCTCCCCCTCCGAGCGCCTCATACTCTGGATTGAATCCGTCAGCCCACTTCTCCGCGTACTCCACGGCCGCACGACGGCTCGCGGACAATTCAGGGCCAGGCAACAGCGGAGCCGGCGACCCGTGCTCCTCTTCGTTATCCACCAACCGAATCGTGGGGTCAGACCCAGTTCCGGTGGCGCCCTCGCCATCGAATCGGACACCTTGAAGCTCAGCAGCCTTGCCTCGAAGTTGTTCACCAACAAGGACTTCGGTGGCAACGAGTTGTTCAGCACGCCAGCGAATGAACTCGGCATGCTCAGCCAACGCCAATGTCCGCGCTGCTGCAGTATCGATGAGATAGGGCCGGTTATCGACCACGGAGAGGTCCTCTCTGACTCTGAAGTCATCTCCTTCAGCATCAGCGATAGCCTCCAAGATACTACTGCGCGCACGCTGAATGTCGTTGGCTCCACTGGTGGCAACGTCGGCGGCTTCTCCGTGCAAGTCACTTTGTAAGCGAACCACTGCGGAGTCCGCCGCCACCCGAGCCGACGCAGTATCCTTGGCGTCCCCTTCCCACGTCGAACCGCCTGCAGCCAGAATGTTCTGCCTGTGCCGGTCGAACGCAGATTCCAGTGCATTTGCGGTTACGCGCCACCGAGTGGCCGCAGCATCGAGTTCAGAACTATCCCATGCCTCGATCTCCGAGCGGCTCGGTATGGCGACCGGGATCACAGCGTCACCGCGATGACGTCTGCACTGCCCCCATCCGTTGCCTCATAACGCGCAGCTGCCGACGCGGCGTCTCCGGCCTGATCTGCGATACGGCCCGATACAAGCGTGCGCACGCTCGTACTTACCGCATCAAACACCGCTATCCCCGCCCCACTAGGACGAGCACTCACGGAACCCTCCACGCCGCCGGCCAGCACCTCGGCAGCCGCTGCGGCACTGTCAGCGGCCGCCGACTGCAAACCGCCCGCGTCCACTTCCAGGTCTTTTCCCATGTCACCCCCTGCAACCATCGCAGTTTACTGCGGCTATCGACCGTGTCTGCACAGCAAAAATGGACGGCCAGGCTGACTGATCAACCATTCCAGGTGCACTCACCGGTGGAAGCTACTGCTGACCACTGTGACCGCCGGACACCTTTTCTCGCGCAGCTGTCAGCTCCGCTACCAGTTGTAAGCGAATGCGCTTCAGGTGGTGGACGTCAGGAACCTTCGCGATTCACTGGTGGGTCAGCACGAAGAAATTCAATCCACGAGGAATTGATGGAACTGCATGGAGCCAAACAGGTATCGGAATTGACCGGTGTGCCGGTTGGGACTTCGAGGTACTGGCGTCATTCGGACATCGGTCCGGCGAGCTTCACATTGGGCTGCCGGGTCGTGTATCGACGCGATGAGGTTCTGCGATAGATCTTCGAGCGGGAGAGTGCAACCCGACACGGAGGCGGCAACGCCGCGTGATGCTCACTCTTGAGAAAGACCCGATCGCTCAACCGGAAGTTCCCCATGAGAATAGCCCGTCATGCCCGCCTACAGAAGCACCGCACGCGGGAAAACCCACGGGCGCCAAACCAGATTCGTGATCAACCGACTCCGGGATTCGCGATGAGAATCGCATGCAAGAAGACGGGCCACCGACGCGCCGGCTTCACATTCGGTCAGGCGCATTTGCTTCGACCGACATCCTCATCCTCCCGCGCGAACATCCAGTTTTTGCCTACCCCGCGGCGAGGGCGCTCCGGTGAAGCACACACCTCTTGCACTATGAGGGACAGTTGGCTAGAGCTATCGACGGACGAAATTGTCATGGGGCTTCCGCTTCTGGCTCACTTGTAGTGCGGCGTCGCTAGGGATGCGAGGCCGCGGAATGTCTCCAATCTTCAGGTGCGACGAGCATTCGCCGCCAAAGCCGTCCAGTCTCGCGTGCAGAGGTAGGACCTCCCCGCGAGCACACTGGGGATTCTCGTCACCTCAGCGAGTGGGAGCCAGAACAGTCAACTCCCGTCGGGCGGATGGCCGTCGGCACCTTAGCTCGGACCGGGCGACTTATCGGTATCCCTAACAGACTCGCGTGTTAGCTGGCTGCCCAGCTTCGCGGCTACGGCACGAGTTCCGTTCTACTACTTTCCGCGCGCCACATCGATCATGAAGTCGATGTGCGCATCGACTAACCCGGCCTCGTACTCATCGAGCTCGTCTTGCGTGGCATCATCTGGCTCCAACTCTATGTGCAGAGTCACTGCGGCTTCGATTAGGTACTCCCGGCGGTCCAGCTTCAGTCGACACACCCCGCACTCGAACCGACGGGCAACACCCTCCCGTTCGACGAATGCATCTCCTTGCCGACTACCGAACTCCTCGTCCAGGTATTCGACCGTCGGTATGCCGCGATGGATCTCGTAAACGACCCAGCCCATGTTTTCGCAAGCCGGGCAGAGGTGCGAAATTGCTTCCTCGGAACGTGAGTTCATCGTCGGAGGTACGTCCGCAAACTGCTTGATGACCTCAGCTTTGCCTGCTTCGACGAGGCTCTTCGTGAGGGTCTGATAGTCGTCCTTTGCTCGACGCAGTAGTTGTACATACCGGGCCTTTGCTTCGGTGATGGCTTCATCGACAATCGCGCGGACGAACTTCTCTGCCTCCTCACCGCCCCAATACTCAATCCTTGCCGAAGCTTCGACGCCCAAGTGCGTAAACAAACTGTCAATGAATAGAACCATCTGCTTGAACGCGGCCCTGTTGGCCTGCGTCGATGCCACGCCAAGATGAATCGCAGAGTTGCGTACCCGGAAAGCCAGCTCGAATTCTTCCTTTTTCAACTGCAGCTCGCTCGCCTTGCTTAATCGCTCGATGGCGGCCGTCCCTGCAACTGTGGTGAGCTGAGGCAGGTAATCGACTGCGACGCCTTTCCCGTCCAGTGTCATTGCTGTCTCGATCCTGTAATTGTCGGGAAGCAGCTGAAAACTCTGGAGCGCTATGACATCTTTAAGAAGGAGCTCGACAGCGGTTCCGATCGAAATCGCCACGCGTTGTGCATCCCAGCTGGTTTAGCCGGGATACAGTTCGTGCACCAGGCGTGCGTGTTGGGACGACGCATTCAATAGCACGTCAGGCAGCTTTTCATACGCGACGTGGTGAGCACCCGCTGGCCAGCCGTGAGTCATGGGGTCACAGTAGCTCGCCAGCATGAGAGCACACGTTCCGGTTCGCGGATATCACGCGGTAGGTTTCGCGCGGAGGTAGTTGGCCGGCATAGGCGACAGGCGCGACAATTTTGGGATTCTTGCGCGGCTGGAACCCGGCTTAGCAATATGCTGCGGGCGGTCGAATCGGAGGGGAATACGTGCGACTAACGAAAGCGGAGTTCAGCGGCTTCGGACGCCTTGCTAACGCCCAGATCAATCTCGACCATAAGGTGGTCGCCATCGTCGGCCCCAATGAGGCTGGCAAAACAACGCTCCTGAAGGCGCTCGCCTACATCGACAGCGGCCAGTCGCTCACCGTTGTGGAGCGGTCGAGGAGCCTTCCCGGCGGAATCCCTGACGATCACGTCGTGGTGCGAGTTCAATATCGGCTGAATGAGAACGATCAGGCCGCCACTGCCCATCTCGACCTGAACGAGGCACCAACTGATCTCTGGCTCTCCCGGACTGCTGGACCGGGTGATATTCGTACCGAGGTCATTCCGCGCCCCAGAAAGAATCTGTTCACTCTCGTTTCCGCATTTGAGGCTCTTAAGTCTGCGGGAACGACTGCTGCCATCGCGGATCTGGAACCTGACACGCCAGAGGACGACGATTCGCAGGAGATTAGCGACGAGCGCGCCACGTTCGCTCGCCGCTTGAGAGATGCACTAGGCGCGCTGGATCTAAATGACACGTCCAACATACAGAGCCAGGCCAGCGAATTTGGCGCAAGCAGGTGGATTGAGAAATTCGACGAATACGGCCTGGGAGGAGATATCCGGAACGCATTGGAACTCGTTCAAGAATGGATCGGCCGGACCGACCCTACGGAGCAGGTCACCACCATTCTTTACAACCGTTCGCCGGAGATCCTTATGTTCTCCGATGAGCACAGGTTTCTGGCCCCGAGTTACGAGCTGACCGACGAGAACGTCGACAAACCACCGGCTGCGTTAGGAAACATCGCCGCGATTGCCGAGCTCCCAGTCGCCGAGCTTTGGAGATCGATCAACAACGGGGAGGAAGGAGCTCGTGAGACCTTGATCGACCAAGCAAACCAGACCCTACAGAAGAAGTTTGAGCAGACATGGAACCAGTCAAAGGTATCGGTGCACCTGAAGATCAACGGTTTCAGCTTAGAAGTCCGGATCAAGCAGGACGGGCGCACGATCACGCAGTTCCACGAACGCAGCGCAGGATTGCAGATGTTTGTAGCACTGGTGGCGTTCCTGACTACCAAGGGGCAGGCGGTGCCTCCGATTCTCTTGATCGACGAAGCTGAGACCCACCTCCACATCGACGCTCAGGCCGACTTAGTAAACGAGTTCATGACCCAGACTCGGGCAGCGAAAATCATCTATACGACCCATTCGCCAGCTTGTCTACCGCCCGATCTGGGAACGAATATCCGCGCCGTTGCTCCCGATCCCGACAACGGACAACGGAGTGTGATCGAGGGCAGCTTCTGGACGAAAGGGGCTGGATACACACCGTTGATGCTCGCGATGGGTGCTGGAGCAGCAGCGTTCTCGGCAGCACGCAAGGTCGTGCTCGCCGAGGGGGCAACAGAGATGCTCATGTTGCCGACGCTGATCAAGACGGCAATCGATGCCGCGGACCTCGATTACCAAGTAGCGCCGGGGCTTTCCGAAGTGCCTGTCTCGATGTACCCAGAACTTGACCTCGAAGGTGCCCGGGTTGCGTTCTTGGTCGACGGCGATGGGGGCGGTAGCGACTTGCGGGATGCACTCATTGAAGCTGGTGTTCCAGCGAATCGCATCGTCACACTTGGAGCGCTGACCATTGAGAATCTGTTGGACCCAGACGCGTACAAACAGGCTGTGGTGATGCTTATCAACGAGGCCGCGGGTGCCAAAAGGGTCACTGCCGAAGACATTCCCGACCTCCCTGTGGACACAACGTCATTGTGGCCGAAGATCATAGGCAATTGGGCCAAGGCCGAGGGACACCCGCTGCCGGGAAAGCGGGTGGTTGCCAGCCGCCTCGTCGAAGATGGCCTGGCCAGGCCGAGTCAAGCTGGCATCGAAATACTCAAGGCCGCCCACGCTGCGCTGAGCGGCATACTTGATGGAGCAACGACGTGAGGTGCTGTCCCACGTCATCGCAAGCTCGCGGTAGGCCGTCGCGAAGGACACCCCGAGGCGGGCTGCGATTTCGGCAGCCCGCCAAGCTGCGAGGCGGCGGTGCATAGCGATGGTTCGCGGGAAGCTCAGAGAGGCGGCCCGGCAGATGCGTGAGCGGGTATCCGCGCCACCAGATCAAATCGTCATCTTCGCAGGGCTCCCGAGATTCTGCGCCTGGCCAATCCTCCTCCAGATCCAGCAGGTAGTAGTACAGCGCCGCGTTGTCGTCCTCGGCCCAAGGACCTGGGTCGATGAGTGACCTTCGGGTGTCGCGCGCCAAGCCCCAGGTGCGATCCGAGGCGGGCGTGATGTAGACCAGCCGAATTGACGAAGCATCCGTCCACGCGTGGGACACCAAGAATAGATACCGCCCAGGCCCGGGATGGGCATCGGCGTTAGCGTTGCGGACCTCAATCCGATGAAGCAGCTCCTGGAGAACCCTGGCCGCGAACTCACACTCCGCGGCGGACTGGGGTTCGTCAGGTGAGGGCTCAGTTGATGGGTGCATAGTTGTCCTCCCACGGCACCTCGGGACCTCCGAACCGCGTCAGCACAACAGCTTTCATCGAATTCGGCATTGGCGGTGTTCCTCATCGTCGGTGCGCGACACGGCGGGATGGATGTTTCTGCTCCCAGCGTGCCGTCACCGACACGCACACGCCAGTGGCGAGATTGCCAACATCCGCGAGGATAGTGACAGCGGCTAGTTATCCGTGCCCGGTGGCGGTTCGGGTTCGAAGGGTGTGTACCACATCCATTGGGCGCGCTCCCCCTTCGGACCGCGGCACGGGGGCACATCCGGTGGTGGCCCGGTCGGCGGGCGGGCCAGCGACGCCCCGGTCAACCGGCGACCCTCACAGTCGGTGACCAC